>NZ_AP023287.1:1252033-1565041 GCF_014218295.1 Mycolicibacterium litorale
GCACGCCGAACGCGCGGTCGCCGCGGCCGCTGCGCATCCGTCGACGCGGCATCGGCTCAAGTCCGAGGTGGTGCTCGCCGCGGCGCTGTGCAGCCACGGGCAGCTCGACCGGTCCCGGGCGATCGCGGACGCGGCGCTCGACCGATCAGGCGATCTCGGGCTGGTGCCGTTGCGGTGGGCGCTGGCCAGTCTGCTGGCCGATATAGGGAGCGCCGCGTACACGCCGGGGCAGGTCAGCGACTTTCGCGTCGCGAGCGCCGATACTGTGCGTCGCAGGGGTGGCGTGTGGTCCGATCGCTAGTCCGGGTGGCGCCCGCCGGCATCGTTATTGTTTAGCTGAGCCAGAGCGCCGGATACGCCGTTCGTAACGTTGGAGAACACACCCACGATGACACTTTCGGGAGAACGTCTCGATGCTGTCGTCGCTGAGGCAGTGGCGGGAAATCGTGACGCACTCCGCGAAGTGTTGGAGACCATTCGACCCATCGTCGTGCGGTACTGCCGAGCCAGGATCGGCGCGACGGAACGAAGCGGTCTCTCCGCCGACGACGTTGCGCAGGAGGTTTGCTTGGCCGCCATCACGGCGCTGCCGCGCTACAAGGACCAGGGACGACCGTTCCTCGCCTTCGTGTATGGCATCGCAGCGCACAAGATCGCGGACGCTCACCGCGCGGCGAGCCGCAACAAGTCGGATCCCACCGACGTGGTGCCCGAACGCTTCTCCACGGAGGCGGGCCCCGAACAACTGGCCATCAACGCCGAATCGTCGGCGCGCATGGACAAACTGCTCGGTGTGCTGCCCGACAAGCAGCGCGAGATCCTCATCCTGCGTGTCGTCGTCGGCATGAGCGCCGAGGAGACGGCCGAAGCCGTCGGCAGCACCGCGGGAGCGGTCCGGGTCGCGCAGCACCGCGCACTGGCGCGACTCAAGGCGGAGATCATCGCGACGGGGCACGACCATGCCTGACTTCCCGCGCCGATCCTCCAACGGGGGCGATCCGTCGCTGCCCGAGATCAGCCACACCGACCGTCTTCTCGACGCGCTCGCGATGGAGCAGCCGGTCTACTCGAACGAGCCCGGCGAGGCCGAACTGGCCTATCTGCTGGCCGGCTGGCGCGACGAAGTGCGGCAGGCGCCCATGTCGACCGTCGTCACGCCGCGCGATGCGGCGATCGCTCTGGACCGCGCCACCTCGACCGAGCGTCGGGCCACCCAGCGCCGCCGGTTCTCACTGGCCGTCGTCGGATCGGTGGCCGCCGCGGTGCTGTGCCTCGGCGGTTTCGGCTCGGTGGTCTACGGCGCCGGACCGGGTGATCCGCTCTACGGTGTGCGCACGATGCTGTTCGGTGAACAGCAGGCGACCCGCGACGATCAGGTCGCGCTCGCGGCCCAGACGCAGATGGCACAGGTCGAGCAGCTCATCGCCCAGGGCGACTGGGCGGCCGCGCAGAACAAGCTGCAGACGCTCACCACCACCGTCGCGGCGGTGGGGGACACCGACCGTCAGCAGGAGCTCGTCGACCAGTGGCAGCAGTTGTCGGTGAAGGTCGAGACCCGCGACCCGAACGCGACGGTGCCGCCGGACGCGCCGCCGGTGGTACTGCCCGAGGTGCCGTCGGATCTGCCGCTCCCGGTGCTGCTCTCGCCGGACGCCACCTCGCCGTCGAGTACCTCACCCGTGGACGCGACGACGCCGTCGTCGACCGAACCGTCGGTCACCACGACCGAATCGCCGTCCTCGACGCCGCCGCCGGGCACGACGACGACCTCCCCGCCGGCAAGTACCTCACCACCACCGTCGGCCACCTCGTCGACGGCGCCCCCTCCGGCGCCGTCGTCGTCGGCTGCCGCGGAGCCCGGGACCACGACCACCCGGGGTCCCGTCGAGGCGCCGCCGCCGTCCTCGGCACCGGTGACGACGAGCGCGCCGGTCACCACGGCGAGTGCGCCCGCGGTCACCACGACGACCGTCGCGCCGGGAACCACGGAGGCGCCGGCGGCCACGCCGCCGGTGGTCGGTGAGGCCGAGGTGGAGGTGGAGGTGGAGGTGGAGGTGCCGACTCAGCAGGCGCCGACCGTCGAGCGGCCCGAAATCGCCGCTCCGGTGGCCACCACCACGGTGGTGCTGCCGCTGCCGGGCGGCGGATCAACAGAAGAGTGACGAACCGCTCAGCGGTAGCCGTCTGAGTCCGACGTCGCTTCGTTCAGCGAGGCGTCGGCGTACCCGCGGCAGTAGTCCCAGGTGACGTACGCGTCGGGTTCGGGATCGTAGGCGGGTTCGTGCGGCCGAACAGTGCCGTCGACGAGCAGCTGCAGCAGGTTGGCGCGCAGCATGTCCCAGTCGTGGTAGTGATCCTGCTGGCATTCGTCACAGCAGACGACCAGGCCGCGGATCCCCTTGTGGGCCAGAAGCGCCTCGTAGACCGCGAGATCGGCGAGGTCCGCCTCGACGGCGGTACGCTCCTGCGGGTCCAGCGGCTGACCCGGTTCGAGCGCGTCGAGCGCCGCCGAGGGATCGCACGGATCGTCGGCGAACGGATCGGGCGGCAAACCAGGTGGCAGATGGTCTCGCACGAGTCCCACATTACGCAGCCCCACTGTCATCGCGCCAGCCGTCGACCGGTGTGGCGACCCAGGTGTGCGGGGCCGAGCCACCACAGCCCCAACCGATAGGATTGGGTATCCGTCTCAGTGCCTATGGAGGCCACGCCCATGTCGATCGCTGAACGCAGCGTTCCCATCGCCGTACCGGTTCCCACCGGCGGCGACGACCCGACGAAGGTGGCCATGCTCGGGCTCACCTTCGACGACGTCCTGCTGTTGCCCGCCGCCTCGGACGTCGTGCCGGCGACCGCCGACACCTCGAGCCAGCTCACCAAGCGCATCCGCCTGCGCGTGCCGTTGGTCAGCTCGGCGATGGACACGGTCACCGAATCACGCATGGCCATCGCGATGGCGCGCGCCGGGGGCATGGGTGTGCTGCACCGCAACCTGCCCGCCGCCGAACAGGCCGGCCAGGTCGAGACCGTCAAGCGGTCCGAAGCGGGGATGGTCACCGACCCGGTGACCTGCTCACCGGACAACACCCTGGCCGAAGTCGACGCGATGTGTGCCCGGTTCCGGATCTCCGGGCTTCCGGTGGTCGACGCACAGGGCGCACTCGTCGGCATCATCACCAACCGCGACATGCGGTTCGAGGTCGACCAGTCCAAGCCGGTCGCCGAGGTGATGACCAAGGCGCCGCTGATCACCGCGCAGGAGGGCGTCTCGGCCGAGGCCGCGCTCGGACTGCTGCGGCGCCACAAGATCGAGAAGCTGCCGATCGTCGACGGCCACGGCAAGCTGACCGGGCTGATCACGGTCAAGGACTTCGTCAAGACCGAACAGTTCCCGCTCGCCACCAAGGACTCCGACGGCCGGCTGCTCGTCGGCGCCGCGGTCGGTGTCGGTGACGATGCGTGGGCGCGCGCCATGACGCTCGCCGACGCCGGGGTGGACGTGCTGGTCGTCGACACCGCCCATGCGCACAACCGCGGGGTGCTCGACATGGTGCACCGCATCAAGACCGTGCTCGGCGACCGGGTCGAGGTCATCGGCGGCAACGTGGCGACGCGCTCCGGCGCGGCCGCGCTCGTCGAGGCGGGCGCCGACGCGGTCAAGGTCGGTGTGGGCCCGGGGTCGATCTGCACGACGCGCGTCGTCGCCGGGGTTGGGGCCCCGCAGATCACCGCGATCCTCGAAGCGGTGGCGGCGTGCGCACCCTCCGGTGTGCCGGTGATCGCCGACGGCGGCCTGCAGTACTCCGGCGACATCGCCAAGGCGCTGGCCGCCGGCGCGTCGACGGCCATGCTGGGATCGCTGCTCGCGGGCACCGCCGAGGCGCCCGGCGATCTGATCTTCGTCAACGGCAAGCAGTTCAAGAGCTACCGCGGAATGGGTTCGCTCGGGGCGATGCAGGGTCGCAACGCAGCGGGCGCCACGCGGGGCTCGTTCTCCAAGGACCGCTACTTCCAGGACGACGTGCTCTCCGAGGACAAGCTGGTGCCCGAGGGCATCGAGGGCCGGGTGCCGTTCCGCGGACCGCTCGCGCAGGTGATCCACCAGCTCACCGGCGGTCTGCGCGCGGCGATGGGCTACACCGGTTCGCCGACCATCGAGGCGTTGCAGCAGGCGCAATTCGTGCAGATCACCGCGGCGGGGCTCAAGGAAAGCCACCCGCACGACATCACGATGACCGTCGAAGCACCCAACTACTACGCCCGCTGACGGGACTGGGGAACAGCACTGTGCGAGACATGGTCGAAATCGGTATGGGCAGAACCGCCCGCCGCACCTACGAACTCCACGACATCAACATCGTGCCGTCGCGGCGCACCCGCTCGTCGCAGGACGTGTCGACCGCCTGGCAGCTGGACGCCTACCGGTTCGAGATCCCGGTGGTGTCGCATCCGACCGATGCGCTGGTGTCGCCGGAGTTCGCGATCGAACTCGGCCGGCTCGGCGGGCTCGGGGTCCTCAACGGTGAAGGGCTGATCGGCAGGCACGCCGACGTCGAGGAGAAGATCCGCCAGGTCGTCGAGGCCGCGGACAAGGAGCCCGATCCGTCGGCCGCGATCCGGCTGCTGCAGCAACTGCACGCCGCGCCGCTGGACCCGGAGCTGCTGGGCGCGGCCGTGGCGCAGATCCGTGATGCGGGTGTGACGACGGCGGTGCGGGTGAGTCCGCAGAACGCGCAGGCGCTCACCCCGGCGCTGCTGCAGGCGGGGATCGACCTGCTGGTCATCCAGGGCACGATCGTGTCGGCCGAACGCGTGGCCTCCGATGGAGAACCGCTCAACCTCAAGACGTTCATCTCCGAACTCGACATCCCGGTGGTGGCCGGCGGTGTGCTCGACCACCGCACCGCACTGCACCTCATGCGCACCGGTGCGGCCGGGGTGATCGTCGGCTACGGGTCGACGTCGAACGTCACCACGAGCGACGAGGTGCTGGGCATCAGCGTGCCGATGGCCACCGCGATCGCCGACGCCGCCGCCGCCCGCCGCGAGTACCTCGACGAGACCGGCGGACGTTACGTGCACGTGCTCGCCGACGGCGACATCCACACCTCCGGGGATCTCGCCAAGGCCATCGCCTGCGGCGCCGACGCGGTCGTGCTGGGCACACCGCTGGCCAGCGCCGCCGAGGCGATGGGCGGCGGCTGGTTCTGGCCCGCGGCCGCCGCGCATCCGTCGCTGCCCCGTGGTGCGCTGCTGCAGGTCGCTCTCGGTGAGCGGCCGTCGCTGCAGCAGGTACTCACCGGACCGTCGGACGATCCGTTCGGCTCGCTCAACCTCGTCGGCGGGCTGCGCCGGTCGATGGCCAAGGCCGGCTACTGCGATCCGAAGGAATTCCAGAAGGTCGGCCTGACGGTCGGCGCCTGAGGGTTTCGCCGCGGCTGGAAAGTTCCTTTACACGTTAGGGCTACCTGTCTAGATAGTTACCCATTGGTAACCCATACTGGTCTCATGCAGCCTGACTACGACGTCCTCATCATCGGTTCGGGTTTCGGCGGCAGCGTGACCGCGCTGCGGCTCACCGAGAAGGGTTACCGCGTCGGCGTGCTGGAGGCCGGCCGCCGCTTCGCCGACGAGGACTTCGCGAAGACCTCGTGGGATCTGCGGAACTTCCTGTGGGCGCCGCAGCTGGGGTGCTTCGGCATTCAGCGCATCCATCTGCTGCGCGACGTCCTCATCCTCGCCGGCGCGGGCGTCGGCGGCGGATCGCTCAACTACGCCAACACCCTGTACGTGCCGCGTGAGCCGTTCTTCAACGATCCGCAGTGGAAACACATCACCGACTGGAACGACGAGCTGCTGCCGCACTACGAGCAGGCGCAGCGGATGCTCGGCGTCGTCACCAATCCGACGTTCACCGACGCCGACCGCATCGTCAAGGAGGTCGCCGAGGAGATGGGCGTCGGCGACACCTTCGTGCCCACACCGGTCGGCGTGTTCTTCGGACCCGACGGGCAGAAGGCCCCCGGCAAGACCGTTCCCGATCCGTATTTCGGCGGCGCGGGTCCGGCCCGCCGCGGCTGCATCGAGGTCGGCGAATGCATGACCGGCTGCCGCCACAACGCCAAGAACACGTTGGTGAAGAACTACCTGTACCTCGCCGAGAACGCGGGCGCGAAGGTGCACCCGATGACGACGGTGACGAGCTTCGAACAGCGCCCCGACGGCGTCTGGGAGGTGACCACCGTCCGGACCGGCAGCAAGCTGCGCCGCCACAGGCAGACCTTCACCGCCACCAACCTCGTGCTCGCCGCGGGCACCTTCGGTACCCAGAAGCTGCTCTTCAAGATGCGTGACGCCGGCAAGCTGCCGCAGCTGTCGGACCGGTTGGGCATGCTGACCCGCACCAACTCGGAGTCCATCGTCGGTGCGGGCCGCTTCCACGTCACCGACGACCTCGACCTCACCCACGGCGTGGCGATCACCTCGTCGATCCACCCGACCTCCGACACCCACATCGAGCCGGTGCGCTACGGCAAGGGCTCCAACGCCATGGGGCTGCTGCAGACCCTGATGACCGACGGCGCCGGTCCCGAGGGCACCGACGTGCCGCGCTGGAAGCAGCTGTTCATCAACGCGCGCAAGGATCCGCGTGGCACCGTCCGGTTGCTCAACGTGCGGCGGTGGAGCGAGCGCACGCTGATCGCCCTCGTGATGCAGAACCTCGACAACTCCATCACCACGTTTACCAAGCGCACGAAGTTCGGTACCAGGAGACTGACGAGCAAACAGGGCCACGGCGAACCGAACCCGACGTGGATCCCGGTGGGCAACGAGGTGACCCGGCGTATCGCCGAGAAGATCGACGGCGTCGCGGGCGGTACCTGGGGCGAACTGTTCAACATCCCGCTGACCGCCCACTTCCTCGGTGGCGCCGCCATCGGGGACAGTGTCGAGCACGGCGTCATCGACCCGTATCACCGCGTCTACAACTATCCGACCCTCTACGTCACCGACGGTGCGGCGATCTCGGCCAACCTCGGCGTCAACCCGTCCCTGACGATCAGTGCGCAGGCGGAACGGGCGGCCTCGCTGTGGCCGAACAAGGGGGAGCAGGATCTGCGGCCGGCCCAGGGCGAGGGCTACCGCCGCCTCGATCCGATCGCCCCCGCCCATCCGGTGGTGCCCGCGGGCGCCCCGGCGGCTCTGGACTGGAACGCCAGCCGCGAGACCGTCAACCGGCGGGATCCCACCACGTCGGAGGCGCGCGGCGCCTGAACGGTCAGCCGCCCTTCTTCACCCTGCGCCGCAACGGTTCCCGACCGGGTGGTTGCGGCGGCGGGGGCAGCAGCGGCCGACACGGTTCCAGGGCGACCGTGGTCGGCGCCTGGGTCGTGAGCGTGAGCTCGCGCTCGGCGTGCCGGATGGTCAGCGTGCCGCCGGGTCCGTCACGCAGCGTGTAGGTGACGTCGGAATGGTTGACCAGCACCGTGACCCGGAAGTCGCGCCAGCGGATGCGGAACCGCAGGCACGAGATGCCGTCTGGCAGATGCGGATTCAGTGACAGTACGCCCTCGTCGTCTCGCAGGCCGCCGAATCCGGCTACCAGTGCGGTCCATGCGCCGGCGAGCGAGGCCATGTGCAGCCCGTCGCGGGTGTTGCGGTGCAGATCGCGCAGATCGATCATGGCCGCTTCGTAGGTGTAGTCGTGGGCGAGTTCGAGGTGGCCCACCTCGGCGCACATCACGGCCTGCGTGCACGCCGACAGCGAGGAGTCGCGGGTGGTGCGCCGCTCGTAGTAGTCGACGTTGCGGGCCTTCTGCTCGGCGGTGAACGCATGACTCTGCCACTGCATCGCCAGCACCAGGTCGGCCTGTTTGAGCACCTGCGCCGGGTACAGGCGGACGTAGGGTTCGTGGAGCAGCAACGGGTACACCGTGTTCGCCGTGAAATCCCACTCCCGCAGCGTGGTGAACCCCTCGCACTGCGGATGCACGCCGAGTTCCTCGTCGAACGGGATGTGCACCGCGTCGGCGGCGTCGCGCCAGGCGGCGGTCTCCTCCGTCGACACCCCGTGGTCACGAGCGGTTTCCGGGTGCCGGGTGCACGCGTCGGCCGCGGCGCGCAGGTTGCCCGCGGCCATCAGGTTGGTGAACACGTTGTCGCGCACCACCGCGGTGTATTCGTCGGGACCGGTGACCCCGTCGAGATGCCAGACCCCGTAGCGGTCGTGGTGGCCCAGCGACATCCACAGCCGCGCCGTCTCGATCAGCACCTGCAGGCCGCATTCGCGTTCCAGCGAGTCGTCACTGGTGACCTGGCGGTAGCGTTCGAAGGCCATCGCGATGTCGGCGTTGACGTGCCAGGCCGCGGTGCCCGCAGGCCAGTAGGCCGAGCACTCCTCGCCGCGGATGGTCCGCCACGGGAACGCCGCACCCTTCAGGTCCAGTTGGGCCGCACGCTCTTTGGCGAGGTCGAGTGTGGAGGCCCGCCAGCGCAGCGCGTCAGCGGCCGCCGAGGGTTTGGTGTAGGTCAGCACCGGCAGCACGAAACCCTCGGTGTCCCAGAACGCGTGCCCGTCGTAACCGGTTCCGGTCAACCCCTTGCCCGGGATGGCGCGCCGTTCGGCGCGGGCACTGGCCTGCAGGACGTGGAAGAGCCCGAACCGGACGGCCTGCTGACAGTCCGGATCCCCCTCGACTTCCACGTCGGCGCAGTCCCAGAACTCGTCGAGATACGCGCGCTGCGCATCGAGCAGACCCTGCCAGCCGCTGTAGCGGGCGCCGGTGATCGCCGCGCTGGCCTGATCGCTGAGGGCGGGCCGCGACCGCAGGCTCGACCACCCGTAGGCGAGGTACTTGACGATGCGCAGCCGCTGGCCGGGGCGCAATCCGCAGACCACGGTGGTGCGGGCGAGGTCTGCGCCGCTGTCGGTGGTGATCTCGACCCGCCCGGGCACATCCACCTCGTGATCCATCGCGGCGACCATCATGAGGCCGCTGCCCCGGGTCCGGTGCACCAGCAGAGCGCTGTGGTCGGTCTGTTCGTGGTGGACCGCTTCCAGGGGTTTGCGCAGCACGGCCGCCACGCGGGGGTCGCCCGATGTCTCGGGCTGGTCCTCGTTGGCGACCAGTTCGGATTGCACTGTCACACGGACGAATTCGTCGAGCGCCTCGACGACGTACTCGATGGCGGCAATGCTGCGCTGGGTCAGCGAGACCAGCCGGGTCGAATGCACCTTGACCTGTTTGCCTGCCGGAGAACGCCACTGGGTCTGCCGGCTCAGCGTTCCGGCGCGCAGGTCGAGCACCCGTTCGTGGTCGATCACCTCGCCGTAGCGCACGTCGAACGGTTCGTCGTCGACGAGCAGGCGCAGGATCTTGCCGTTGGTGACGTCGACGACGGTCTGGCCGGCCTCCGGGTAGCCGTAACCCGCTTCGGCGTAGGGCAGTGGCCGGATCTCGTAGAACGAGTTGAGATACGTGCCGGGCAGGCCGTGCGGTTCGCCCTCGTCGAGGTTGCCGCGCAGCCCGATGTGGCCATTGGACAGCGCGAACAGCGACTCCGACTGAGCGAGCAGCTCGAGTTCGAGGCTGGTCTCGCGCACGTGCCACGGTTCGACCGGGAAGGCCTCGTGGGTGATCATCATGGTGGTTACCGCAATTCCGCGAGGTCGGTGACGACGATGTCGGCGCCGTTGCGGCGCAGTTCCTCAGCCTGCCCTACGCGGTCGACCCCCACCACATAACCGAACCGTCCGGCCCGTCCGGCCGCGACCCCGGCGAGGGCGTCCTCGAACACGGCGGCGTGTTCCGGTGTCACGCCGAGCAGTTCGGCCGCCCGCAGGAACGAGTCCGGCGCGGGCTTTCCCGCGATGTGTTCCTCGCGCATGGTCACCCCGTCGACGCGGTACTGCACGTAGCGCGCCATGCCGGTGACCTCGAGCACCTCTTTGGTGTTCGCGCTCGACGAGACGACGGCGATGCCGAAGCCGGCGGCGCTGGCCTCCTCGAGATAGCGGCGGGAGCCCTCGAACACCTCGACCCCGTCGCGGCGCACGGTCTCGTGGAACATCTCGTTCTTGCGGTTGCCCAACCCGTGCACGGTCTCGGCGTCCGGCGGATCATCGGGGTCGCCGTCGGGGAGTTCGATGCCGCGGCTGGCCAGAAACGACCGCACGCCGTCCTCGCGGCGTTTGCCGTCGACATAGCGTTGGTAGTCCGCACCCGCGTCGAACGGCACGAACTGTTCCCCGGTGCGCTGCGCCCTGGTCTGCAGGTATGCGTCGAACATGGCCTTCCACGCCCGGGTGTGGACGCTGGCGGTATCGGTGAGCACGCCGTCGAGATCGAACAGGCATGCCGTTATCTGCTCGGGCAGACCCAGCACGGCGAACCTCGCTTCCGCGTTTGGTTTCCCCGCTGGGGTAACCACTGCCACCGCGACAGTAACGTGACGGCGCAAAACCGGCCGGTCGACGATCCCGGGGCCCCACTAGACTGAGGCAGTGAATTCCCCATCTCCGCGGCCTGTGTTGGTGATCGATTTCGGCGCGCAGTACGCACAGCTGATCGCCCGCCGGGTGCGCGAAGCCCGGGTCTTCTCCGAGGTCGTCCCGCACACCGCTTCCGTCGAGGAGATCAAGGCCAAGGATCCGCAGGCCATCGTGCTCTCCGGCGGTCCGGCGAGTGTCTACGCCGACGGCGCCCCCCAGTTGGACCCGGCGCTGTTCGACCTCGACGTCCCGGTGTTCGGCATCTGCTACGGCTTCCAGGCCATGGCGCAGGCGCTGGGCGGCACCGTCGCGCACACGGGCACCAGTGAGTACGGCCGCACCGAGCTGAAAGTGGCTGGCGGAGAATTGCATTCGGATCTGCCGGCCACGCAGCCGGTGTGGATGAGCCACGGTGACGCGGTCACCGAGGCCCCGTCGGGTTTCGAGGTGGTGGCCACCAGCGCGGGTGCTCCCGTCGCGGCGTTCGAGAACCGGGCCCGGCGGCTGGCCGGCGTTCAGTACCACCCCGAGGTGCTGCACTCGCCGCACGGTCAGCAGGTGCTCAGCCGGTTCCTGCACGATTTCGCCGGCATCGGCGCGAAGTGGACGCCGGCCAACATCGCCGATGCGCTGGTCGAGCAGGTCCGTGAACAGATCGGTGACGGCCGCGCCATCTGCGGGCTGTCCGGCGGGGTGGATTCCGCGGTGGCCGCGGCGCTGGTGCAGCGCGCCATCGGCGACCGCCTGACGTGCGTGTTCGTCGACCACGGCCTGTTGCGTTCGGGGGAACGGGCGCAGGTGCAGCGCGACTTCGTCGCCGCCACCGGTGCCAACCTCGTCACCGTCGACGCCGCCGAGCGGTTCCTCGAGGCGCTGTCCGGGGTGACCAACCCGGAGGGCAAACGCAAGATCATCGGCCGCGAGTTCATCGCCGCGTTCGACGGGGCGGTGCTCGACATCGTGGGGGACAGCGGCGCCCCGGTCGATTACCTGGTGCAGGGCACCCTGTATCCCGACGTCGTCGAATCCGGCGGCGGCTCGGGCACGGCCAACATCAAGAGCCACCACAACGTGGGCGGTCTGCCCGCCGACCTGAAGTTCACGCTGGTCGAGCCGCTGCGGCTGCTGTTCAAGGACGAGGTCCGCGCGGTCGGTCGCGAACTCGGGCTGCCCGAGGAGATCGTGGCGCGCCAGCCGTTCCCCGGGCCGGGGCTGGGGATCCGCATCGTCGGTGAGGTGACGAGGGAGCGGTTGGAGACCCTGCGGCTCGCCGATGCGATCGCCCGCGAAGAGCTGACTGCCGCGGGGCTGGACAACCAGATCTGGCAGTGCCCGGTGGTGCTGCTGGCCGATGTCCGGTCGGTCGGTGTGCAGGGCGACGGCCGCACCTACGGCCATCCGATCGTGCTGCGCCCGGTGTCCAGCGAGGATGCGATGACCGCGGACTGGACCCGGGTGCCCTACGAGGTGCTCGAGCGGATCTCCACCCGCATCACCAACGAGGTGCGCGAGGTGAACCGCGTCGTGCTGGACGTGACGAGCAAGCCGCCCGGCACCATCGAATGGGAATGACCCAGGGCCGTTAGGACCTTCTCCGGCCGCTGATGGCGCACGCGCTGTCAGCGGCCGCCTGTTGCGCTGTGGACGCCTGCGGTGACGGATCGAGCTTGACGCTTGTCGGTGCCGCGGTGTTTACTCGTCGTATCGAACAAGAGTTCGAACAACGGGTGTTTCGGTTGATGCTGGAGGTGCTTCTGTGACAGCGGCGACCAACCTCGGCCTGGCTCATCGTACCCGTGCTGAGCAGGTAGAACACCTGCGCAAGCAGATGGCGGCGGTGGCCGGGAAGGTCGGGTCCGGCCGCCGGGGGCCGACCCCCTCGGCCGATCCCTCACCGGTGGCGGATAGTTTGCTGCCGCTGCCCGAATCGCTGGCTGAGCACCTGCCGAGGTCGTTGCCGCGAGGTACGGTCGCGGTGCTCTCGGGTGCCCGGTCCCTGCCGTTGGGCATGGTCGCGGCGACGACGGCGGCCGGTGGTCACGCCGCCATCGTCGGTCAGCCCGATGTCGGTCTGCTGGCTGCTGTCGAGATCGGCGCCGACCTCAGCAGGCTCGCCGTCATCCCGGATCCGGGAGGGGATCCGGTGGAGGTGGCGGCGGTGCTGATGGACGGAATGGACCTGGTGGTGCTCGGGCTGGGCGGGCGGTCGGTGCCCGCGGGCCGGGCCCGTGCGGTGACGGCCCGGGCACGGCAGAAGGGATGCACCCTGCTGGTCACCGACGGCGACTGGCACGGGGCGTCGGCCCGGTTGGAGGCCCGGGTGTGCGGTTACGAGGTGGTGGGCGCCGGTTCGCGAGATCCGGGGCAGCCGCCGACACCGGGATGCGGACGGATCAGCCGAGTGCGGCTGGCGATGCGGGCCCGCGGTCGCGGCTTCGGCCCCGCCCGCGCGGTCGGTGAGTGACGTGGCGCGGTCCGCTCCGGCGGCGTCGCGGGTGCTGGCCGTCTGGTGCATGGACTGGCCGGCGGTCGCCGCCGCCGCAGCGGCGAACCTGGCCCCGACGGCACCGGTCGCGGTCACGCTGGCCAACCGGGTCATCGCGTGTTCGGCCTCGGCGCGTGCCGCGGGGGTGCGGCGGGGGCTGCGGCGCCGTGAGTCGCAGGCCCGGTGTCCGCACCTGCACGTCGCTCCGGCCGATCCGGCCCGCGACGCCCGCCACTTCGAGAACGTCACGGCCGCGGTGGACGACCTGGTGCCGCGCGCCGAGGTGCTGCGGCCGGGGCTGCTCGTGCTGGCGGTACGCGGGGCGGCCCGGTACTTCGGTTCCGAACAGGCCGCCGCCGAACGGCTGGTCGACGCGGTCGCCGCCGCCGGGGTGGAATGTCAGGTCGGCATCGCCGATCAGTTGCCCACGGCGGTGTTCGCCGCGCGTGCGGGCCGCATCGTGGCGCCCGGCGCGGATGCCGAATTCCTGTCCGCACTGTCGATCCGACAGCTGGCCACCGAGCCGAGCCTGGCCGCTCCCGGGCGGGAAGAGCTCGCAGACCTGTTGTGGCGGATGGGAATCCGCCACATCGGCCAGTTCGCGGCACTGTCCCGGACGGATGTGGCATCCCGATTCGGGGCGGATGCCGTCGCCGCGCACCGGTTCGCCAGGGGTGAGCCCGACCGCGGTCCGTCCGGCCGGGAACCGCCGGCAGAGCTCGACGCGGTGATGGCCTGCGATCCGCCCATCGACCGGGTGGACGCCGCGGCGTTCGCCGGCCGGTCGCTGGCCGGCCAACTGCACCGCAGCCTCGAGTCGGCGGGGGTGGGCTGCACCCGGCTGGCCATCCATGCCGTCACCGAGGACGGCAAGGAGCTGGAACGGGTCTGGCGGTGCGCCGAACCGCTGACCGAGGACGCCACCGCGGACCGGGTGCGCTGGCAGCTCGACGGCTGGCTGAACCGGCGCAACCCCAACGACCGGCCCTCGGCGCCGATCACCGTGTTGCGGTTGCGGCCGGTCGAGGTGATCTCCGCCGAAGCGCTGCAGCTGCCGCTGTGGGGCGGCGTAGGGGAGGAGGACCGGTTGCGGGCCCGCCGGGCGCTGGTGCGTGTGCAGGGTCTGCTCGGACCGGAGGCGGTGCAGGTCCCGGTGCTCAGCGGTGGGCGCGGCCCCGCCGAGCGGATCACCTTCACCGCGTTCGGGGATGAGCCGGTACCGCAGGCCGATCCGAGCCAGCCGTGGCCGGGGCAGTTGCCCGAGCCGTCGCCCGCCGTGCTGCTCGACGATCCGGTGGAGGTGCTCGACGCCGAGGGGAACCCGGTGCGGGTCACCCATCGGGGGTTGTTCTCCGGCTCCCCGGCGCGGTTGGACGGCGGGGGATACCGCGGGGATCTGGCCTGGTGGGCCGGGCCATGGCCGGTCGACGAGCGCTGGTGGGACCCCGACCGCGCCAAGGGCCGCACCGCCCGGGCACAGGTGCTGGTCGACGGCCGTCACGGGCAGGCCGCGCTGCTGCTGTGCTACCGCCAGCGGCGCTGGTACGTGGAGGGCGCCTATGAGTAAACCCGTAGATCAGTTGTGCACAATTGAATTGCGAGCTACCGTTTCTGGTATGGCCACGCTCCGCCTCGATCAGCACCTGTGCTTCGCGCTGTACTCGGCGACGCGTGCCATGACGGCGGCCTACCGGCCGGTGCTCGACGAGTTGAACCTCACCTATCCGCAGTACCTGGTGCTGGTGGTGCTGTGGGAGGAAGGCCCGGTCACGGTCGGCCGGCTCGGTCAGCGGTTGCAGCTGGACTCGGGAACCCTCTCACCACTGCTGAAACGCCTGGAGGCCAACGGGATCGTCGTCCGACGCAGGTCACGCGCCGACGAACGACAGGTCGAGGTCGAGCTCACCGACGCCGGGCGGGCACTCGAGGAACGCGCCCAGTGCATCCCCGAGCGACTGTTCGGCGCCACCGGCCTGTCGGTCGAGGACGCCGAACAGTTGCGGGACGCCGTCCGCCAGTTGAGCGACGCGCTCACCAACGCCCCCGAAGACAACCGGAAGGAACCGACATGAAGACGCTCTACACCGCAGAGGCGTTGGCCACCGGCGAAGGCCGCGACGGCCACGGCCGCAGCTCCGACGGCCGCCTCGACTTCGACCTCGCCATCCCCAAGGAGATGGGCGGCAGCGGCAACGGCACCAACCCCGAGCAGCTGTTCGCGGTCGGCTACGCGGCGTGCTTCCACTCCGCCCTGCGCCTGGTGGCCCGCCAGGAGAAGGTCGACGTCACGGATTCGACGGTCGGAGCCCGGGTTTCGATCGGCCAGCTCGACAACGGCGGCTTCGGCCTGGCCGTGGAGCTGGAAGTGGCGCTGCCCAACGTCGACGAGAAGACCGCCCGCGAGCTCGCCGACAAGGCCCACCAGGTGTGCCCGTACTCCAACGCGACGCGCGGCAACATCGACGTCACGCTCACCGTCACCGACGACTGACCGTCAGTGAAGGGACTGGGCGAACGGTCCCACCCGCGCGATGAACCGGTCGAAGAAGACCCCCGCGTCGACGCCGATGCCGACGAGGGCGTTCGGTGGCCGGCCCCACCGTCCATTCCAGTCCGCGATCGTCATTCCGCGGGTCAGCGTGCCCGTCACCTCCACGTCCACCGTCGCGGGCCGGTACTGCACCAGGTCGGGATCGAGCGCGACGGCGGCCGCCAGCGGATCGTGCAGATGCGCGAGATAGCCCTCGCCCTGATCGAAGTGGAACTCGAAGTAGAACCGCATCGCATCCTCGAGCACCCGGATCAACGGGTTGGCGGCCGCCGAACGGGTGCCGCGATCGTCGAGCACGCTCATGGGCGCACTCGGTGACTGCGCGGCGGCCGCCAACCGGGTCAGCACGGTCGGCGTCAGCGCGATGTGCTCGGTCAGGTTGAGCCCCAAGACGATCGGCGGCTCGAGACCGGGGGCGCTCCACGCGGCGAACACCTCCGCGGCGGCCTCCGGGTCGACGCTGATGTTCCACTCGGCCACCGCGGTCGTGTTCCCCCGGTAGTCGAACGCGCCGCCCATGATCACCAGCCTGCGCAGCAGGGTCGGCAGCGCCGGTTCGGCCCGCAGGGCGAGCGCCAGGTTCGTCAGCGGGCCGACCGCCAGACCCACCAGCGCACCGGGATGCGCGCGTGCCGCCCTCACCCACGCCTCGGCGGCGTCGTAGCTCGTCAACGCCGCATCCCCGGACGGCAGCCGCGCATAACCCAACCCCTGCGGACCGTGCGTGTCCTCCGCGGTCCGCAGCGGTGAGGCGACCGGACCGTCGGCGCCGCGGGACACGGGAATGCCCGTCATACCGCACAATTCGAGCAGGCCGAGATTGTTGCGGCAGACCTGGTCGACACCGACGTTGCCTGCGGTGGAGGCGATACCGACCAGGTCGGCATCTGCGCTGGCGAACAGGTACACCAGCGCCATGGCGTCGTCGACACCGGTGTCCACATCGGCGAAAACCGGTATCCGGGCGGCCGACTCGCTGTCCTCGGTGGGCATGGGCAGACGATACGCCGGAAGGGGTCAGCCCCTGGCGGTGCGGGCGGCGCCGACGTCGCTCAGGGCCGCCAACTGGTCGGGAGTCAGCCCGGCCAGCCCGAACTGCGCGGCCGCCAGCGTCGCGGTCGCGGCATCCGCGATGTCGCGCCCCTCGTCGGTGATGCTCACCAGCGTCGCCCGGCGATCGGTGGGGTGGGCGTGACGCACCACCAGGTTGCGTTGCGCGAGCCGCTCGGTGGCGATGCTCACCGTGGTCGCGTGGACGAACAGGTCACGGGCCACGCCGCCCAGCAGGCTGGTGCCGGCCTCACTGGACTGCAGTTGCTTGAGGATCTGGTAGTCGATCAGCCGCAGCCCGAACTCGTCCTTGAGGTCCTGGTCGACGACGGCCGTCATCGACCGGCAGAGCACCAACACCGAGCGCATCGCCTGCCAGCCCGCGGGTTCGGCCATGGCCCTATCGATATCCAGATTTTCACCGGTTAACCGGAAAGATAGTGTCCGATTCACGCCGAGAAGGGAGTGTCCATGCCGATCGACCCCGATGCCATTGGCAAGAAATCCGCGCCGGTGCTCTACGAGTGGACCGACCGGGAGACGTTGCTCTACGCCCTCGGCGTCGGAGCGGGAACCGCCGACCTGGCCTTCACCACCGAGAACAGCCACGATGTCGAGCAGCAGGTGCTGCCCACCTACGCGGTCATCGCGTGTCCGGCCTGGGGTGCGGTGGGCGCCGTCGGCTCGTTCAACTTCAGCATGCTGCTGCACGGGTCGCAGCAGATCCGGCTGTTCGCGCCGCTCAAACCCGCGGGCACGCTCAGCGTGGTCTCCGAGGTGGTCGACATCCAGGACAAGGGTGAGGGCAAGAACGCCATCCTGGTGTTCAAGGGCACGGGCACCGATCCGGACACCGGTGAGGTCGTCGCGGAGACGGTGTCGACGGCGGTGATCCGCGGCGAGGGCGGATTCGGTGGGCAGCCGGGGACCCGCCCGCAGGCACCCGAGATTCCCGACCGCGAACCGGATGCGCGTATCGCACTGGCGACCCGCGAGGACCAGGCGCTGCTGTACCGGCTCTCCGGTGACCGCAACCCGCTCCACAGCGATCCGTGGTTCGCCCGCGAACTGGCCGGCTTCCCGCGGCCGATCCTGCACGGGCTGTGCACCTACGGTGTCGCGGGCCGCGCGCTGGTCGCCGCCCTCGGTGCGGGTGACGCCACCAGGATCACCGCGATCGGTGCCCGTTTCACCTCGCCGGTGTTTCCGGGGGAGACGTTGACGACGTCGATCTGGCGGACCGCCGACGGTGAGGCGGTGTTCCGCACCGAGGCCGCAGCCCCCGACGGATCCGGCGCACGGCTCGTGCTCGAGGACGGAACCGCACAGTATCGACCGTGAATTCGGTGAAGCGCCGGTGAGATCGGCGCCGGGTTGACAGGATTGGAAGCCGCGGCGTTCGCCGGACGCGAGATGGGCGGTGGTTCGGTCATGAGGTTGCTCGTCGGATATCTCGCCACCCCGGGTGGCGCCGATGCGCTTGCGCTCGGCGTGCGCCTGGCCCGCACCCTCGGCGCCGAGCTCGAGGTGTGCATCGCCCTGCCTGCCGACCGGATGCTGCCTGCCGTGGTGCCGAGCGGCGCCCATGACGATCTGTTGAGCGGCCATGCCGAGAAGTGGCTGACCGATGCGATGGCCACGGTGCCCGCCGAGGTCTCGGCGCGCAGCCACATCGCCTTCGCCGACAACTCCGCCGACGCGCTCATCCAGGAGGCGGCCCGGCTGGAGGCCGATGTGATCGTGGTGGGTGGTTCCGGCGGCGGCCTGGCCGCGAGTTACTCACTGGGGTCTGTGGTCAACGAGCTGCTGCACTCGGCGCCGATGCCGGTTGCGGTGGCGCCGCGCGGGATCCGTGAATCACCGGTGAGCCGGGTGCGGGAGGTGACGTGCGCGATCGGCCGGCGGGAAGGGGCGGACCTGCTGCTCGAGCACGCCGTCCGGTTCAGCTCGGCGGCGGGCACGCCACTGCGGCTGGTCTCCCTCGTGGCGCTCGACCCGACGTTCGGCGTCCTGCGCGGCGACGACGACGCGGTCCAGCACCGCGCCCTCGAACACGCCGCCCATACCCTGGACGTGGCGAAAAGCCTTCTCCCGAGGGATATTCCGGTGACCTCGACAGTGGTCGAGGGGCGCGGCGTCGAGGATGCGGTCAGCAAGCTGGAGTGGCACGACGGCGACCTCATCATGGTCGGCTCCAGCCGGCTGAGTGCCCCGCGGCGGCTGTTCCTCGGCTCGACCGCCGCGAAAATGCTTCGGGTGCTCAACGTTCCGATGATGGTGGTCCCGCGCGACCAGTTCGGACCCGAGGACCTTCCCTAGCCGCGCCCTAGCCGCGCCCTAGCCGCGCAGGCCGTGGTCGCCGTACTCGTGCAGCAGCGCCAGCGGGTCGAGGGTGTCCCACACCGTGCTGTAGAACTGCTCCTTGATCAGCCGGGCCTCGTACTCCATGTTCGCCAGGTCGGCGATCTGGTCGTAGCCGTAGTACAGCAGTGACACCGGTCCGGTGGTCTTGAGCAGTTCGTTGATGATGATCTGCGCGCCGGCTTTGTTGCCCTGTGCGGCTTCGAGGAACGCCGGCACGATCTTGTAGGCGGGGACGACGACGTTGACCCACGGCACGATCTGGCTGCCGCGGTACACCGCTTCGACGCCTTCGCGGACGTACGGCTTGAACTCCGGAGCGGCGACCCCCATGAGGAGGTTGCGCAGGGCGAGGACCGCTGCGGGCATGCCGTCGGGCTCGGGGTCCTCGGGTCGGAACGGGTCGGGGCTCCACGGCACCGGTTCGGCGGCCAGCGAGACCGGTTCGTCGGCCGGGTCCTGGATGGCGGGCTCGTCGGCCGGCTCCTGCACCAGCCGCGGCTCGGCGGCTTCGGCAAGCCGGGCCGGCTGAGTCGGCTCGTCCTCGGTCTGATCGGCAGAAGCGCTGTGGCCCTTGGTGTCCGGCTCTTCGCCGTCGATCACGCGCGGTGTGAACGCGTTGCGCAGCTTCTCGATCTGCTCGGCTTCGAACTGCTGCGCCGACTGCCGGATCTTCTCGGTCAGCGACGGTCCGGTGGCACGGGGCCTGTCTTCGTCACCTGTCCCGGCCTCGTCGGGCTCGTCGTCGCCCTCGGATGATCCGGACTCGTCGGACCCGGCCTCGTCGTCGCCGGCGCTGTCCGCTTTGTCGGCCGCGTCATCGGTGTCGGTGGCCGGCTTCTTCGGGCCCGCGCTCACGGCGCCCGCCGATTCCGACGCGCTCGATGCGGACTCGGTCTCCGCATGGGCGATGCCCTGGCCGGCGCCGGCGACCGCGGCGCCCACGCCGAGTGCGACTGCCAGTCCGCCGACGTATCCGATGTACCTGTGTGACGTCATCCCCCGAATTTCCTTCCCTAGGCAAGGACATCGTAGAGGTGAGGGGGCGGGTCGGCAGCACGGCTGCGTTGGGTGGTTTCAGCCCTCGGGATAAAAGAGGAAGAGTTCGCACCCCTCGGACGACTGCGGCACGTGCCAGGATCCGGCCGGTGCGTGCAGGAACGTGCCGGCCCGGTAGTCGTTGACGCCGTCGTTGAACACCCCCGAGATCACGTAGACCTCTTCGGGGCCGGGCCAGTGATGGTCCTCGCCCTTCCAGACGGCACCGGGCTGAATGGTGGTGATGGCGGCCTTGGCGCCGTTGTCACCTTCCCAGAGCAGCTTGACGGTGATGCCGGGAAAGACCTCGACGGCTTCGGCATCCCGCGCGTCGGCCCATGCATAGCCTGGCGCGGCCGGACCGAAGTTCTCGGCTGTAGTGTCGTGGCTCACAGTCGATCCAACCCGCGGTGCGCCGGAGTTGTTCCGCGACGTGGCGGTATCGAACGTGCGTTCGATACAGTGGCGGGGTGAGCTGGTTCAACGGGCCGCCGAGCTGGTCGGAGATGGAGCGGGTACTCACCAGCAAGCCCCGCCGCGCCGGTGAGTCGCTCGTCGAATCACCCGGCGACGGCGGCGACAGTCCCGCCTGGTCCCGCAAGCGCGGCGCGTATCAGGCCCCGGACGTGCCGCGCTCCGGCGGTGCGGTGCCCTACGCCGAACTGCACGCGCATTCGGCCTACAGCTTCCTCGACGGTGCCGGCACCCCGGAGGAACTCGTCGAAGAGGCTGCCCGCCTGGACCTGCGGGCCATCGCGCTCACCGATCACGACGGGCTCTACGGCGTCGTCCGGTTCGCCGAGGCGGCCAGGGAACTCGACATGCAGACGGTCTTCGGCGCCGAGCTGTCGCTGGGCATGGGCGCGCGCTCCGGAAGAAACGAGGTGCCCGATCCCCCGGGGCCGCACCTGCTGGTGCTGGCCCGCGGACCCGAGGGCTACCGCCGGCTGTCGCGCGAGATCGCCAGAGCGCATCTGGCCGGCGGGGAGAAGGGGAAACCGCGCTACGACTACGACGCGCTCACCGAGGCTGCCGGCGGCCACTGGCACATACTCACCGGATGCCGTAAAGGACATGTCCGCCAATCACTCTCAGAGGGCGGGCCGGAGGCGGCCGAGAAGGCGCTGGCCGATCTGGTGGACCGGTTCGGCCGCGACCGCGTCAGCGTCGAGCTCACCCATCACGGCCACCCCCTCGACGACGAGCGCAACGCCGCGCTCGCCGAGCTGGCACCGCGTTTCGGCCTCGACGTCGTCGCCACCACGGCGGCGCACTTCGCCGAACCGTCGCGCGGGCGGCTGGCGATGGCCATGGGGGCGATCCGGGCCCGCAACTCGATCGACGAGGCCGCCGGTTACCTCGCCCCGCTCGGCGGCTCGCATCTGCGCTCGGGGGAGGAGATGGCCCGGCTGTTCGCCCACCGCCCCGAGGTGGTCACCGCCGCCGCGGAGCTGGGGGAGCAGTGCGCGTTCGGCCTGGCGCTGATCGCCCCGCAGTTGCCGCCGTTCGACGTGCCGGCCGGCCACACCGAGGACAGCTGGCTGCGGCACCTGGTGATGCTGGGCGCCCGGGACCGTTACGGCCCGCCGGAGCGGGCGCCGCAGGCCTACGCCCAGATCGAGCACGAACTGCGGATCATCGAGAAACTCGCCTTCCCCGGCTACTTCCTCGTCGTCCACGACATCACCCGGTTCTGCAAGGAGAACAACATCCTGGCCCAAGGCAGGGGGTCGGCGGCCAACTCCGCGGTCTGCTACGCGCTCGGGGTCACCAACGTCGACCCGGTCGCCAACGAGTTGCTGTTCGAGCGGTTCCTGTCCCCGGCCCGCGACGGGCCGCCCGACATCGACATCGACATCGAATCGGATCTGCGGGAAGAGGCGATTCAGTACGTCTACGAACGCTACGGCCGCGACTACGCCGCCCAGGTCGCCAACGTGATCACCTACCGCGGACGCAGCGCCATCCGCGACATGGCCCGCGCCCTCGGCTTCTCCCAGGGGCAGCAGGACGCCTGGAGTAAACAGCTCAGCAAGTGGAACGGGCTGGCCGACTCGCCGGACCTCGAGGGCATTCCCGAACCGGTGGTGGAGTTGGCGTGTGAGATCTCGAACCTGCCGCGCCACATGGGTATCCACTCCGGCGGCATGGTGATCTGCGACCGCCCGATCGCCGACGTGTGCCCGGTCGAGTGGGCGCGCATGGCCAACCGAAGCGTACTGCAGTGGGACAAAGACGACTGTGCCGCAATCGGTCTGGTGAAGTTCGACATGCTCGGCCTCGGCATGCTCTCGGCGCTGCACTACTGCATCGACCTGGTGGCCGAGCACAAGGGCATCGACGTCGACCTGGCGAAGCTGGACCTGTCCGAACCCGGCGTCTACGAAATGCTGCAGCGTGCGGATTCGGTCGGGGTGTTCCAGGTGGAGTCCCGCGCGCAGATGGCCACGCTGCCACGGTTGAAACCCCGGGTGTTCTACGACCTGGTGGTCGAGGTCGCGCTGATCCGGCCCGGCCCCATCCAGGGCGGTTCCGTACACCCGTACATCAAACGCCGCAACGGCGAGGAGCCGGTCACCTACGACCACCCGTCGATGGAGCCCGCGCTGCGCAAGACGCTGGGGGTGCCGCTGTTCCAGGAACAGCTGATGCAACTGGCCGTCGACTGCGCCGGGTTCACCGCCGCCGAGGCCGACCAGCTGCGCCGGGCGATGGGGTCGAAGCGCTCCACCGACAAGATGCGCCGGCTGCGGGGCCGGTTCTACGACGGGATGCGTCAGCGTCACGGCATCACCGGCGAGGTGGCCGACCGGATCTACGAGAAGCTGGAGGCATTCGCGAATTTCGGCTTCCCCGAGAGTCATTCGCTGAGCTTCGCCTCGCTGGTGTTCTACTCGTCGTGGTTCAAACTGCACCACCCGGCCGCGTTCTGCGCCGCTCTGCTCCGGGCCCAGCCGATGGGCTTCTACTCACCGCAGTCGCTGGTCGCCGACGCCCGCCGCCACGGTGTGGTCGTGCACGGACCGGACGTCAACGCCAGCCTGGCGTACGCGACGCTGGAGAACGCCGGCACCGAGGTGCGCCTGGGC
The DNA here is from genome assembly GCF_014218295.1 of Mycolicibacterium litorale. The sequence continues at coordinate 1,275,100 of NZ_AP023287.1, forward strand.
CTCGGCGCGGTCCGCCACATCGGCGACGAACTCGCCGAGCGCATCGTCGAGGAGCGAAAAGCCCACGGCCCGTTCGCGGATCTGCTCGATCTGACCGGACGCGTGCAGCTGTCGGTGCCGCAGACCGAGGCGCTGGCCACCGCGGGAGCACTGGGCTGTTTCGGCATCACCCGCCGTGAGGGGCTGTGGGCGGCGGGTGCGGCCGCCGCGGAACGACCCGACCGGCTGCCCGGGGTCGGGTCGGCGGGGCAGATCCCGTCGCTGCCCGGAATGAGCGAACTGGAACTGGCGGCGGCCGACGTGTGGGCCACCGGGGTGTCCCCGGACAGCTATCCCACCCAGTTCCTGCGCGAGGACCTCGACGCGATGGGTGTCGTGCCCGCGGGGCGGTTGCTGGAGGTGCTCGACGGCACCCGCGTGCTGGTGGCGGGCGCGGTGACGCACCGGCAGCGTCCGGCCACGGCCCAGGGCGTGACGTTCCTCAACCTCGAGGACGAGACGGGGATGGTGAATGTCGTGTGTTCACCGCAACTCTGGTCGCGTCAGCGCCGGCTGGCGCAGACCGCGCCGGCGATGGTGGTCCGCGGCATCGTGCAGAACGCCACGGGCGCGGTGACGGTCGTCGCCGACCGGCTTGGCAAGCTCGACATGCGGGTGGGGTCGAAGTCACGCGACTTCCGTTAGCGTTCCGCGTTACGTGCTCACCGCCCGGGAGCTCATCCGCAAACCGGTCGTCGGTTCCGTCATCGACATCCTCAAGACGCGCGCCCGGGAGACAATCGAACGAAACACACGGCCAGGATGACCACCGGCGGCTGGATTCGAGGGGTACAGATGAGAGTGGGATTGCACGCGCTCGGCATCGGCGCCGGGGCCGATCGCCGAGTCATCGACGAAGTGGCCCGGGCCGCGGAAGAGTGCGGGTTCTTCACCCTGTGGTCCGGCGAGCACGTCGTGATGGTGGACCGGCCACAGTCGCGCTACCCCTATTCCGACGACGGTCGCATCGCCGTCCCATCCGAAGCCGACTGGATCGACCCGATGATCGGGCTCAGCTTCGCCGCAGCGGCCACCTCAACCATCCAGATAGCCACTGGTGTGCTGCTCCTGCCCGAACACAACCCTGTGTTGATCGCCAAACAAGCAGCCACCCTTGACGTGTTGAGTGGCGGCCGTCTCACCCTTGGTGTCGGAATCGGATGGTCGAGGGAGGAATTCGACGCCCTCGGCGTGCCATTTGCACGACGCGCCACCCGCACCGCCGAATACGTCGACGCGATGCGCATGCTTTGGCGCGACGACATTGCCTCCTACAACGGTGAATTCGTCGCATTCGACTCGATCAGAGTCAACCCCAAGCCACTTCGCGACAGGAAAATCCCCGTGGTGATCGGCGGCAACAGCGATGCAGCACTCGGTCGGGTAGCACATTGGGGCGACGGCTGGTACGGGTTCAACCTCGAGGACATCCCGGCTGCCGGTGAGCGGCTGGCAGCACTTCAGCGCCTCTGCGATCAACATGGTCGCGACCGCGGCCAACTCACGACGGCCATCTCTCTGCGCAACCCACAACCGGACGTCATCGACAAGGTTGCCGCACTCGGCGTCGACGAGCTCGTCGTCGTCGACAGTCCGCCGGAAGACCCTCACGCAGCCGCTGACTGGGTGTACGTACTGGCCGCCCGCTGGATGGTCGGCGAAACGTCGTGACCACCCACCCGGGTCCTCGGGTCGTCGGCCGCGCGTCATGCGGCGGCGTCGGTAGCCTCGATCCATGACCCTCAACCTGACTGTCGACGAACTGCTCACCACCACCCGCTCGGTGCGCAAGCGGCTGGACCTGGAGAAGCCGGTGCCGCGCGAGGTCATCATGGAATGCCTCGACCTCGCGTTGCAGGCCCCGACGGGGTCCAACGCCCAAGGGTGGCAATGGGTATTCGTCGAAGACCCCGAGAAGAAAAAGGCGATCGCCGACATCTACCGGTCCAATGCGAACGCCTACTTCGACATGCCCAAGCCCTCATACGACGACGTGCGCGGCGAACGCATGGAGCTGGTCAGCGATTCCGCGCGCTACCTCAACGACCACTTCCACGAGGTGCCGGTGCTGATGATCCCGTGCCTGGAGGGCCGCCCCGACGGGGCGCCGGCAGGCATGTCGGCCTCGTTCTGGGGTTCGCTGCTTCCGGCCGCGTGGAGCTTCATGCTGGCGCTGCGCTCCCGCGGCCTCGGTTCGGCGTGGACGACCCTGCACCTGCTGGGTGAGGGGGAGAAGCAGGCCGCCGAGGTGCTCGGCATCCCCTACGACAAGTACTCGCAGGCCGGGCTGTTCCCGATCGCCTACACCAAGGGCACCGATTTCAAGAAGGCCAAGCGGCTGCCCGCCGAGCAGCTGACCCACTGGGACACCTGGTAGTCGGGACGCGTTCATCGGGCGGTGAACTACACCGCTCCGGGCTCCGATGTCGCCGCCGGGGCGGCTCCGGAAAACCCGTGTTGGCGCCACGCCTCGTACACCGCGACAGCGGCGGCGTTCGACAGGTTCAGCGAGCGCCGCCCGGCCAGCATCGGGATCCGCACCCGCGCGGTGATGTGCGGATCGCCCAGCGTCTCGGCGTCCAGGCCGGTGGGCTCCGGCCCGAACATCAAGACGTCGCCCGGCTGATAGGCGACATCGGCGAACGAGACGTTTGCGTGCGCGGTGAACGCGTACACCCGAGCCGGCATCAGCGCCTCCCATGCCGACGCCAGATCGTCGTGCACGGTGACCGAGGCGAGATCGTGGTAGTCGAGCCCGGCTCGCCGCAGCTTCGGTTCGGACAGGTCGAATCCCAACGGTCGCACCAGATGCAGTTCGCACCCCGTGCCCGCCACCATGCGGATCGCGTTGCCGGTGTTGGGCGCGATGCGCGGCGAATAGAACATCAGCCGGAACATCCGACGATGATCTCAGGCCTGTCGCGGGCTTTGCCCGATCACCACACGGACGCGCATCGGTCTGGTCACGAACTCTGTCTGTTCAGTAAGAACTGTGGAAACCCCAGCTGACGGCTGTCATACTCGTCGAATTGCCAGGCGTACCAGGCGCGATCCCGCGTCCCGCGAACAGGTGCGAACAGCAGGAAACCTCCATGAATGACGCTTCAGTACTGACATGCGGAGCCGGCTGCGCGGCCGGGCGCCCATGACTGCCTTCACCCAGCAGACCGAGACACCGCCCGCGCCGCCGAAACGGCCGTCGCGCTGGTCCCCGGCGAATTGGCCCGTCAGGTGGAAAGTGCTCGCGATCGTGCTGGTGCCGTTGATCCTGGCGGGCACCTTCGGCGGCTCCCGCATCGCGGCGAATCTGCAGCAGGCCGGCGAGCTGCGACTGGCCGCACAGCGCATCGAGCTCATCCCGCAGATCAACACCTACATGGCCGCCCTGGAGAACGCCGTCGTGGCGGCGACCGAGGGCGGCGAGACGCAGTCGGCCCTCACCCGGTTCGACACAGCCAGAACCGGGCTGCGCACCGAGCTCGACGGCACCGACGTCATCCCCGACGTGCGGCTCGCGGTGACCACCCTGCTCCACCTCGGACAGGACCTCGTCAACAAGGTCATGGCCAACTCGATCGACCTGCGCCAGCGGGTGATGTCCTACGCCCCGCTGCTGCTGACCGCGGAGACCGCCATCACCGGGTCGGCCCGCGGCGACGACCAGCAGGTGCAGATGCAGGCCGAAGCCCTGTCCCGGGCGATCGGGGCGCGCGGCCAGATGGCGATGCAGAACATGCTCGTCACCCGCGGCGGTGACGTGCCCGAACCGGAACTGCGCACCTCGATGAACACGGTGGCGGGCACCGAACCGTCGACGGTCAACGGGATGGCCGAACTGCTCGGCGGCGCCTCGCCGGAAGCGAACACGCTGCGCAGCGAGATGTTCAAGCGGATGTCGATGATCGCCAACCCGGCCGTGGTGCTCGTCGGGAACCCCGACCTGCTGCAGTCACAGACCGTCACCGCCGACATCGCCGACACCATGATCGCCGACACCACCGAGGCCATCCCGGCGGCGGTCACCCGCGCCGCCGACGCCGAACGCTCCGCCGCGATCCGCGACGCCGTGCTGGTGGTGCTGGCGTTCGTCGCCGCACTGATCCTCGTGCTGCTGGTGGCGCGTTCCCTGGTGCGGCCACTGCGCCGGCTGCGCGACAGCGCGCTCAAGGCCGCGCACGAGGATCTGCCCGCCGAACTCGACCGCGTGCGCGCCGGCGACGACCCGGGTCCGGTGACCCCCATCCCGGTGTACACGACCGAGGAGATCGGGCAGGTCGCGCACGCCGTCGACGAACTGCACGAACAGGCGGTGCTGCTGGCCGGTGAGCAGTCCCGGCTGCAGCACCAGATCAGCGACATGTTCGAAACGCTGTCGCGGCGCAGTCGCTCGCTGGTGGACCAGCAGTTGTCGCTCATCGACCGGCTCGAGCGCGACGAGGACGACCCCGAGCGGCTGGAGAGCCTCTTCCGCCTCGACCACCTGGCGGCACGGATGCGGCGCAACGGCGCCAACCTGCTGGTGCTCTCCGGCGCGGCGATCCCACGCGACCGGAGCGAGCCGGTCCCGATCGCCACCGTCATCAACGCGGCCGCCTCCGAGGTGGAGGACTACACCCGGGTGGTGACGGCCACCGTCCCCGACAGCCGCATCGTCGGCGCCGCGGCCGGCGACCTGGTGCACCTGCTCGCCGAACTGCTCGACAACGCCCTGCGGTACTCGCCGCCGAGTTCACAGGTGCGGGTGTCGGCCGTCCACACCGGTAACGGCGGGCTCGTCGTCGAGGTCAGCGACACCGGCCTTGGCATGGCCGAGGCGGATCTGCGGGTCGCCAATGCGCGCCTGCAGTCCGGCGGCGAGGTCATCCCGTACACCGCGCGGCACATGGGGCTGTTCGTGGTGGGACGGCTGGCCGCCCAGCACGGCTTCGTCGTCCGGTTGCGCAGCACCGTCGTCGACGAACCCAACTCTGGCACCACCGCCGGCGTGTACGTTCCGGCCGACCTGCTCGCCGGAACCGACGCCCCGGCTCCCGCCCCGGCTCCCGTACCTGCCTACGCGCCGGCGCCGACCGCCGCCGTCGACCACCCGCGCCACCAGCGGCCCGAACCGGCCGCCCAGGAGCTCAACGGGTACGGCGAGGTGCCCGCCGGTGTGCTTCCTCAGCGCAATCCCGGCGCCAGCGGGATCGCGGGCTCGGCCGGTGAGCGGACCGACCCGCACCGGCCGATCCCGGCACCCACCGACACGTCGGCTTTCTTCACCTCACGTGCACAGGCCGCAGGCAACGGCGTGCCCGGGCAGCGCGAGCCGCAGCCGGCACCCGAACCGGCCGCCAGGCCGACCGCGGGCGCCGACGACGCGATCTACCAGTCGATGCTGTCGGAGTGGCTGGTCGACCCGACCGAACTGGGCCGCAGCGCCGACCTCGACTGGAAGACGGTGTGGGACCACGGCTGGTCGGCGGCCGCCGCCGCGGACGAGGCGCCGGTGCGGGAGCGGACCGACGAAGGTCTGCCGGTGCGTGATCCGGGGGCGCGGTTGGTGCCCGGCAGCGGTCAGCGCAGGTCCGCGTCCGGTGGAGCGCACCGCAGCGACGACACCGACGAGCAGGTAGCATCGGCGGCTGAGTTCGACGCCGCCCCGCGTCGCGATCCGGAGGCCATCCGCGCCAGCATGAGCAGCCATTTCGGTGGTGTGCACGCCGCCCGCGCCCACTCCCGAGAAGCCAGAGGAACAGATCTCGAATGACCTACCCGGCACGTTCGGCGCAGCGCGAATCGCTCGACTGGCTGGTCTCCCGATTCGCCCGCGACGTGTCCGGGGTGTCGCACGCGGTGCTGGTGTCCGCCGACGGTCTGCTGATGGCCGCCAGTGAGCACATGCCGGTGGAACGCGCCGACCAGCTCGCCGCGGTCGCGTCCGGGTTGGCGAGCCTGTCGACCGGTGCGGCCCAGTTGTTCGACGGCGGATACGTGCTGCAGTCCGTCGTCGAGATGGAGAACGGGTACCTGCTGCTGATGCGCGTGGGTGACGGCTCCCACCTGGCGACACTGGCCACCCGGTCCTGCGACATCGGGCAGATCGGCTACGAGATGGCGATCCTGGTCGAGCGGGTGGGCACCGTCGTCCAGTCGCAGCGACGAACCCACCAGCACTCGTGAGTGCCTCGTGGACGAACCGGTTCCCGCCGCGCAACCCAGCCTGGTACGGCCCTACACGCTGACCGCGGGTCGCACGGACCCGGGCGTGCACCTGCCGCTCGAGGCCCCCGTCGAAACGCTCGAATCGTCCCGCCCGCCGCGCTGGCCTGCGGGCGACGTCCGCGCTGACATCGTCGCGCTGTGCGTGCAACGGCCCTCTGTGGCGGAGATCGCGGCACGTTTGTCGGTGCCGCTCGGCGTGGCGCGCGTGCTTGTGGGGGACCTGGTGACGCAGGGTTATCTCCGGGTGCACACCACCCTCGACCACACGGCGAACAACGACGAGCGCCGCGAACTCATAGGAAGGACACTGCGTGGCCTACGAGCACTCTGAGAGGCGCCGCGCCAGTGCGACGAAGATCGTCGTCTCCGGCGGTTTCGGTGCCGGCAAGACGACGTTCGTGGGCGCGGTGTCCGAGATCATGCCGCTGCGCACCGAGGCCCTGGTGACCAACGCCTCGGCGGGCGTGGACGGCCTGGAGTCCACCCCCGACAAGCGCACCACCACGGTGGCCATGGACTTCGGCCGCATCACGCTGGCCGACGACCTGGTGCTGTACCTGTTCGGCACACCGGGACAGCGCCGGTTCTGGTTCATGTGGGACGACCTGGTGCGCGGGGCGATCGGCGCGATCATCCTCGTCGACGTGTGCCGGCTGCAGGACAGCTTCGCCGCCGTCGACTTCTTCGAGGCGCGCAATCTGCCGTTCCTCGTCGCCATCAATGAATTCGACGGCGCCCCAAGGTATTCGACAGAGGCCGTGCGCAAGGCGCTGGCGCTGCCCGACCACATCCCGGTCATCACCGTCGACGCTCGCAACCGCGATTCGGCCAAGGCGGCGCTGATCGCGGTCACCGAGTACGCGCTCGACAGCCTCTCGGCGTTGCGGAGCTGACGTGGCCGAGTGGATCGATGAGGAGTTCCTCGAACGGGACTTCCGCGACGAGGACCTGAGTCGGTTGCGCACCGAGCGGGTGGTGTTCGACGGGTGCGATTTCAGCGGCGTCGACCTGTCGGAGTCCGAGCACGTCGGCTCGGCGTTCCGCAACTGCGTGTTCCGCCGGGCCTCGCTGTGGCACAGCACCTTCCGTAATTGCAGCATGCTCGGTTCGGTGTTCACCGAATGCCGGCTGCGGCCGCTCACGCTGTCCGAGGTGGACCTGACGCTCGCCGTGCTCGGCGGGTGCGATCTGCGCAAGGTCGACCTGTCGGACTGCCGGTTACGGGAAGCAAGCCTGGTCGGCACGGACCTGCGCGAGGCGGTTCTGCAGCGCTCCGACCTGCGGGGCGCCCGCGTGCAGAACACCCGGTTCGAGGGCGCCGACCTGCGGGGTGCCCGCGTCGACCCGACGTTGTGGACCACCGCGGCGGTGCGCGGCGCGCGCATCGACATCGAGCAGGCGCTGGCGTACGCCGCGGCGCACGGGCTCGACGTCCACGGCGGCTGAGGTTTTCCTCAGACTGGGTCGGCCCGCTCGGCGACCTGGGCGAGGAACGCGCGGGCGGGTGCCGCTGCGCTCGCCGAGACGGCGACCCCGAGCCGTCGCACCGTCCTGGGCAGCAGCGGCCGCACCACCACACCCGCGGGAAGCGCCGGTAGACCCGCACCCGGCAGGATGCTGACGCCCAGACCGGCTTGCACGATCCCGAGGACGGCCGAGATCTGCCGCGCTTCGAAGGCCACGTCGAACTCGACGCCGGCCCGCCGCGCCACCGGGGTGAACACCTCGGCGCAGCCCCCGGTCGAGCGGATGAACGGCTGCGTGGCCAACTGCGCATAGGTCACGCCGTCCGCCGCGGCGAACCGGTTTCCTTCCGGTAGTACCGCCACCATGTCCTGGTAGCCGAGCACCACGCTGTCGAGTCCCCGGATCGGCAGGCTCACGACGCCGGCCTCGGCGGCGCCCTGATCCAGCCAGTCGCGGACCTCTTCCTCGCTTCCTTCGAGCAGCCGGACCCGGACCGCCGGATGCCGTTCGGAGAACGTCTGAAGGACGGGCGCGACAAGGGTCGAGGTGACGCTGGCCAGGCTCGCCAGCCTCAGCGTGCCGGTGAGATCGCCTGCGAGGGTGGCGAGGTCGGTCCGCATCGCGGACAGGTGCCGAACCACTTGACGCGCGTGCGTGAGCGCCAGCGACCCGGCCTCGGTGAGGGACACCCCGTTGCGGCCGCGCACCAGAAGAGGCAGACCCAACTCCTTCTCCAGCGTGGCGACGGCGCGGCTGACGGCCGGCTGCGTCAACCGCAGGTGGCGGCTCGCCGCGGTGAAACCTCCCTCGTCGACGACGGTGACGAACGATTCGAGCTGCGAGACCGTCGGCATGAACCCTCCTCGATAAGGAAACGGCATCGCTCATATCAACGGCGATATGACCGAACGAACTTCCCTCGGCGTTCCTCCAGACAGGGACACGACGTCGAAAGGAGGGTGCCATGGCACCGAAATGCGTACGCAGCGCCGGGGAATCGAAGGCGATCGGATCGATCCACCTCGACGATCTGTTCGACAACGCCGTCGCACCGGGTCCGACCGAGAAGGAGATGTACCGCGGTCGCAGCACCGGACAGGTCATCCGAGCCGACGACGCCGGAAGCGTCGCCGCGTGAGCACGGGACCGCTTCCGGTCGGCCGGCCGGGGGATCCGTCGGCGGTGCGGTCGCTGCGGGTCGACGACCTCGTCGCGACATATGTGGTCGACGGGGTGCTGGCCATCCCGTTGTCGTTCTTCCCCCGCATTCCGGGCGACTACTGGTCGGCACGCCCCGAATGGGTCAGTCCCGCAGGCCGACTGCGGGTGAGTGCCGGCGGTCTGCTCGTCGAGAGCGACGGGGTGACGTTGCTCATCGACGCCGGTGTGGGTGCGGTGCGCCGCGAGGTGGCGGTGGGTGGGGTGGACTGCGGTGCGTTGCTGGATGTACTGGCCGCCACCGGCCGGAGCCCTGGGGACATCGACGTCGTCGCGTTCACCCATCTGCACTTCGACCACGCCGGAGGGGCGTTCGTCGACGGTCGCAAGACGTTTCCGAACGCCCGCTACGTCCTGTCGGCGGCCGAATGGGCACCGCACGCCGACGGCGACCACCGGGGCGACGAGCATTCACCGTCGCATGTGCTCCGCGATTTGGCCCGCACGCCGCTCGAGTTGATCGACGACGGCGCCGAGATCCTGCCCGGGGTACGCGCCATCGTCACCGGAGGACACACACCGGGGCACACGGCGTACGTCATCACGTCGCGGACCGGTCGGCGGCTCATCGCGTTCGGGGACGCTTTCCAGATCCCGGCGCATCTGGCGCACCCCGAGTGGTTCTCGACAGCCGACGCCGATCACAGCGGTGTCCTCGCCGCGCGGCGCCGCCTCCTCGACGAGCTCCACGCGCCCGACACGTTCGGATTCGGCTTCCACTTCGGTGACCAGGCGTTCGGCCGGGTCACCGGAGTGGACACGTGGACGCCGGTGCCCACCGTTGTCCTCGGCCCCTCGCCACGGTAACTCGAGACCCGGAATGACGAGACCTTGACTCTGCAACGGCCCCTGGTCATTTCGCGCCGCAGAGGCGAATACTGAGGCGGTCAGGGAGGTGTCCATGACCGAAAGCTGTGACCTCTGCATCGTCGGGGCCGGCCTGGCCGGGCTCAACGCCCTCTACGCCGCCAGCCGGCACCTCGCGCCGGACCAGCGCATCGTCTTGGTCGACCGCAGGCGGCGGGTGGGCGGTATGTGGGTCGACACGTACCCGTACGTGCGACTGCATCAGCCGCACGGCATGTTCACCGCGGGTGACATCGCCTGGACCCTCGGCCGAGAGCGGTCCTACCTGGCGACCAGGGACGAGGTGCTCGACCATCTGCAGTACTGCCTCGAGGAGTTGCGGACGCGGGTGCGGGTCGACGAGTTCTACGGGTGGGACATGGTGTGCGATGAGCAGACCGACGGGGGAGTGCGCGTCTCCTGCCGATCGGCCGACGGCGAGACGCTGGAGATCGATGCGGCGAAGCTCATCAAGGCTTACGGTTTCCGGATCACGCCGAACGAGCCGCTGCCCCTGTCCAGTGCGCGCGTGCACTCGGTGTCACCGGATCACTGCGACGTCCGCGACGGCGAGATCCGCGACAGCGCCGCCCCGGTCTGGATCATCGGTGGCGGCAAGACCGCGATGGACACCGCCCACGCGCTGATCACGCACTGTCCCGGCCGGGAGGTGAACCTGGTGGCGGGCGGCGGCACGTTCTTCCAGTGCCGCGACAAGTTCTTCCCCGACGGAGCCCGGCGGTGGTTCGGCGGCACCCTCATCAGCGCCCTGGGCGCGCAGGCGTCCCGCCGGTTCGACGGCACCAACGAGGACGAGGTGTGGCGCTGGCACCGCGCCCGGTACGGCACCTGGCTCACCCCGGACACCGCCAGCTTCCTGCTCGGCGTGCTGTCCGAGGACGAGTGCAAGACCATCGCCGACGGGCTGCATTCGGTGACGATGGACTATCTCGTCGACGCAGTCGACCGGGGCGACGGGGTCGAGCTGACGTTCCGCAGCGGTGCGACGACAGCCATCGAACCCGGTGGCTGGATCGTCAACTGCACGGGATACGTCACCCACCGCGACGATCCCTACGAGCCGTACCTGTCGGCGGGCGGATCGGTGGTCTCCATCCAGATCCGCTCGGCGACACTGCATCTGAGCTCCTACATGGGCTACTTCATGACGCACATGCTGATGCTCGACCGGTTGCGCGGCACCCCGCTCTACGAACTCGACGTCCAGGAGCTGCGGAACAAGTCGCCCAAGGCGCTGCCGTACACCCTGCTGACCCTCGCGCAGTACAACCTCAGCCTGATGGCAGACGAACTGCCGGCGAAGGTGTTCGCCGAATGCGGGCTCGATTTCGACCGCTGGTATCCGCTGCCCCGCCGGCTGGCGGCGACGGCGCGGTTCATGCTCACCCACCGCCGCCGGCGTGACCACCAGCGCCGCGCCCTCGACACCGTTTCCGAGAGGTTCGACCTGCGCTGCGGCCCGCTGCCCGGCCAAGGTCGAACACCGGTTCGATCAAATACCGCCAATTCGACACGCATGTGATTCGCCCGGCGCGCTTGCACTGCGCCGCCACCCGATCGGCACCAGACTGTGCCGATGCCCCGCGACACCATGAGCCGAACCGTCGGCGCCGAACTCGAGGTCGAGGTCACCGCGTCCACCACCCTCGAATTCCAGATCGCGCTGGCCGAGCACCCCGGCGCCGAGGTCACCGAGACGCTGCGCTTCACCCACGACGGCACGCCCGTCGAGGCGCGGGAACTGATCGGCGAGCACGGCACCCGCATCCACAAGTTTGCCGCCGCCGCGGGGACGGTGACCGCCTCGTACGAGGCGACGGTCTCAGGGTTGGCCGAGCCGCCGCCGGTGCGCGACATCGACCTGTCGACTTACTTACGGCCGAGCCGCTACGCCGAGGCGGACAAGTTCTTCGGTTTCGCCGCAACGGAATTCGGTGACCTCGCCGACTCGGTCGCCCTGCCGGAACGGGTGTCGTCCTGGGTGGGCACACGGCTGCACTACGTTCCCGGCTCCAGCGATCCGATCGACGGGGCCGCCGATACGCTGCTGGCCGGCGCGGGGGTCTGCCGCGACTACGCCCACCTGGTGATCGCGCTGCTGCGTGCCGTCAACGTGCCGGCCCGGCTGGTGTCGGTCTACGCGCCGGGATGTAGTCCGATGGACTTCCACGCCGTCGCCGAGGCGTACGTCGACGGGCACTGGCGGCTGGTCGATGCGACGTGCCTGGCGCCCCGGCAGTCCATGGTGCGCATCGCCACCGGGCGCGACGCCGCCGACACCGCGTTCCTCGACAACCACGGCGGTGCGATCACCCTGCAGAAGATGGCGGTGACCGCGGTCGTCGACGGTGAGCTCCCGAGGGATTCGGTGTCGGATCTCGTCACGTTGCGCTGACCGCGAGCCAGTGCACCAGCCGGTCGTAGATGTCGGGATGGTTGAGCAGATCGAAGTGATGCAAACCGGTCATCACCAGACCGTTGTCCGCCTCGAACGGGATCCGGCGTCGCCGGCCGCGCCCCGCCGCGCTCGACGGCCGCACCAGGTGGTCGCCGAGCATCATGCCCACCGGCCTCGGCGCCGCCGACGTCGCCACGAAGTGATACGAGACCCCCGTCAGGAACGGCACTTCCGCGCAGCGGTCGCGCAGGAACTCGTCGGGATCGGCCTCGCCCCAGTCCTCGTCGAGGCAGGCGCCGAAGCGCAGATCCTTGATCCCGTCGCTGCGGAGGTTGAGAAACTCCGCCAGAGCCCGGGTTTCGCGTAACCGCGACAACGCCCACGACGCCGCGTTGACACCCTTCTCGAGGTCGGCGCCCAGATGCGGCGAGCCCAGACACACCACCTGGCGGACCTTGCCGACCCAGGGGCGGCCGGCCTCGTCGCCGTAGTGGCAGGCGCTGCGCACCACCAGACCGCCCATCGAATGCCCCACCAGCGCGATGTCGGACACCGGGACGGGCCACGCCTCGGTCAGCGCGGTCAGCAGCTCGTCGAGGCCGTGCCCGTTGCTCGAGATGTGCAGGCCGGTGTTGTAGCGGACGTCGACCGGGGTGAAGCCGAGATCGTCGCGCAGCCGCGCACCGTAGGGCCGCGGATCCGGCGCGTCGACACCCGGCCGCGGTGGCCGGCGCCACGACGTCTCCGTCTGACACAGGCCGTGGACGAACACCACGATCCGGTTCGTCGCATCGGGGAACGCCTCGGCCACGGCCGAGGGCGTCGGGTCGACGCGTCTGCCGTCGACGCGGACCGCCATGGTGGTGGCCAGTGCGTTGCCGCGGGCGGCGAGTTCGTCACCGTAGATGCCGTTCAGCGCGGCGATCGCCTCCGCCGCGGCCGGCGTCTGGTCGATCGGGGTGTCGTCGTGCACGCGGGCGGCGGCGACGGCAGTGACCGCTTCGGGCAGACGTTGCCCGGCGGTGCCGACGGCTGAGTACACCGTGTGCGCGATCGCGTCGTGGATCACCTCGACGGGTCTGGCGGCCGGACCGACCGAGGTGAACACCCGGCTCGCGATGCCGGTGTGCATTCCGCGGACGACGTCGCGGAGGACCGTCACACCCTCGGCGGCGACCTCGCCGAGGGCCCTGATCTCAGTGGCGCGCATATCCCTGTGTACCCGGATACGGGTGGCGGTCACGGTCGGTTGCCAGCGGGCTGAGCGTCAGGCCGGTGACGAACGCGCTGAGGTGGCCGACCTCGGTGAACGTCGGCCGCACCACCACGTTCGTCGTCAGCACCGCGACACCCGCGGCGCGCACCGGCATCCGGTGCCGTCGGGGCAGGTACGCCGTCAGGGTCCCCGCCACGCCGAGCAGGAAGTAGCTCACCCCGACGTCGTGGGCGTCGGCCAGGCGGGGCGGAGCCTGTTCGGTGCGGATGGAGCGGCGCAGATAGCCCTGGCCGAGGTAGGTGCCGGCAACGTGGGCGGCGGCGCCGACGACGAGCCACCGCAGGGTTCCCAGGCGGCGTTCTGCGGGGGCGAGCACCGCGGCGAACGGCGGGACGTACGGCCACCACCGGCTGCCGTCCAGCCAGAACAGGCTGGCCGCCAGCACCCGGGTCGGCTCGTCGGACAGGTGGTTGAGATTGGTCGACTGGCTGCGCAGCAGTTGGGACCGCGCACGGCCCGCCTCCCGCTGCACGCGGGTGGTGAACGCGAGCACCACCAGCCACGTGAACGTCGCGGGCGCACCGGCCAGATGGCGTCCGACCACTTTCAGCGCACGGATCACCTTGTGAATCTACCGGTCACCCGGCGTGCAGCGTCACCTGCGGATTCTGGCCGTAGGACCCGCGGTAGAACTCCTCGAACGACGAGATGTGCGGGAATCCCCAGCGCGCGGCGATCCGGTGCACCGTGGTCGTGTCCGGTGTGTGGTCGAGCAGGTCGAGGTGGGCGCGGTCGAGCCGGATCCGGCGCAGATGTTCGAGCGGACCCACCTCGAGGTGGCGGCGGAACAGGTAGGTGACCCCTTCCGGCGTGAGCTCGACGGCGGCGGCGATGTCGACCAGGCCGATGTCGTCGGCCGCGTTGTCCTCCATGTAGGCGATCGCGCGGCGCAGGAAGTTCGGCACCAGCCGGCCGGGGTGATCGGTTCCGGGGGTTCTCGTGGTGGGGAAGATCTCGAGCACCTTGGCCGCCAGCATGCGGCCGGCCTTGCCGAGCACAATGGGGGTGGCGGTGTCCGGGTCGGCCAGCAACCGCTCGACGGTGTCGAGTGTGGTCACCCACTGTTCGGCGGCGCCGGCGCTGACCGGGTTTCCTGACATGAACCGCAGCGCCGACGGTGCGACGCCCGCGGTTTCGGCCAGCACTCGCACCGGGACGGTGACGGTGTGCGACCAGGCGTGGTCGGCGTGGCACCGGTAGTGCGCACCGGGGAAGTTCGCCATGAAGACGTCACCGCGCCGATAGGAGATGCCGTGGGCGTCGCTGTTGGTGGTGACCGTCCCCGCCTGTAGCGAGGCGATCACGACGGCGTCGAACTCCTCCACGTCGAACTGCAGTTGCGCGGGGAGGCGCACGTCATGGCATTCGAAGGTGGGCGCGACGCGCCGGTCGACGCTGAGCGGGCGGGCTTTGGTGCGGGATTCGCGCAGCCGCAGGCTGGCCCCGTACTCGGCCCGCAAGATCTCGCCGGCTTCGGCGAGGTCCGGCGTGGCCCACGAGTCCCGGCGGACAAGGGTTGCCGCGTCGACGTTCACCCGTGGCCCCCTTTCGCCGACGGCTGATCGGTCAGCACGTCAGCCGCGTTCGGGAACCACCATAACCGTGCTCATGGACCTGGCGTCAATATTTGCCCATTCGTGTCGCACTCGAGATCAACCGCTCTTGAGCCGGATCTTCCAGCGCACGAAGCCCAGATAGCCGATACACAGGACGGCGAGCATCCCCATGTCGAACCACCAGGCGGAGCCGGTGTGCTCCCAGTGCGAATCCTTCGGAGTCAGCGGTCCGGGCACCAGCTTGATGAGATCGATCGTCGATGCCGATGCGGCGAAACCCCACCGCGCCGGGGTGAACCACGACAGCTGGTCGAGGACAAGGCGGTCGGTCACCGGGATCATGCCGCCGGAGAACACCAGCTGGCTCATCACCGCGACGACCAGCAGCGGCATGATCTGCTCGTTGGACTTCGCCAGCGCCGACAGCGCGAGGCCGACCATCGCTGCGGTCACCGTCGTCGCGGCCATCACCACGAACAACTCGGCCGTCGGACTCAGGAATGTCAGCGCGCCCTGGGTGGGCGCCCCCTTGCCGGCGATGGTGATCGCGGTGACGATCGACGACTGCAGGATCGCGAACACCGCGTAGATGCACACCTTGGCCAGCAGGTACGCGGTGGTGGACAGACCGACGGCCTGTTCCCGCCGGAAGATCGCGCGTTCGCCGATCAGGTCGCGGACCGTCAGCGCCGTGCCCATGAAGATCGCACCGACGTTGAGCAGGACCAGGATCTGGCCGGGTTCGTTGGGCGCGTCGCCCATCGGGTCGGGCACGCCGAACCCGACGGTGCCGGGCACCGACAGCGACAGCACACCCATGATGAACGGCAGCAGTGCGAGGAAGACGAAGTAGCCGCGGTCGGAGACGATCAGCCGCATCTGGCGGCGGGCGATGGTCGAGAACTGCCGTCGCAGGCTCGTCTTCGACGGTTCGCCGAGGTTGCTCGGTTCGTCCTCGGTGGGCGGCTGATCGGGGGGCGGGCCGTGCAGCGCGAGGAATCGCTGATTGGCGCCGTCCGGGTCGCTGGCCACCGAACTGAAGATGTCGGCCCAGTTCGTGGTGCCCATGGCCGGGCCGATCTCGCCCGGCGGACCGCAGAACGCGGTCTTGCCGCCGGGGGCGAGCAGCAGCACCTGATCGCACACGTCGAGGTAGGTCAGCGAGTGGGTGACCACGAGCACCACGCGGCCGGCGTCGGCCAGTTGCCGCAGCATCGTCATGACCTGGCGGTCCAGCGCCGGGTCAAGACCGGAGGTCGGTTCGTCGAGGATCAGCAGCGACGGCCCGGTCAGCAGTTCCAGCGCCACCGACGCGCGTTTGCGCTGACCGCCGGAGAGCTTGTCCACCCGGGTCTCGAGGTGCTTGGTCATCTCGAGTTCCTCGAGGACCTGCATGACCACTTGTTCGCGGTCGGCCTTGGTGGTGTCCGGGGGCAGCCGCAGCTCCGCGGCGTACATCAGCGCCTGTTTGACGGTGAGCTGGCCGTGGACGACGTCGTCCTGGGGCACCATCCCGATCCGGGACCGCAGCGAGGCGTATTCGGCGTGGATGTTGTGACCCTCGAACGTCACTGATCCGGCGGTGGGGTGCGTGTAGCCGGCGACCAGACGCGCGAACGTCGACTTGCCCGCGCCCGACGGCCCGATCACCGCGGTGAGGGTGCCCGGCCGCGCGGTGAGCGAGATGTTGTCGAGCAGGGTCTTGTTGTTCTCGATCGTCCACGTGACGCCGCGGACGTCGAGGCCGCCGGTGGCGGTGGCGGCGGCGGTCTCGGTGCGCCGCACCAGTGTGCCGCCACTGAACACCAGGTCGACGTTGCCGATGGTGACCACGTCACCGTCGGTCAACGGTGCCGCGTCGACGCGCTGGCCGTTCACGAACGTGCCGTTGATGCTGCGGTTGTCGACGATCTCGGCGCCGGTGCCCGTCGGGACCAGCGTGGCGTGGTGACGCGAGGCGAGGACGTCGGGAATGACGAGGTCGTTGTCGCTCGCGCGGCCGATCTTGATGCCGCCGGCCGGCACCTCCGGTGCCCGCCCGGGGCGCAGGATCTTGAGCATGCTCGTGGCGAGGTTGCCGCCGCCGTCACCGGAGCGCGGGGCAGCGGTCGGACCCAGCCGGGTGACGGGTTCGAGGCCGGCCTGCTCGGACAGCGGAGGCGTCATCGCGCGGCGCCGGTGGCGGGCGGGCGCGCCGGTGGGTGGGTACCCGTGCGGGGCGGAGCCGGATAGTGCGGCTGCGGACCCGACGGGTACGACGGCGGCTGCGGTCCGGTGGGGTAGCGCGGCTGCGGCCGCGACATCGGGGGAGCGGCGTGCTGCGGCGGGGCCGACGGCGTCCAGCCGCCGGTGGCCGCCCTCGCGACCGGGACGGCGGTCGTTTGCGGTGGCCGGCCCGCCGAACCCTGGTGGCGGCCGACCTCGAACGTCAGCTGCGGACCGTCCGGGTTGCCGATGTTGATGCTCTGCCCGTCACGGATGTCGACGGCGGGCACCCGCCTGCCGTTGACGAACATGCCGTTGAGGCTGCCGTTGTCGATCGCGACCCAGCGGCCCTGGTCGAACCGCAGCACCAGATGCGCACGCGAGATCAGGGGGTGGGCGATCCGGACGTCGGCCCGCAGATCGCGACCGATGACAACGTCGTTGCCCGGTGCGAACGTGCGAGTGGATCCTTCGTACCGAACGGTCAGCGCAGGTGGGGCTGGTCGGCTCATCGGGACCAACTCTATCGGTACGGTGCCCGGAATCTCGTGAGGTGACGCCGGGGGGTCTGGTGTGTGCGCCGGACCGCGGTCCGACCGTTGCTACGCCGCGGCGTCGTCCGAGTCGCCGGTGGCGCTGTCCATCTTGTCCTTGCTGTCCGAGGCGGCCGTCTTGCCGCTTTCGGACTCGGGGTCATCGGCATCGGCATCGGTGTCGGTGTCGGCATCGGTATCGGTATCGGTATCGGCCGCGAGGTCCTGTTCGCGATCGCCCCGCACTTCCGCGTCCGCGTCGTCCGCCTCATCTGCCCGATCGCCCCGGTTGTCGCCGGAATCCTCTGTCCGCTCGGCCGTCTCGTCCTCGACGTCGGCTTTCGCCGGGCTGGGTTCGTCGGCATCGTGTTCGTCGGCGACGGTGTGCGCAGCGCGCAAGGTGGCGTCGATGTCATCGGGGTTGTCGTCCCTCGGTGCATCGGATCGGGTTCTGAGCGCGTCATGGACGCCCTCACCGACCGCCTCGACGACGTCCGCGGTCAGCTTGATCAGGTTGATCGGCGGGATCAGGCGGGCCGGGGTGTTCTGGCCCATCGGGATGGACCGGTCGTAGCCGGTGTCGATCAACACCTTCAGCGTCGGCTCGATCAGCCGCATCAGCGGTTCGACGACCGCGGACGTGCCGGTGGCGTGACCGAGGTCGCGGATCGGCTGCAGCAAGGGCAGCCGGGTCGAGGGGATCAGGACGTAGGTGTTGTCCCACTCCTGCGGATCGCCGTCGGGGTCGTCATCCTTGCCCGGGTACTTCTGCACCGTGCCCGAGGCCAGTAGCTCCTCGAACGACGCCTCGCTGTGCGAGCCCCACGGGAAGTCCGGGGAGGTGGCGGACGGGTCGGCATAGGTGAGGTGGGCGTAGAAGAAACCCAGCGCCGCATTCGCCGTCGCCAGCAGATTGAGCGGGTACAGCGGAGCGTCGGAGATGATGTCGTATTCGTAGGAGATGTCGGTCATCTGGTAGCCGGTGTCGGTCGGAGTGGGACCGTCGAAGGTGATGCCGAGCAACGGGATGGAGATGCCGTTGAACCGGGACCCGATTCCACCGTTGGGGCGGCTCCAGTTGCCGACGAGGACGATCTGCAGCTGGTCGGCGTCCGGAACGATGGTGTCGTTCTCCGCCGCATGATCCGGGTCGGTGAGTCTGCGGAGCATCAGGTTGGTGATCCGGCCGCTCTGCGAATAGCCGAAGATCACGACATTGTCGTCGGGCGCAGCGTGCAGCTGCTGCTGCAGTGCGTCGTCGAGGTGATCGAGCCCCTGGCGGGTCGACTGGTTGAACGTCAGTGCGGTCAATCCGCCGTACACCGGCCAGAACTCTTCGGGCCCGTAGACGTTGCGGGCCTCGCAGGCCAGTGCGCCGCAGATGGAGTTGGGCTCGATGTAGCGCCGCACGACGTTGTCGACGTAGGCCTTCTCCGGCCAGGGCCGCCCGGAATTGCCCATGATCAGTGCGACGGGTTCGGCACGCGCCCCCACCGCCGCGGTCAACGTCGAACCGATCGTCAGCGCCACCGCGCCGAGCACCGCGACCACTGTGACGAGCAGCGACCTGACGAACCCCCGCATGGACGACTCCAATCCGCCGACGGCACCGCCGGACCAGGCGGGCACGATCAGATACCCGGATTGATCTTGGTTTACGCCATCACTTTCCGCGCGGAGGCGCCGGCGACCGCGTCAGCCCAGCACGGGCAGCGAATCCGGTGCGCCGGTGACCACACAGTGGGTGTGGCTGTAGATCGTCGCCATGCACTTGTTGCAGTGCGTACACGCCGACCGCACGGAACCGCGGACGTCCTCGGCCTGGATGCGCTGCAGCAGATCGGGTTCGGCGAGCAGGGCGCGGCCCATCGCCACGAATTCGAAGCCCTCGGCCATCGCCAGGTCCATGGTCTCGCGGTTGGTGATGCCACCCAGCAGGATCAGCGGCATCGTGAGTTCGGCGCGGAACTTCCTGGCCTTGTCCAGCAGGAACGCCTCGCGGTACGGGTACTCGCGGAAGAACTTCTTGCCGGTCATGCGGATGCCCCAGCTCAGCGGCGGCTTGAACGCCCCGGCGAACTCCTTGACGGGCGCGTCGCCGTGGAACAGGTACAGCGGGTTGACCAGTGAACTACCCGCGGTGAGTTCGAGTGCGTCGAGGCCGCCGTCCTCCTCGAGCCACTTGGCGGTCTGCAGCGACTCCTCGAGCGGGATCCCGGCGCGCACACCGTCGGTCATGTTGAGCTTCGCGGTCACCGCGATCTGGTTGCCGACCGCGTCGCGCACCGCCCGTACGACACCGCGCGCCACCTTGGCGCGGTTCTCCAGCGAGCCGCCGAATTCGTCCCGGCGCTTGTTGAGCAGCGGGCTCAGGAACGAACTGGCCAGATAGTTGTGGCCGAGGTGCACCTCGACGGCGTCGAAGCCGGCGTCGATCGCCAGCCGTGCCGCGTTGGCGTGCGCCGCGGTGACCTCGGCGATGTCCTCGCGCGTGGCCTTCTTGGCGAACCGCATCGACAGCGGGTTGAAGAACCGCACCGGCGCGAGCGCCTTGGCCTTGTTGGTGCGCGAGTTGGCGACCGGCCCGGCGTGCCCGATCTGGGCGCTGATGGCCGCACCCTCTGCGTGCACCGCCTCGGTCAGCCGGCGCAGGCCGGGCACCGCCTCGGGGCGCATCCAGATCTGCCACCCGTCGGTGCGTCCACCGGGGGCCACCGCGCAGTAGGCGACCGTGGTCATGCCGACGCCGCCGGCGGCGGGCAGCCGGTGGTAGTGGATCAGGTCGTCTGTGACCAGCGCGTTCGGTGTCGACGCCTCGAACGTGGCGGCCTTGATGATGCGGTTGCGCAATGTCACCGGGCCGAGCTTGGCCGGGGTGAACACATCTGGCTGGGTGTTCATACTCGGTGAGCCTGCCACAATGGCTCGCGTGGGTGCGATAACGCTCGACGGAAAAGCAACGCGGGACGAGATCTTCGTCGACCTCAAGGACCGGGTGGCCGCGCTCACCGCGCAGGGACGCACGCCGGGGCTGGGTACCGTTCTGGTCGGCGACGACCCCGGTTCGCAGGCCTACGTGCGCGGTAAGCACGCGGACTGCGCGAAGGTCGGCATCAACTCGATCCGCCGCGATCTGCCCGCCGACATCAGCCAGGCCGAACTCGACGCCACCATCGACGAGCTCAACGCCAACCCGGAGTGCACGGGCTACATCGTGCAGCTGCCGCTGCCCAAGCACCTCGACGAGAACGCCGCGCTGGAGCGCATCGATCCCGGTAAGGACGCCGACGGCCTGCACCCGACCAATCTGGGGCGGCTGGTCCTCAACGAACCCGCCCCGCTGCCGTGCACGCCACGCGGGATCGTGCACCTGCTGCGCCGCTTCGAGGTCGAGATCGCCGGCGCGCACGTCGTGGTGATCGGCCGCGGCGTCACGGTCGGTCGGCCGCTGGGGCTGCTGCTGACCCGCCGCTCGGAGAACGCGACGGTCACGTTGTGCCACACCGCGACCCGGCACCTGCCGCAGTTCACGCGGGAAGCCGACATCATCGTGGCCGCGGCCGGCGTGCCGCACATGGTGACCGCCGAGATGGTGCGCCCGGGTGCGGCGGTGGTCGACGTGGGCGTGAGCCGCGACGACGACGGCAAGCTCGTCGGTGACGTCGCTCCCGACGTCTGGGACGTGGCCGGTCACGTGTCGCCCAACCCGGGCGGTGTCGGCCCGCTGACCCGGGCGTTCCTGCTGACCAATGTCGTCGAGCGCGCCGAGGCTCTCGCGCGCGGGTGACCGCCAAGGAGTTCGCCCGCAAGGTCTTCGCGGGGCAGTGGCCGATCCTGGTGGTCGGCCTGATCGTCGTGGCGGCGCTCGGCCTCGTGGTCGCCGGCTACTGGCGACGTGGGGCCCTTGTCCTGGCCGTCGGTGTGGGCGTCGCTGCGGCCCTGAGGATTTCGCTGACCGACGAACGGGCCGGCCTGCTCGCGGTGCGCAGCAAGGCGGTCGACGTCGTCACCACAGCGACGGTCAGCGCGACGATGCTCTACGTCGCGTGGACGATCGACCCGCTCGGCACGAGCTAACACCGTGCGCTCGGCGCTGCGGGAATCCTGCCCAGCGGGCAATCTTGCCCGCCGTGCAAGTTCTGCGCTAACGTGGGCGCATGGACGCTCCCTTGGGCCTGCGTGAGCGCAAGAAACGGGACACCCGATGGGCGCTCAGCGACGCTGCACTCGAACTGGCGCTGGAGCGTGGGCTGGACAACGTCACCCGCGAGGACATCGCCAACCGGGCCGGTGTGTCGCTGCGAACCTTCAACAACTACTTCACCGGCAAGTACGAGGCGATCGCGTTCCGGCAGGTCGACAGGATGCGGCAGAGCCTTGCGGTGTTCCGGCAACGGCCGGCGGGCGAAGGCCTGTGGTCGGCGATCACGGAGTCGATGCTGGCACCGCTGCAGTCCGGTGGGACCGATGTCGCGCCGACCGCGGGTGAGGTGGCGGTCATCCGGGATCTGCTGGCGGCGCGGGACCTCCGCGCGGCGCTGACCAAGGACCTCTTCGCCGACTGGGTCGAGGCGATCGCGCAACGCACCGGCACCGACCCGGCGCGCGATATGTATCCGCGGCTGGTCGCCGGGGTCGTCCGGGCGGTCGGCGAGGTCGCGATCGAGATGTACGCCGACGCCGATCCGCCGGTCGCCTATACCGAACTCCTCCGCCGGGGCCTCGCCGAGGTGTCGGCCGGACTGCCCGAAAGGTGATGTCGATGACCGACGTTC
This sequence comes from Mycolicibacterium litorale, assembly GCF_014218295.1. The sequence continues at coordinate 1,297,638 of NZ_AP023287.1, forward strand.
CGGTGGTGATCTCCGGTGCGGGCCCGACGGGCCTGATGGTGGCATGTGAGCTCGCGTTGGCCGGCGTGCGGCCGGTCGTGCTCGAGCGGCTGCCGGCGCCCAGCGAGGAACCCAAGGCCAACGGCTTGGTCGGCCAGATCGTCCGCATGCTCGACATGCGGGGGCTGTACGGGGTGCTCAGCGGCGCCGCCGAACCGCCGAAACCCATGGACCAGTGGATGTTCAGCGGGCTGCGCGTGCCGCTGACCGGTATGCCGGACAACCCGATGTATGCGCTGATGATCCAGCAGCCGCGCCTGGTGCGATCACTCGTCGAGCACGCGCGCGGACTCGGTGTCGACATCCGCTGGGGCCACGAGCTCACCGGTGTGAGGGCCGGAGTCGATGGTGTCGCCGTGACCGTGGCGTCCGCGGACGGCGTCCATGGGTTCGACGCGAGCTACCTCGTCGGCGCCGACGGCGGGCGCAGCGGTGTGCGCAAATGGGCCGGCATCGGCTTCCCGGGCCACACATCCGACACCGTGGCCCGGCTCGCGCACGTCGATGTGCCCGACGACATCCGGTCGCCGGACGGTGGTCTCGACGTCCCCGGCGTCGGGCGGCTGCCGTGGGGACACCACCGCCTCGACGACGGTGGGTTCATCTTCGCCGAGCTCGAACCCGGCCGCCCGATGGTCGGCACCATCGAGTTCGGCGGTCAGGTCGACGATGCGCAGCCGATGACGCTCGACGAATTGCGCGACAGCGTGCACCGAGTGCTCGGGAGCGAGCTCGCCGTCGGCCCACCGCGCGGCGACGGACCGCATGCGATGCGCCGTATCGCCGGACAGAACACCCGGCAGGCCGACCGGTGCCGCGCGGGCAACGTGTTTCTCGTGGGGGATTCGGCGCACGTACATTCGGCGATGGGTGGACCTGGGCTGAACCTGGGTCTTCAGGATGCGATGAACCTCGGGTGGAAACTGGCCGCGGCGGTGAACGGCTGGGCGCCGGAGGGTCTGCTGGACACCTACCACAGCGAACGTCATCCGGCCGGACTGCGGGTGATGATGCACTCCATGTCGCAGACCGCGCTGTTCGCCCCGGGTCCCGAGATCGGCGCGTTACGCGGGTTGTTCGCCGAACTCCTGCAGCTGCCGAGCGCGGCCGAACACGTGGCGCACCTGCTCGCGGGCTCCGACGTCCGCTACGACACCGGCGACGACCATCCGCTGTCGGGACGGTTGGTGCCGGAGTGGACGCTGGCCGACGGCCGCCTGGTCGCCGATCTGCTGCGCCCCGCGTGTCCCGTCCTGATCGACGGCGCCGACGGCTCGGCGATCACCGTGGCCGAGCCGTGGACGGAGCGCGTGGAGTGCCTCACCGCGACCGTCACGGATGGGCCCGCCGCGGTACTCATCCGGCCCGACGGCTACATCGCATGGGCGGCAGACACATTCGACGCCGCCGCCGAGGAGGGGTTGCGGCTCGCGCTGCACCGGTGGTGCGGTCGGCGAGGCGTCGCCACTTACAGACTGTAAGCAGTCCGCATTGATCGGTGACTCAGTGTCACCGACAAATCGATCGGCGCCACGAGAGACTCATCAGCGGGTGGCAGCGTCGCGACCGGTACACGAACCAATCGTTTGTGGGAAAGCGGATTCGCGACGGCCCGCGATCGAGAGGACCGAATCCGTGAGTGCGCACAATGACCGGCCCGTCGGCGAGCCGACGGAAGACGTCCGGGCAGAGTCACTGCTGGACCCCGCCGCGCTGCAAAACCTGAGCGGCGACGGCATCGCGCTGGCGCTCGGTCGCACCGGCAGCGACGGCCGGTTGCGTTTCGTGCTGGCCGCCGCGCAGCCCGTGCCGTTGCGGCGCATGCTTCCAGCGTTGCAGAGCATGGACCTCGAGGTCCTCCACGAGCACACCACGTCGACGGTCCGTGCGGATGGAACCTCATGCCACGTCTACGATCTCGTGCTGCAGACCGGCGCCGTCGCCGCGGCCGGGTTCAGCAGGGACTGGCAGCAGACCGACCGCCGCATCCGTGACACGTTCCACGCGATCTGGGCGGGCCGCGCCGAGGCGGACAACTTCAACGCGCTGGTGCCCGCGGCGGGGCTGACCTGGCGTCAGGTGTGTGTCCTGCGCAGCTACAGCCGCTACCTGCGTCAGTCCCCGATGCCCTACGGGCAGGGGCGGATCCAGAGTGTGCTGCTGGAGAATCCGGCAGCCACCCGCGCCGCCGTCGCGCTGTTCGAGGCGCGTTTCGGCCGCGGTGACCGGTCGGCGCACGATCCTCAGCGGCAGGCCGCCATCGCGGCCGCCGAGGACGATCTCGCCGCGCGGATCGACGGTGTGGTGCACATCGACGCCGACCGGATCCTGCGCGCATACCGCAGCCTCATCTCCGCGACCGTGCGCACCAACGCCTTTGCGCCAGAAGCGCTCAGCGCGTCGGCGCCGTATCTGGTCCACAAGTTGCGCGCCCAGGACATCGACGAACTGCCGCAGCCGCGCCCGCTGTCGGAGATCTTCGTCTACTCACCCGACTTCGAGGGTCTGCATCTGCGCTTCGGTCTGGTCGCGCGCGGCGGGCTGCGCTGGTCGGACCGCCACGACGACTACCGCACCGAGGTGCTCGGCCTGGTCAAGGCGCAGGCGGTGAAGAACGCCGTGATCGTGCCCGTTGGGGCGAAGGGGGTCTTCGTCGTGCGCCCCACCCCCGGCGCCGACCAGGCCGCCGCCCGCAGTCGCGGCCTGCGCTGCTACCGGCAGTTCGTGTCGGCGCTGCTCGACGTCGTCGACAACGCCGCACCGGGGACCGAACCGCCGCGCAGCGGTGTGGTGTGCCACGACGACGCCGACCCCTACCTGGTGGTGGCCGCCGACAAGGGCACCGCGACGTTCTCCGACACCGCCAACGCGGTGGCCGTGCAGCGCGGCTACTGGCTCGGCGACGCGTTCGCCTCCGGCGGGTCGGCGGGCTACGACCACAAGGCGATGGGCATCACCGCCCGCGGCGCATGGGTCAGCGGCGACAGCCATCTCGAAGCGCTGGGCATCGACGCCGACCGCGACGAATTCCGCGTCGTCGGCATCGGCGACATGAGCGGCGACGTGTTCGGCAACGGCATGCTGCTGCGCCGCGGCATCGCGCTGGTGGCCGCGTTCGATCACCGGCACATCTTCGTCGACCCGGAACCGTCCGTGCAGCGGGCCTACCGCGAACGCAGGCGACTGTTCGACCTGCCGCGTTCCTGCTGGGACGACTACGACCGCGCACTGATCAGCGCCGGTGGCGGGGTATGGCCGCGCACCGCCAAGACCATCGCCGTGTCGCCGCAGATGCGCACCGCCCTCGGCATCGCCGACCCGGTCGCCACCCTGACGCCGACCGAGTTGATCAGCCACATCCTGCGTGCGCCGGTCGACCTGCTCTTCAACGGCGGCGTGGGCACCTACATCAAGGCCGCGGACGAACAGCATGCCGACGTCGCCGACAAGGTCAACGACACATTGCGCGTCGACGCCGACGCGGTCCGGGCCCGCGTCGTCGTCGAGGGTGGCAACCTCGGGGTGTCACCCCGTGCGCGTGTCGAATTCGCCCAGGCCGGTGGACGTATCAACACCGACGCCATCGACAACGCCGCCGGTGTCGACTGCTCGGACCACGAGGTGAACATCAAGGTCATGCTCGACGCGGCGGTCCGCGCCGGCTCGCTGCCCCGCAGCGCACGCAACGGCCTGCTCGCCGAGATGACCGACGACGTCGCGGCGCTGGTACTGGCCAACAACAGAGCCCACAACCGGCTGCTGAGCGACGCGGAGTTCAACGCGGGCCAGATGGTCCACGTCCACGCGCGGATGACGACCGAGCTGGAACGCCGGCGCGGACTGCACCGCAAACGGGAGAACCTGCCGAGCCCCGCCGAGTACGGCGAGCTCGCCAAATCGGGTACCGGCCTGACCCGCCCGCAGCTGGCGACGCTGATGGCGCACGTCAAACTCGACCTGAAGGCGGATCTGCTCGCCGCCGACGAGCTGGCCGATCCGCACTTCGAGGAGACGCTGCGGCGCTACTTCCCGGCGACCATGCGGCGCCGGCTCGGCGACGCGCTCCAGCAGCACCCGCTGCGGCGCGAGATCCTCGCCACCTCGATCGTCAACCACGTGCTGGCCACCTCCGGGCTCACCTACGCCTTCCGGCTCGCCGAGGAGACGGGTGCGACCACCAGCGACATCGTCCGGGCGCACGCGGTGGTGTCCGAGGTGTTCGACCTCGACGGGCTGTGGGCCGACATCTACGCGGCAGGTCTGCCGCCGGCGCTGACCAACAGCCTCGTCATCGAGGGTCGGCGGCTGCTCGACCGCGCGTCGCGGTGGTTCCTGCTCAACCGCCCGGCGCCGTTGCAGATCGACACCGAGGTCAGCCGGTTCGCCCAACAGGTCGCGACCCTGCGCGGCAAGCTGGGGGCGATGCTGCGCGGCGGCGAACTGGCCACCGTCACCCGCACGCACCGCGAACTCGTCGAGCAGGAGGTGCCACCGGCGATTGCGGGCGCGATCAGCGAATCGCTGTACGCCTACAGCCTTTTGGACATCATCGACATGGCGCACCTGCACGGGGAGGACGCCACCAAGCTGGCCCACATCTACTTCGAGCTGTCCGATCATCTCGGGGTGGACACCCTGTTGATGGCGGTGTCGTCGCTGCCGCGCGGCGGCCGCTGGCACTCACTGGCGCGGCTCGCCCTGCGGGAGGACCTCTACCGCTCGCTGCGCGGGTTGACGCTCGACGTCAGCAGGCGCGTCTACCCGTTCACCGACGACGTCAGCGTGGTCGACGAGTTCGAGGCGTACAACCGCCCGCGCCTCGAACGCGCCCGCCGCACCCTGGAGGAGTTCCTCGACACCGAGCAGCCGGATCTGGCCGTGGTGTCGGTGGCGTCCGCCCAGTTGCGCCGGCTGACCACGACGCAGGGGTAGGCGACGCCGACCGGCGTCAGGCCATCGTGGCGCGGATGCACACCGTCACGTACGGCAGCGCCAGACCGGCGGCGTTGACCAGCGCCGGATGGGTGGCCAGCAGCTCGCGGACGCGGTCCAGCGTGCGGGTGCGCACCTCGGCCGGTGAGGTGATGCAGTAGCTGCGCGAGGCCACCAGGTCGATCAGCGCCTGCGGGGTCAGGTAACTCGTCCACTCCACGTGGTGACGCTGGATGTCGGTGAACGGGCCGGGCAGCGACACCTGATCGGTGAACGGGTCGTTCTCGTGACCGATGATGCGGCCGAGATCCTTGACCCAGCCCATCCTCTCGTCGCGGGTGTTCCACACCAGCCCGAGCCGGCCGCCGGGCCGAAGCACCCGGGTGACCTCCTTGACCGCGCGTTCGGGGTCGAACCAGTGCCAGGCCTGCGCGACCAGCACCGCGTCGACGCTGTCGTCGGCCAGCGGGATCTCCTCGGCGGTCCCGAGCAGCGCCGGGGTCTCGGGCAGCGCACCCGTGAGGACCTCGAGCATCTCCGGGATGGGGTCGACGGCGATGACGTCGAGACCGCGTTCGACCAGCCGCGTGGTCAGCTTGCCGGTGCCCGCGCCGAGGTCGAGCACGGTGTGCGCACCGCTGGGCAGCAGCCAGTCGATCGCCTCCGGCGGATACGACGGCCTGCCCCGTTCATACGCCGCGGCCTGGGCACCGAACGACAGCGACGGGTCCGCGGGTTCCCGGGTCACCGCGCCGCCAGCTCCAGGGTGCGCCGGATCAGCTTGCCGACGGCCTCCGACTCGACCAGGAACCCGTCGTGGCCGTAGATGGAATCGACCACCTCCAGCCCGGTGCAGCCGGGCAGCAGGTCGGCGAGCTCGGCCTGCAGCCGCAGCGGGTAGAGCCGGTCGGAGGTGATCCCCCCGACGATCGCGGGCACGCGGCACCGCTGCAGTGCGGCGCGCACCCCGCCGCGGCCACGGCCGACGTCGTGGCTCGACAGCGCGTCGGTGAGCGCCACGTAGGTGCCGGCGTCGAACCGTTCGACCAGTTTCGCGCCCTGGTACTCCAGGTAGCTCTGGACGGCGTACCGCCCGCCCGTGGTGGGGTCCTCCTCACCCTGGGCGTCGTTGCCGAACCGGTCGTCGAGTTCCTGTTCACCGCGATAGGTCAGGTGGGCGAACCGGCGGGCGAGCGCGAGGCCGGTGGCCGGGGTGCGCCCGGTGTCGTGGTAGTCGCCACCGCACCAGTGCGGATCGGCCTTGATCGCGGCGACCTGCGTGCTCTGCGTGCCGATCTGGTCGGCGGTGGCGCGTGCGCCGACCGCGAGGATGAGCGCCGCGCGGACAGTGTCGGGATGCCCGACGATCCACTCCAGCGCCCGCGCTCCGCCCATGGATCCGCCCACCACGGCGGCGACCTGGGTGACGCCGAGCGCCTCGAGCGCGGCGAGGTCGGCCACGACCTGGTCGCGGATCGTCACGGTGGGGAAGCGCGAACCCCACGGCCTGCCGTCGGGGGCGATGGAGGCCGGCCCCGTCGACCCGCGGCATCCGCCGAGGACGTTCGTCGACACCGCGCACCAGCGGTCGGTGTCGATCGGGGCGCCCGGTCCCGCGACGCCGTCCCACCAGCCCGGGGTGGGGTGGTCGGGTCCGGCGGGGCCGGTGATGTGCGAGTCACCGGTCAGCGCGTGCAGCACCATCACCACGTTGTCGCGGGCGGGGGACAGTTCACCCCAGCGCTGCACGGCGATCGACACGTCGTCGAGCACCACACCGCTCTCCAGGGTGAGCGGGCCGATGTCGACGACACCGATCTCGCCTTCGGCGGGCAGGGTGGTGATGGGCACGTCAGAAATCGTCACTTGCGGGTCTCTTCGGATTCAGGCCGTCTGCGCATCGGCGGACGTGGCGCGGACCGGTCTGGCGGCGGCGAAACCCTGCTCCAGGTCGGCGAGGATGTCGTCGATGCCCTCGATGCCGACCGCCAGCCGCACCAGGCCCGGGGTGACGCCGCTGGCGAGCTGTTCCTGCGGGCTGAGCTGGGCGTGCGTGGTGGACGCCGGATGGATCACCAGAGAGCGCACGTCGCCGATGTTCGCGACGTGGCTGTGCAGCGTGAGCGCGTTGACGAAAGCCTTGCCCGCCTCGACGCCGCCGGCCAGCTCGAACGCCAGCACGGCTCCGGTCCCCTTGGGCGCCAACTTCTTTCCGAGGTCGTACCACGGCGAGGTGGGCAGCCCGGCGTAGTTCACCGAGATGACGTCGTCGTGCCCGGCGAGGTACTCGGCGACCTTCTGGGCGTTCTCGACGTGGCGTTCGAGCCGCAGGCTCAGCGTCTCGAGCCCCTGCGCGATGAGGAAAGCGTTGAACGGCGCGGCGGCCGAGCCGAGGTCGCGCAGCAGTTGCACGCGGGCCTTGAGCGCGTACGCGGGCGGGCCGAGTTCGGCGAACACCACACCGTGGTAGCTGGGGTCCGGTTCGGTGAACCCGGGGAACCTGCCGTTGGTCCAGTCGAACGTGCCGCCGTCGACGATCACGCCGGCGATCGCGTTGCCGTGCCCGCCGAGGTACTTGGTCGCCGAGTGCACGACGATGTCGGCGCCGTGGCTCAACGGCTGGATCAGGTACGGCGTGGCGATGGTGTTGTCGACGATCAGCGGTACACCGGCGTCGTGCGCGACGGCCGCGACGTTGGGGATGTCGAGGATGTCGATCTGGGGGTTGGAGATCGTCTCGCCGAAGAACGCCTTGGTCTGGGGGCGCACGGCGGCCCGCCACGAGTCGAGGTCGTCGGGGTTCTCGACGAAGGTGACGTCGATGCCCAGCTTCGGCAGCGTGTAGTGGAACAGGTTGTACGTGCCGCCGTACAGCCGCGGGCTGGACACGATGTGGTCACCGGCGTTGGCGATATTCAAGATCGCGAAGGTCTCGGCGGCCTGGCCGGAGGACAGGAACAGCGCCGCCACACCGCCTTCGAGCGCGGCGATGCGCTGTTCGACGACGTCGGTCGTCGGGTTCATGATGCGGGTGTAGATGTTGCCGGTCTCGGCCAGGCCGAACAGGGCCGCGGCGTGGTCGGTGTCACGGAACGTGTACGAGGTGGTCTGGTAGATCGGCAGCGCGCGGGCGTTGGTGGCCGCGTCGGGCGTCTGGCCGGCGTGGATCTGCTTGGTCTCGAACGCCCAGTCTTCTGGCGTGCTCATGTGCAACGAACCTCCATCTGTGCTCTGGGGGTCCGTGCTCGCGGACCCGCGCTTGCCGCGTAGCCGTCATGGCTACTCAACCTGGTCATCACCCGGGGCACCCCACCGCGGTTGGAGGGTTGCCGGCCAGCAAGCCGGGGCTTGACGCTGGCACTCATGACCGCCAGGAAGCTTATCTCACCGCCGACCGGCGTTGCCACCGCGCATTCCCGGAGTCCGGGCGGATCGAAGGGACCGGTTTCTGCTCCGGTGTCTGCCGGGTAGCGTCGTATCCGACAACGCGGAGCTTCGAACTGACGCCGGGAGAACACCACATGAGCGCCGAGCAGCCGACCATCATCTACACGCTGACCGACGAGGCACCGTTGCTGGCGACGTACGGTTTCCTGCCGATCGTGCGGACGTTCGCCGAGCCCGCCGGCATCAACGTCGAAACCAGTGACATCTCCGTCGCCGCCCGCATCCTGGCCGAGTTCCCCGAGCGGCTGACCGATGAGCAGCGAGTACCGGACAACCTCGGCGAGCTCGGCAAGCTCACCCAGGATCCGGACACCAACATCATCAAGCTGCCGAACATCAGCGCCTCGGTGCCGCAGCTGCTGGCCGCCATCAAGGAACTCAAGGCCAAGGGGTACGACCTGCCCGACTACCCGGGCGACCCCAAGACCGACGAGGAGAAGGAGATCCGGGCGCGCTACGCCAACTGCCTCGGCAGCGCCGTCAACCCCGTTCTGCGCGAAGGGAACTCGGACCGGCGCGCACCCAAGGCGGTCAAGGAGTACGCCCGCAAGCACCCGCACAGCATGGGTGAGTGGTCGATGGCGTCGCGCACCCACGTGGCGACGATGAAGCACGGCGACTTCTATCACGGTGAGAAGTCGATGACGATCGACCGCGACCGCAAGGTCAAGATGGTGCTCGAAACCAAGAGCGGCGAGACCGTCGTCCTCAAGCCCGAGGTCAAGCTCGACGAGGGCGACATCATCGACAGCATGTACATGAGCAAGAAGGCGCTGTGCGAGTTCTACGAAGCGCAGATGCAGGATGCTTATGAGACCGGCGTGATGTTCTCCCTGCACGTCAAGGCGACCATGATGAAGGTCAGCCACCCGATCGTGTTCGGCCACGCGGTGAAGGTCTTCTACAAGGAGGCGTTCGCCAAGCACCAGAAGCTGTTCGACGAGCTCGGCGTCAACGTCAACAACGGCATGTCCGATCTCTACGACAAGATCGAGAAGCTGCCGGCCTCGCAGCGCGAGGAGATCATCAACGACATCCACGCCTGCCACGAGCACCGGCCGGAGCTGGCGATGGTCGATTCGGCGCGCGGCATCACCAACTTCCACTCACCGTCCGACGTGATCGTCGACGCCTCGATGCCGGCGATGATCCGCCTCGGCGGCAAGATGTACGGCGCCGACGGACGCACCAAGGACACCAAGGCCGTCAACCCGGAGTCGACGTTCTCCCGGATCTACCAGGAGATGATCAACTGGTGTAAGACCAACGGGCAGTTCGACCCGACGACCATGGGCACGGTCCCCAACGTCGGCCTGATGGCACAGAAGGCCGAGGAGTACGGCAGCCACGACAAGACGTTCGAGATCCCCGAGGACGGCGTCGCCAACATCGTCGACATCGACACCGGCGAGGTGCTGCTGACCCAGAACGTCGAAGAGGGCGACATCTGGCGCATGCCGATCGTCAAGGACGCCCCGATCCGGGACTGGGTCAAGCTGGCCGTCACCCGGGCGCGCGCGTCGGGCATGACGGCGGTGTTCTGGCTCGACACCGAGCGCCCCCACGAGGCCGAGCTGCGCAAGAAGGTCAAGCAGTACCTGAAGGACCACGACACCGAGGGCCTTCACATCCAGATCATGCCGCAGGTGTGGGCCATGCGGTACACGCTCGAGCGGGTGACGCGCGGCCAGGACACCATCGCGGTGACCGGCAACATCCTGCGCGACTACCTCACCGACCTGTTCCCGATCCTGGAGCTCGGCACCAGCGCCAAGATGCTCTCGATCGTGCCGCTGATGGCCGGTGGCGGGCTGTACGAGACCGGGGCCGGCGGGTCGGCGCCCAAGCACGTCCACCAGCTCGTCGAGGAGAACCACCTGCGCTGGGATTCGCTGGGTGAATTCCTCGCTCTCGGTGCGTGTTTCGAGGACATGGGCGCCAAGACGGGCAACAAGCGCGCCATCCTGCTCGGCAAGACGCTGGATTCGGCGATCGGCAAGCTGCTGGAGAACGACAAGAGCCCGTCGCGTAAGACCGGCGAACTCGACAACCGGGGCAGCCAGTTCTACCTGGCCTTGTACTGGGCGCAGGAACTCGCCGCCCAGACCGACGACCAGGAACTCGCCGACCACTTCGGGCCGCTGGCCAAGACGCTGGCCGACAACGAGAACACCATCGTCACCGAACTCAACGCGGCGCAGGGCAAGTCGGTCGACATCGGCGGCTACTACTACCCCGACCGGGAGAAGACCACCGCCGTCATGCGGCCGAGCAAGACGCTCAACGACGCGTTGGAGTCGGCGACCGTCGCCCCGGTGACCGAGCAGGCTTAACCGCCGAGCGCCTCGCGCGGCGGCGGGGTCGCGTGCTGGTCGACGAACTCGACGATCAGCTGCGCGACCCGGTCGGGTGCCTCGAACATCGGGATGTGGCCGACGCCGTCGAGGTGGGTCACCTTCGTGTCCGAGGGCAGGTGCTTGGTGAAGTGCCGGGTGAATCGCGGATGCGGCAGCACCCGGTCCTTCTCGCAGATGACCAGATGGGTCGGCGCCTTCCCCTCGGCGATCTCCAGCAGGCCGGGCAACGTCAGCGACTTGACCAGCAGCTGGTAGTAGGCCGGGCAGTGCGCGACGTCGTCGATGATGTCGGCGACATCATCGACGGACAGACCCGCCCGCGTGGCGCTCACGGCGGGGTAGGTCAGGTAGGGCGTGATCGGAAGCTTCAACACCCGGTTGCCGAGCAGCTTGACGACGACGTAGAGCGGCAGCCCGGCGAGGAACTTGCCGACGATCTCGAACTTCGCCGGGGTGAAGTGCCGCCAGCCGCCTGCCGGGGCGATCCCGGTCAGCGTGCGCGCGCGGCCGCGCCGCTCCAACTCGAACGCCACCCAGCCGCCCAGCGAGTTGCCGACGATGTGGGCGGTCTCCCAGCCCAGGGCGTCCATCCGGCGTTCGACGTCGTCGGCCAGCGAGCCGCTGTCGAGGAAGAACGGCCCCTTCGCCCCGCCGTTGTGGCCCGGCATCGTCGGCGCGAAGACCTCATAGCGACCGGTCTCGGCGATCGCCGGCGCCACCTTCTTCCACACACTCTGCGACATCATGAACGGGTGCAGCAGCAGGACGGGTTCGCCGGATCCGACGTGGATCGGTGCGCGTTCGGTCATGCTGCCCGAGGTTAAAGGTGATACCGCCGGTACCGCAAGACGGTCGGCTAGGGTCTGGCGCCGTGATAGTCAGCACGATCAACGTCAACGGCATCCGCGCCGCGGTCAGACAGCGCTCCCCGGAGAACCTCGGGCTGCTGGCGTGGCTGAAGGAGACCACCGCCGACGTGGTGTGCCTGCAGGAGACCCGCGCCGACGACGATCAGCTGGCCGATGCGCTGGCGCCCGCGCTCGCCGACGGCTGGCAGCTGGCCTCGGCGAGCCCGCACCTCAAGGGACGCAACGGCGTCGCGGTGCTGTCCCGGCACGCTATCCACGAGCATCGCCGCATGGCGTCCGACGAGTTCGGTGACCACGGTCGCTACCTCGAGGTCGACACCGGCGGGCTGACGGTGGCCAGCGTGTACGTCCAGACCGGCGAGGCCGAGACCGACCGTCAGCTCGAGAAGGAGCGGTTCATGGTCGCGCTCGCGGCGCGGATGGCGCAGATCCGCGACACCGACGCCGTGGTGTGCGGGGACTGGAACATCGCGCCGACCGAGCTGGACATCAAGAACTGGAAGGGCAACCTCAAGAAGTCGGGCTTCCTGCCCAGTGAGCGGCAATGGGTGGCCGATCTACTCGGCACCGGTTGGGTGGACGTGGTGCGCGCACTGCACCCCGACGTCCCCGGGCCCTACAGCTGGTGGTCGTGGCGCGGCCGGGCGTTCGACAACGACGCAGGCTGGCGCATCGACTACCAGTTGGCCACCCCGTCGCTGGCGCCCCGGGCCCACGTCGCCCGGGTGGAACGCGCCGACGCATACGCGTTGCGCTGGTCGGACCACGCTCCGGTCACCGTCGAGTACTCGTAGCGTGGGAAGATCGGGGCATCATGAACTCTCCGGTCGAGACCCCACCCGCCGTGCCACGTGTCGTCTTCTCGGGTGTGCAGCCCACCTCCGATTCGCTGCACCTGGGCAACGCGTTGGGGGCCGTGAACCACTGGACCGCGCTGCAGGACGGCTACGACGCCTACTTCTGCGTCGTCGACCTGCACGCGATCACCGTCCCGCAGGATCCCGAGACGCTGCGCCGTCGCACCCTGGTCACCGCGGCGCAGTACCTGGCGCTGGGCATCGACCCGGCGCGCAGCACCGTGTTCGTGCAGAGCCACGTGCCCGCCCACGCCGAATTGGCTTGGGTGCTGGGGTGTTTCACCGGTTTCGGGCAGGCCTCGCGGATGACGCAGTTCAAGGACAAATCGCAGAAGCAGGGGGCCGACGCCACCACCGTCGGCCTGTTCACCTACCCGGTGCTGATGGCCGCCGACGTCCTGCTCTACGACACCGACCTGGTGCCGGTCGGGGAGGACCAGCGTCAGCACCTCGAGCTCGCCCGCGACGTCGCGCAGCGGTTCAACGCCCGCTTCCCGGACACCTTCGTGGTGCCCGAGCCGATGATCCCCAAGGCCACCGCCAAGATCTACGACCTGCAGGACCCGACCGCGAAGATGAGCAAGTCCGCCGGGACCGACGCGGGGCTGATCAGCCTGCTCGACGATCCGAAGGCCACGGCCAAGAAGATCCGCTCGGCGGTCACCGACAGCGAACGCGAGATCCGCTTCGACCGGGAGGCCAAGGCCGGGGTGTCGAATCTGCTGACGATCCAGTCGGCGGTCACCGGCACCGACGTCGCCACGCTGGTCGAGGCGTACCAGGGCCGCGGCTACGGCGACCTGAAGAAGGACACCGCCGAGGCGGTGGTCGAGTTCGTCACGCCGGTCAAGAACCGCGTCGACGAACTGCTGGCCGATCCGGCCGAACTCGAAGGTGTGCTGGCCGCCGGTGCCGAGCGGGCCCGCGACGTGACTGCCAAAACGCTGCAGCGGGTATACGACCGGCTGGGATTCCTGCCCCCGCGGGCGTAGCGACTGGAGGCTGGTGTGGAGGAACCGGCCAAACCGGGTGTGCTCGACCGGCTGCGCGCCCGCTACGGCTGGTTCGACCACGTCATGCGGGCCCAGCAGCGCTACCAGGACAGCAAGGGTGACTTCTACGCCGCGGGCATCACCTACTTCACGGTGTTCGCGCTGTTCCCGCTCACCATGGTGGGGTTCTCCATCGGCGGCTTCGTGCTGGCCAACCGGCCCGATCTGCTCGAGGACCTGGAGAACCGCATCCGCAGCGCGGTCTCCGGCGACTTCAGCCAGCAGCTGATCGAGGTGATGAACGCCGCGATCGAGTCCCGCACCTCGGTCGGGCTGATCGGTCTGGCGACCGCGGCGTGGGCGGGTCTGGGCTGGATGAACAACCTGCGCGAGGCGCTCAGCCAGATGTGGGGTCTGCAGCGCGGCGAGCAGTCGGGCTTCGTCGGCACCAAACTGTCGGATCTGCTGGCGCTGGTGTCGACCTTCCTGGCGCTCGCCGTGACGATCGGCCTCACCGCGCTCGGGGATCGCGGGTTCATGCGCAGGGTGCTGGCCTGGCTGCAGATCCCCGAACTTCCCGGATTGAGTTTCGGGCTGCGGATCGCCTCGCTGCTGGTGTCGATCCTGGTGTCGTGGCTGTTGTTCACCTGGATCATCGCCCGGCTGCCGCGCGAGTCCATCAGCTTCCGCAGTTCGGTGCGTGCGGGACTGCTCGCGGGTGTGGCGTTCGAGGTGTTCAAACAGGTCGGCTCGATCTACCTGCAGTCGGTGGTCAGCGGACCCGCAGGCGCGACGTTCGGACCCGTCCTCGGTCTGATGGTGTTCGCCTACATCACCGCTCGACTGATCCTGTTCGCCACGGCGTGGGCCGCCACCGCGCGCGAGAACATGCTCGCCGCGCCGGTGGACCCGCCCAACCCCGCTCAGATCACCACCCGGGTGCAGGTCCGCGAGGGTGTCGGACCGGCCGGCGCGGTGGCCGCCGCTGCGTTGGGAGCGCTTGGCGCCCTGGGCCTTTCGCGCCTGCGCCGGCGTCAGTGACCCTGGCTGACCAACTGCAGGCCGACCACGCAGCCCACGATGCCCAGGATCAGCGCCACCTTGACCAGCGAGAAGCTCTCCTCGCCGGTGGCCAACGAATAGACGACTGTGAGCGCCGCACCGACACCCACCCACACGGCGTAGCCGGTGCCGACCGGCAGTTCGCGCAGCGCGTATCCCAGACCGCCCATCGAGATGACCACGGCGACAACGAACACCGCGATGGGAACGGGACGGGTGAACCCCTCCGACTTGCTCAGGGCCACGGCCCACACCGCTTCGAACGCACCCGAGAGGATGAGGATCAGCCAGGACACAGTGCACCTCCGTAAGCGCCGTCTTGTCGCTGGCCGGGTACGGTGCCGCTCGTCCGGTGTCAACTGGTGACCGCACCAGGTTAGCAAGGCGGTAGCGTCGCACTTGATGCCCTCGAAGAAGCCCCTGTCGACGCTGTGGAGCCGGTCGATGGGCATCGACGTGCCCGTCGTCAACGCCCCCATGGGTGGCGCCGCCGGCGGCCGCCTCGCCGCCGCGGTGTCACGCGCCGGCGGGCTCGGCATGGTGGGGATGGGCAGCGCCGGTACCGCCGAGCAGCTCGACGCGGAACTCCGCGGGGTCGACGGGCTCGACCGCCCGTTCGGGATCGGACTGGTGCACTGGGTCGTCGAGGCGCGCCCCGGCCTGCTGGACCGGGCGTTGGCGGCCGGGCCGGCGCTGCTGTCGGTGAGCTTCGGCGAGGACTGGCCCTGGGTGCGCCGCGCGCACGAGGCGGGCGTGCTCGCCGCGACCCAGGTCGGCACCGTCGCGGCGGCGATGCGGGCGGTCGACGCCGGCGTCGACGTGCTGGTGGCCCGCGGCGCCGAGGGCGGTGGCCACGGCGAACCGCGGGTCGGCACGCTGGCGTTGCTGACCGATCTGCTCGACCGCGTCGAGGTGCCCGTGCTGGCGGCCGGCGGGATCGCCTCTGGGCGTGGCCTTGCCGCCGTGCTCGCCGCGGGTGCCTCGGCCGCGTGGGTCGGCACCGCCTTCGCCGCCTGCCCCGAGGCGACGACGCAACCGGCCGCGCGCGGGGCCATGATGGCCGCCGAGGGCGACCAGACGGCGCTGACCCGGACCTTCGACATCGACAGCGGCTACCCGTGGCCCGAGCACCTTCCCGAACGTGTGCTGACCGACGGCGCGGGCCGGCCGACGCCGGTCAACGCGGGTCAGGGCGTGGGCATGGTGACGGCTGCCGAGCCGGCCGCCGAGTTGATCGCGCGCCTGTGCGCGGACGCCGAGGAGCTGCTGCGCCGCTGGGCGTGACCGTCAGTGCTGCGGGCGCCGGTTGAGGGAGCGGGCCGCCATGATCAGCGCGAACACGATGATGCTTCCGATCACGCCCACACCGACCCGCACGGGCATGGCGTCGGCGGCGGGCAGCACCGCGGCCGCCTGCGCGGCGGCCTCGGTCTCGGCGGTGTCGGGCTCCGGGCCGAGCGAGGGGTCGGGTTCGATCAGCGTGCCGACCTTGGTGCCCTGCGGCAGGCCGAAGCCGTAGTCGAGCAGGCGGGCGGCCTGCTCCCACGGCGCGATGGGCTGGCGGGTCCCGCGCAGCAGCACCGCGACCAGTCGGCGCCCGTCGCGTTCGGCGCCGCCGACGAAGGTCTGCCCGGCGTCGTCGGTGAAGCCGGTCTTGCCGCCGAGCGCCCCCGGATAGTTGTAGAGCAGCTTGACGTCGTTCTCGATCGGGTACGGCGGGTTGCCGTCGCGACCGGGGAAGTCGTAGGTGCGCGTCGACACGATCTCGGTGAAAGTCGGGTTGCGCCAGGCGTATCGGTAGAACAGCGCGAGGTCGTAGGCCGACGTGCTCATCCCCGGCCCGTCCAGCCCGGAGGGCGTGGCCACGCGGGTGTCGCGGCCGCCGAGCTTGCCGGCCAGCTGGTTGAGTTTGAGCAGTGCGGTGTCCATGCCGCCGAGTTGGCGGGCCAGCGCGTGGGCGGCGTCGTTGCCGGAGTACATCATCAGCCCGTGCAGCAGATCGTTGACGGTGTAGACGCCGCCGGCGTCGACGCCGACGCGGGTGCCCTCGGACGCCGCGTCCTCGGCGGTGCCGGGCACGGCCTTGGCGAGGTTGAGTTCCTCGAGCGACTGGATCGCGGTCAGCACCTTGATCACGCTGGCCGGGCGGTGTCTGCCGTGCGGGTCGCGGGCCGCGATCACGTCACCGGTGTCCATGTCGGCGACCAGCCACGCCTCGGCCGAGACGTCACCGGGTGCGGGCGGCGCGCCGGGTGCGGTGATGATGCCGCAGCCGGACAGCGCGTCGCCGCCGAGCGGGGTGCTCGGGACGGGCAGCGCGACGGGCGGCGCCTGCCCGGGCTTGGGCACTTCGGACGCGTCGATCGCCGGGGGCGTGGTCTCGCGGTACGGGCACGTCGCGGTCTGCGGGGCGGGTTGGGCACCGGCACCCGGCGCTGCGACGAGTGCGGGTGCGACCAGCATCGCCACCGCCGCGGCCAGCGCGGCAGCGCGGGTCGAGAGGTTCCGTGAGGTCGCCATCAACGCGGAGATTAGGGGATCGGCGCGCCGTTCGCCCGGAGGCTCGCGGTGCTCATCGCCCAAAACGAACTCGCCCAAACGAACAAACGGGCGCAGAAGTCCGAGAGGTTGACGGCAAAACGTCGATCTCGGCGCTCACAGTGTCAGGCCGTCGAGTGCGACATGTGCCAGGGCCGACGCGTTGATGCACCCCATCCACAGCCGTCCGCCCGACTCCACCAGCCCGGTCACCATGCCGAAGTCGGGATGGGTCGTCCGCAACCCGGCGACCGCGGCGCCGCTGTCCGGGTCGAACGCCACCGCCCACACCTCGGGGGTGAGCTGCGGGGCGAACCGGTCGGGCAGCAGCCACAGCAGCTTGCGCAGCACCGGGGCGCGCGGCGCCAGCGTCTCCGCGGCGGCGTTGGGCGGTGAGACCATCGCCACCCAGATCCGCCCGTCGGCGCCGGTCGAGAGGTTGTCGGGATAGCCGGGCAGGTGCCGGGCCAGCGGCGTGATCGTCCCGGCTTGCGGACCGGTCAGCCAGAACTTCGACAGCCGGCGGCCGAGCGTCTCGGCGAACACCAGCGCCGATCCGTCGGCGGTCACGGTCACGCCGTTGGTGAAGTACAGCCCGTCGGCGAGCGTCGTCACCGTCCCGTCGGGATCGCGGCGGAACAGCCCGCCCCTGCCGCGTGCCTCCAGCGCCGCACCCTTGAAGTGCGCATAGGTGAACGCACTCGTCGATTCGGTGAAATAGATTGTGCCGTCGGCCGTTTCGGTGACGTTGGAGCAGAACTGCAGGTGCCGGCCCCCGACCGTCTCGACCAGCGGTTCCAGCGCGCCGGTGTCGGGGTCGAGTGCGAGCAGCCCGCGCGGGCTGTCACAGATCAGCAGCCGCCCGTCGCGGGCCACCGCAAGGCCGAGCGGGCGGCCGCCGGTGTTGGCGACGACGGTCGGGTCGCCACCGTCGGGGGTGAGCCGCAGGATGCGCCCGTCGTCGACGCCCGTCCACAGCCGGCCATGCGCGTCGACTACCACGTCCTCCGGCGCGTGACCCGGCATGGGCACGACGGTGATCGCGGGCGAGGGGAGCGGCGGCAGCTCGTCGACGGGCGGTGGCTGCCAGCGGACGGGGGAGATCGGCGGCTTGCGCGTTACGGCCACGCCGCCGACGCTACGCGGCGGCCCGCCGAGCCTGCTGGGAGATCACGTTTTCCGGCCGAATCGGCGATCCCCGAGCAGTCTCGGCGCGCTGAGCGGTCAGAGCCTGCGGCCCGCCTCGCTGAGCACGCCGTGCAGGATCTCGTAGATCGCGTCGAACTCGGCCTGACCGCTGATCAGCGGCGGCGCCAGCTGGACCACCGGGTCGCCCCGGTCGTCGGCGCGGCAGTACAGGCCGGCGTCCCACAGCGCCGGGGTCAGGAATCCGCGCAGCAGCCGCTCCGACTCCTCGTCGTCGAACGTCTCCTTGGTCGCCTTGTCCTTGACCAGCTCGATGCCGTAGAAGAACCCCTCGCCGCGGACGTCGCCGACGATCGGCAGGTCGTAGAGCTTCTCCAGCGTGGCCCGGAACGCCGGGGCGTTCTCCTTGACGTGGTCGTTGAGGCCCTCGCGCTCGAAGATGTCGAGGTTGGCCAGCGCCACCGCTGCGGACACCGGATGCCCGCCGAAGGTGTAGCCGTGCCCGAAGGTGGTCTTACCGTCGTTGAACGGCTCGAACAGCCGATCGCTGGCGATCATCGCGCCCAGCGGCGAGTACCCCGACGTCAGGCCCTTGGCGCTGGTGATGATGTCCGGCACATAGTCGAAGTCGTCGCAGGCGAACATCGACCCGATGCGGCCGTAGGCGCAGATCACCTCGTCCGACACCAGCAGCACGTCGTATTCGTCGCAGATCTCGCGGACCCGCTCGAAATACCCGGGGGGAGGCGGGAAGCAGCCGCCCGCGTTCTGCACGGGCTCGAGGAAGACGGCCGCGACGGTGTCGGGGCCCTCGAACTCGATGGCCTCGGCGATGCGGTCGGCGCAGTACTGCCCGAACGCCTTGGCGTCGTGCGCGTACGGTTCGGGCGCGCGGTAGAAGTTCGTGTTGGGTGCGCGGAAACCGCCGGGGGTCAGCGGTTCGAACGGCGCCTTGAACGCCGGGATGCCGGTGATCGCCAGCGCGCCCTGCGGGGTGCCGTGGTAGGCGATCGAGCGCGAGACCACCTTGTGCTTACCGGGTTTGCCGGTCAGCTTGAAGTACTGCTTGGCCAGTTTCCACGCGCTCTCGACGGCTTCGCCGCCGCCGGTGGTGAAGAAGACCCGGTTCAGGTCGCCCGGCGCGTAGTTCGCGACGCGCTCGGCGAGTTCGATCGCGGGCGGGGTGGCGTAGGACCACAGCGGGAAGAACGACAGCGTCTCGGCCTGTTTGGCGGCGGCCTCGGCGAGTTCCTTGCGGCCGTGCCCGACCTGGACCACGAACAGCCCGCTCAGACCGTCGATGTAGCTGCGGCCCTTGTCATCCCAGATGCGCACGCCTTCGCCGCGGGTGATGATCGGCGGGGTGATGCCTTCGCCGTGGCGGGCGAAATGCCCCCACAGGTGGCGGTTGGCCTTGGCGCCGAGCTCGCTGGTGACGGGTTCGGTGATGTAGTCCTGCGTCATCGTGTTCCCCAATTGTATTGCTGCTTAACAAGTTTGAGATATACCAAGGTCTCCGTGGAGACCACTCCCGGTAGTGCGCGGATCCGCGTGTTCAACAGGTCGAGGAGGTCGTCGTCGTCTTCGCACACCACCTCGGCGATGGCGTCGAACGAACCCGCGGTGAGCACCACGTAGTCGACGGACGGGATGGCGGCCAGCTTCTCGGCGATCTTCGTCGTGTCGCCGGTACAGCGGATGCCGATCATCGCCTGCCGGGCGAACCCCAGCTGCATCGGATCGGTGACGGCGACGATCTGCATGACGCCGGCGTCGACCATCCGCTGGACGCGTTGGCGCACCGCCGCCTCCGACAGGCCCACCGCCTTGCCGATTCCGGCGTACGAGCGGCGCCCGTCCTGCTGGAGCTTCTCGATGATCGCCTTGGACAGCTCGTCGAGCTGGAAGTACGCGCCGGGGCGCGACTGGCTCACGCGCAGCGACACCGGTTGAATGTCGTGCTCGCCCTCGGGGTTGGCCATATGTGGCATTGTGCACGGAATTCGTCGTATGGGGCAACCAGATCTATGAAATCAATTGTTTCAACCGTGTGGCTATGCGAGATGCGTAGCAGTGGCCGGTTCGGTCCGATAGCTTTGGACGCATGACTGCGCTTGTGTCGAACGCTTTGACGTCCCCTTCCGTGGCCAGCAGCTGGATCGCCGGTGCGCCGGTCGAGACCTCCGGCGGCTCCTTCCAGATCGTCAACCCGGCGACCGGTGAGGTCGTCACCGAATACGCCCGCGCCGCCAACGTCGACGTCGACGCGGCGGTGGCCGCCGCGCGCGCCGCACTGCCCGGCTGGGCGACCGCGACGCCGGCCGAGCGCTCGGCGGTGCTGGCCAAACTCGCCAAGCTGGCCGACGAGCACGCCGAGGTCCTGGTCGCCGAGGAGGTCAGCCAGACCGGCAAGCCGGTGCGGCTGGCCCGCGAGTTCGACGTGCCGGGCAGCGTCGACAACATCGACTTCTTCGCCGGCGCCGCCCGCCACCTCGAGGGCAAGGCGACCGCCGAATACTCCGGCGACCACACGTCGAGCATCCGGCGCGAGGCGATCGGCGTCGTCGCCACCATCACCCCGTGGAACTACCCGCTGCAGATGGCGGTGTGGAAGGTACTGCCCGCCTTGGCCGCCGGCTGCACCGTGGTGATCAAACCGTGCGAACTGACCCCGTTGACCACGCTTACGCTGGCCCGCCTCGCCGGCGAGGCCGGGCTGCCCCCGGGAGTCCTCAACGTCGTCACCGGGTTCGGCGCCGACGTCGGCACCGCGCTGGCCGGGCACCCCGGCGTGGACCTGGTGACGTTCACCGGGTCGACCGCGGTCGGACGCAAGGTCATGTCGGCGGCCGCCGTGCACGGCCACCGCACCCAGCTCGAACTCGGCGGCAAGGCCCCGTTCGTGGTGTTCGACGACGCGGACCTCGACGCCGCGATCCAGGGTGCGGTCGCCGGTGCGCTGATCAACTCCGGTCAGGACTGCACGGCCGCGACCCGCGCGATCGTCGCCCGTGACCTCTACGACGACTTCGTGGCGGGCGTCGCCGAGGTGATGGGCAAGATCGTCGTCGGCGATCCGCAGGACCCCGACACCGACCTCGGCCCGCTGATCTCGATCGCCCACCGCGACAAGGTGGCGGGCATGGTGTCGCGGGCGCCGGGCGGGGGCGGCCGCGTCGTCACCGGCGGGACGATTCCGGACCTGCCCGGATCGTTCTACCGGCCGACCCTGATCGCCGACGTGTCGGAGCAGTCCGAGGTGTACCGCGAAGAGGTCTTCGGGCCGGTGCTCACCGTCCGCTCCTTCACCGACGACGACGATGCGCTGCGGCAGGCCAACGACACCGACTACGGGCTTGCGGCGTCGGCGTGGACCCGCGACGTCTACCGCGCCCAGCGGGCGTCACGGGAGATCCAGGCCGGATGCGTGTGGATCAACGACCACATCCCGATCATCAGCGAGATGCCCCACGGCGGCGTGGGCGCCTCCGGCTTCGGCAAGGACATGAGCGACTACTCCTTCGAGGAGTACCTCACCATCAAGCACGTGATGAGCGACATCACCGGCGTCGCCGACAAGGAGTGGCACCGCACCATCTTCGCGAAGCGGTAGGTCGTCAGCAGTCGAGGTGGACGATGGCGGTCGACACGATCTTGTTGGCGACCGCCAGGGAGGCGCCCGAGTACTCGAGGTGCTCCTGGACCATCGGGACGATCTGCGAGGATCCCATCCCGCTTCGCGCCGCCCGGCACGCCCAGTAACCCTCGCGCAGGATCTGCTGGGTGGTCAGGAACGCGAACTGCGGCTGCAACTCCAGCAGGGCGGATTCGTCGGCGGCCGCGGGCGGCGCCGAGGCCAGCAGTCCGGCCGTCACGGCGATCGAGGGGATGAGTGCTCGGACCATGTGGCCACCTCCGCGTCGGTACCGCTGGGTGTCCCCTGGATTCTCACCCGCCGATGTGCTGAAACCTCGGCGAACCGGAAAACTCGCTGCGGGCCGCCGCGGTGGCGGTGGCGGCGTCTTCACTGCGGCGGCGGGTGAGCCGGTTCAGCCCCCACGCCGCCGGCACGGCGACGAGCAGGGTCAGTGCCAGCATCCCCGGGAGCGAACCGCCGAACAGCGGCCAGTCGAGCGCGTGCACCAGTAGGGCGATCACGAGCACGTGCACGAGGAACAGTTCGTAGGAGACCTCACCGAGCCACGTCATCGGCCTGCTGCCGAGCACCCGCGCGTACCGCCCGCCGCCGCCGAGCGCCAGGGGCGCGACCGCGAGCGTGGCGATGCCGGCGTAGAGCAGGTTCTTCAGCAGCGGCGCCCACACCGGCACCGGGCCCATCGTGATCGCCCCGGCCAGCGGCGTACTGACCACCAGGAAGAGCGCGGCCGCCAACGGCAACGCCGTCGCGGCGCGGCAGCGGACGCCCATGGAGGCGAGCACCGCCAGTCCCATCCCGCCCGCGAACCAGGACAGGTGGGCGGGCAGCCACATGCCGGCGGAGTTCGGCAGCCAGTCGGTCGTCTGCACGGCGATCAGCCACAGCGGGCTGACGGCGGCCAGCGCGGCGATCGCCCCCAGCAGCCGGGCGGGGCGCCATGTGTTGCGGCACCGCACCACCAGCAGCAGGTACGCAAGCATCGGCAGTGCCGCGTAGAACGACACCTCCACCGCCAGGCTCCACGTCTGCGACAGGCCGTGGTGCAGGTAGGTGAGCAGGTAGTCGTCGGTGTAGATCTGGGTGAGCGTGAGGTGTCGCAGGAGTCCGGCCCACGTCTGGCCGGGCGTCGCGAGCGCGGGCAGGTACGCGTAGACGACGTAGACCACGGCCACGGTCAGCAGGTACGCGGGCATGATGCGGCGTGCCCGGCGCCGTGCGTAGCGGCCGACCTCCGGTGCGGGCCGCCCCTCGGCGGCGGCGCGGACCCACGGCCGGAACAACAGGTAGCCGGACAGCACGAAGAAGAGCGCGACCCCGATCTCGAGCCGTGCGTACACGTAACCGAGGAACCCGTGCGAGAGGCTTCCGGTGGCGAACGCCGTGTGGGTGCCGACCACGAGCAGCGCCGCCACGGCCCGCAGACCCGTGAGCGACGCGACCCGGTCCGAGCGCGGTGGCACTCCGCCGAGAATACGGTTGGTGACGGATTCCGGCCGAAAACCGTCATCAACCGCAGTCTCGCGGGCCGTCCTACACTCCCGGTATGACCGCGAGCGCGCGGGTCGACGAATTCGAACGACTGCGACCGTATCTGTTGTCGGTCGCCTACCGGTTGACGGGCACACTGGCCGACGCCGAGGACGCCGTGCAGGACGCCTGGCTGCGGTGGCAGGGCAGCGGCGCCGAGATCGCCGACCTGCGGGCGTGGCTGACGACGGTGGTGAGCCGGCTCAGCCTCGACCGGTTGCGGTCGGCGGCGCACCGGCGCGAGACCTATGTCGGGCAGTGGCTGCCCGAACCGGTGGTCACCTCGTTCGACGGCACCGACCCGCTGGCCGCGGTGGTGGCCGCCGACGACGCCCGCTTCGCCGCGATGGTGGTGCTGGAGCGGCTGAACCCCGATCAGCGGGTCGCCTTCGTCCTGCACGACGGGTTCGCGCTGCCGTTCACCGAGATCGCCGACGTCCTGGGCGTCACCCCGGCCGCCGCCCGCCAGTTGGCGTCGCGGGCCCGCCGCGCCGTCGCCTCGGCGCCGCCTCCGGTCTCCGACGACGTCCACGCCGAGGTGGCCGGTGCGCTGATGGCGGCGCTGGCCGCCGGTGACATGGAAGCCGTTGTGCGACTTCTGCATCCGGACGCCACGTTCACCGGGGATGCCAATCGTCGGGCGCCGACGGCCGCGCAGGTCATCCGCGGCGCCGACAAGGTCGCGCGGTTCCTGTTCGGCCTGGCGCGCAGGTACGGGCCGGGCTGGCTGGAGTCCGCGCAACCCGCGCTGGTCAACGGTCAGCTGGGCAGTTGGACGCCGGGCACCCCGGCCCGCGACGGGCGGCCCGCGATGATGCCGCGGGTGACGGCGCTGACCGTGCGCGACGGGCTGGTCTGCGCGGTGTGGGACATCGCCAACCCGGACAAGTTCACGGGGTCGCCCCTTCGTCGCGCGCAAACCACGGCACCCGGCACGCGTCCGTACTGAACCCCTGCTCGGTGATGCCCAGGGCCGCATACATCCGGGCCCGCATGTTCTCCACCCCGATCTGATAGGTCAGCTCGATCACCCCGGCGTCGCCGAACCGGCGGCGCAGATCGGCGACCTGCTCGTCGGTGACGGTGTGCGGGTCGGTGGTCATCGCGTCGGCGTAGGCGATGGCCGCACGCTCGTCGTCGGAGTAGCGCGGTGAGGTGGCGTAGTCGTCGATGTCGGTGAGGCGTTCGACGTCGAGGCCGTCGAGGCGCTGCAGCATCGCGCCGAAGTCGACACACCACGAGCACCCGACGGTGCGCGCCGTCCAGAACACCGCGAGCTCACGGACCGCAGCCGGCAGCACGGTGGAGCCGGACTGCAGCAGCCCCTCGTGCACCACGTTGGCCACCATGAGGCGGGGATGGTGCGCGGCGACGGCGAACGGTTCGGGCACCTCGCCGAAGCGGCGCTTGGCCACCCGGTACAACAGCTTGGTCAGCAGCGATGCGCGCTGCGGGGGGACGGGGTCGATGCGTGTTGTCGTCATACCCCCATGACGAGACAGCCCGCCGAGGTGTGACCGCGCTTGTCGGGCAGCCCCCGGCGGCCGATAATCTCACCAGGGGTCAATATCGAGTCGGGGCGATCCGGGTCAGTTCCACGTAGACAAGGAGTCGCACACATGACCGTGAAGAGAATCATCGCGGGAGGCGTCGTCGCCGGCGTTCTGGCCGCGGCCGCGGCGGGGGCCGGGATCGCGCCGGCCGGCGCGGATCCGGGCTGGAAACCCGACAAGGACCGCCAGTGGGGAGACCGGGGATGGAACGACCACGACCGTGGCTGGCGTGGCGACGACCGAGACTGGGACAAGTGGTGGCGCGATAACAGGTGGCGTAACGACGACCGGCCGCCGTGGGGGTGGGGTCCGCCTCCGCCGCTGCACTGGCGAGGACATCCGCCGCAGTTCGTCGACTACTGGGGTTACCGGGTCAGCCCGATCTGGGATCCCGGCTTCCGGAGCTGGGGATTCTGGCTGTTCGGCGTCTTCATCCCGGTGGTCGTCATCTAGCGCCGGCACACCCGCAATCGCCCTTTTCCCGAACGGAAGAGGGCGATTGTGTGTCTGGTCTCGCAGAAGGGTTGAGTGCCCGGCCGTCGGCGGGTAGTGAAGGGGGGTGCAAGAGCAGACGAGTACCGCCCCCAGCCGCGGGGCGGTCTACGGTGCCCATCTTCGATCGAGCGCTGTGGTCGCGGTGCAGTTCATCGCGGTCGCCGCCGCGCTGTGGGTGCTGGCGTGGGTCGTGGGCAAGACCTGGGTGATCCTGCTGCCGGTGTTGCTGGCCCTGGTCGTGTGCACGGTGCTGTGGCCACCGGTGCGCTGGCTGCGCGCCAAGGGTGTGCCCCCGGCGGCGGCAGTCCTGCTGACCCTGCTCGTCGCGGTCGGGGTGTTGGGTGGTGTGGTCGCTGCAGTGGCGCCGGCCATCGTCGAACAGTCCACCGAACTTGCGCAGCAGGCGACCGCGGGTGTCGTGAAGGTGCGGGACTGGCTCGGCGGGCCACCGCTGAACATCAGTGAGGCGCAGCTCAATTCGGCCGTCGCGGCGATCACCGATCGGTTGAACTCGAGTAGCGCACAGATCGCATCCGGGGTGTTCACCGGCGTCGGTGCCGCGACGTCCGCGCTGGTCACAGTGTTCACCGCCGTCGTCGTCACCTTCTTCATGCTCAAGGACGGGCCGCGCTTCATCCCGTGGTTGCGCCATGCCGTCGGCAACCCCGCCGCCTCACATGTGGCCGAGGTCCTCGAGCGGGTCTGGTCGACCCTTGGCGGTTTCATCCGCACACAGGCGCTGGTCAGTCTCGTCGATGCGGTGCTGATCGGGGCGGGCTTGGTGATCCTGGGCGTGCCGCTGGCGTATGCCCTGGCGATCATCACCTTCATCGGTGGGTTCGTGCCGATCGTCGGCGCGTTCGTCGCCGGTGGTCTGGCCGTACTGATCGCATTGGTGTCGAACGGTCCGGTGGAGGCGCTGATCGTGCTGGGGATCATTCTCGCGGTCCAGCAGCTGGAAGGAAACGTGCTGCAGCCGTGGCTGCAGTCGAAGTCGATGAAGCTGCACGCGGTGATCGTCCTGCTGGCGGTCACACTGGGCGCCTCCACCTTCGGCGTCATCGGCGCGTTCCTGGCCGTCCCGGTGGCCGCCGCGGTGGCGGTGATCATCCGCTACTACGACGAGCGGGTGGGTGAGCGGGCCGGTGAGAACACCGAGCCCGAACCGGCCGAGGACGAAGAGCCTGAACCGGCCGAGGACGAAGGGCTCGACCGGGCGACGCCGCCGGCGTAACCCCACATCGCTCGCGGAGGGGTCAGCGCGCGAACATCAGCGCGCGCTTGACCTCCTGGATCGCCTGGGTGATCTGGATACCACGCGGGCACGCCTCGGTGCAGTTGAACGTGGTACGACAGCGCCACACCCCGTCGGCCTCGTTGAGGATGTCGAGGCGTTCGGCGGCGCCCTCGTCGCGGCTGTCGAAGATGAACCGGTGGGCGTTGACGATGGCGGCCGGGCCGACGTAGGAGCCCTCGGTCCAGTAGATCGGGCAGCTCGTCGTACACGCCGCGCACAGGATGCACTTGGTGGTGTCGTCGTAGCGCGCCCGGTCGACCTGGCTCTGGATACGCTCCTTGGTCGGCGGGTTGCCGCTCGTCATCAGGTACGGCTTGACGGCGCGGTAGGCGTCGAAGAACGGTTCCATGTCGACCACGAGGTCCTTCTCCACGGGCAGGCCGCGGATCGGCTCGATGGTGATCGTCAGCTGCTTGCGCGGGTTCTTCGGCAGCATGTCGCGCATGAGCACCTTGCACGCCAGCCGGTTGACGCCGTTGATCCGCATGGCGTCCGACCCGCACACGCCGTGCGCGCAGGACCGGCGGAACGTCAGCGTGCCGTCGAGGTACCACTTCACGTAGTGCAGCAGGTTGAGCAGCCGGTCGGTCGGCAGGCACGGCACCCGGAAGCTCTGGAAGCCGGCGGCGTCCGGGTCCTCCGGATTGAACCGGGCGATCTTCAGCGTCACCATCACCGCGCCCTCGGGCACGGGGGGAGTGTCTTGCTTGTCGAGAACAGGCGCGCTCATCAGTACTTCCGTTCCATCGGCTCGTAGCGGGTCTGCACCACCGGCTTGTAGTCCAGCCGGATGTCACTCAGCAGATCCGTTCCCTGCTTGTAGGCCATGGTGTGGCGCATGTAGTTGGTGTCGTCGCGGTTGGGGTAGTCCTCGCGGGCGTGGCCGCCGCGGGACTCCTTGCGGTTGAGCGCGCCGACGACGGTGACCTCGGCCAGCTCCAGCAGGAAGCCCAGCTCGATGGCCTCCAGCAGATCGCTGTTGTACCGCTTGCCCTTGTCCTGCACCGTGATTCGCGAGTAGCGCTCTTTGAGTCCGTGGATATCGGTGAGCGCCTGCTTGAGCGTCTCCTCGGTGCGGAACACCGCGGCGTTGTTGTCCATCGACTGCTGCAGCGCGCCGCGGATGTCGGCGACGCGCTCGTTGCCGTGCTCGGACAGGATGTCGCCGACCCAGCCGACCACCATCTCCGCGGGCCGCTCGGGCAGGTCGACGAAGTCGTGGCCCATCGCGTAGTTCGCGGCGGCGATCCCGGCACGGCGGCCGAACACGTTGATGTCGAGCAGCGAGTTGGTGCCCAGCCGGTTGGCGCCGTGCACCGACACGCACGCGCACTCGCCGGCGGCGTAGAGGCCGGGCACGATCGTGGTGTTGTCGCGCAGCACCTGCCCGTTCACCGTGGTCGGGATGCCGCCCATCACGTAGTGGCACGTGGGGTAGACGGGCACCAGTTCCTTGACCGGGTCGACGCCGAGGTAGGTGCGGGCGAACTCGGTGATGTCGGGCAGTTTGGCCTCGAGTACGTCCTCACCGAGATGGCGCACGTCGATGTAGACGTAATCCTTGTTCGGGCCGGCGCCGCGGCCCTCGAGCACCTCGAGCACCATCGAGCGCGCCACGATGTCGCGCGGTGCCAGGTCGACGATCGTCGGCGCGTAGCGTTCCATGAACCGTTCGCCGTCGCCGTTGAGCAACCGGCCGCCCTCGCCGCGCACGGCCTCCGAGATCAGGATGCCAAGGCCGGCCAGGCCCGTCGGGTGGAACTGGTGGAACTCCATGTCCTCCAGCGGCAGGCCCTTGCGGAAGATGATGCCCAGCCCGTCGCCGGTCAGCGTGTGCGCGTTCGACGTGGTCTTGTACATCCGGCCCGAACCGCCGGTGGCGAACACGATGGCCTTGGCGTGGAAGACGTGGATGTCGCCGGTCGCCAGCTCGTAGGCGATCACTCCGGTGGCCACCGGGCCGCCCGGCGTCTCGGTCAGCGAGATGTCGAGGGCGTAGAACTCGTTGAAGAACTGCACGTCGTGCTTGACGCAGTTCTGATACAGCGTCTGCAGGATCATGTGGCCGGTGCGGTCGGCGGCGTAGCAGGCGCGACGCACCGGGGCCTTGCCGTGGTCGCGGGTGTGCCCGCCGAAGCGGCGCTGGTCGATACGGCCCTCGGGGGTGCGGTTGAACGGCATCCCCATCTTCTCGAGGTCGAGGACCGCGTCGATGGCCTCCTTGCACATGATCTCGACGGCGTCCTGGTCGGCGAGGTAGTCGCCGCCCTTGACGGTGTCGAAGGTGTGCCACTCCCAGTTGTCCTCTTCGACGTTGGCCAGCGCGGCGCACATGCCGCCCTGGGCCGCGCCGGTGTGGCTGCGGGTCGGGTACAGCTTGGTCAGCACCGCGGTGCGCGCGCGGGGGCCGGCTTCGACCGCGGCGCGCATACCGGCGCCGCCCGCGCCGACGATGACGACGTCGTAGCGATGTTCAACAATCATGGGGCTGCGTCCTTAAGAGATGTTCGCGTCGAACGTCAACAGCACGTAGGTGCCGAGAACGAGGATGAAGATCATCGACAGCGCCAGCAGCGAGTTGAGCCAGAACCGCGTCGAGTCCTTGCGGGCGTAGTCGGCGATGATGACGCGCAGGCCGTTACCGCCGTGCAGCTGGGCCAGCCACAACAGCAGCAGATCCCAGGTCTGCCAGAACGGCGACGACCACCGCTCGGCGACGTAGTTGAAGTCGATCCGGTACACGCCGTCCTGCCACATCAGCATGATGAACAGATGGCCCAGCGCCAGGAACACCAGCACCAGCCCGGAGAACCGCATGAACAGCCATGCGTACTTCTCGAAGTTCGGCATACCGCCGGAGCGTTTGGGCGCCCGCGGATTGTCCAGGCTCGGCGGCCGGTCGTAGCTGCGCTGCAGCACCGGCGCCGGCCCGCCGCGGTCGCCGATGTGGTCGTACGGGTTCTCGGCCACTGGGCTCATAGGAATCGCTCCGCCATGTGCATTCCGATCACGCCGATCGACGCGATCATGACTGTGATGAACACGCCCGCCACCACCCACAGCATCTGCCGCTGGTAGCGCGCGCCCTTGGACCAGAAGTCGATGAGGATGACCCGGATGCCGTTGAGTGCGTGGTAGAGCACCGCGGCGACCAGGCCGATCTCCATGAGGCCGATGATCGGGGTCTTGTAGGTCTCGATGACGGCGTTGTAGGCCTCGGGGCTCACCCGCACCAGGGCGGTGTCGACCACGTGGACGAACAGGAAGAAGAAGATCGCCGCCCCGGAGATGCGGTGCAACACCCACGACCACATACCCGGGTCACCGCGGTAGAGGGTGCGCCGGCGGGTTGGTTTGGAACGCGGCGACGGAACGTCGGCATCCGCTGTTGTCGCAGTACTCATTGGTCCTCCAACGCCATCGGTGGACGTCCGGGGCGGGTAGCAGAACCGCTGCTGGCCTGAACCACTGCCCCGAACCTCGGGGCGACTCTAAACCCCTTTGTACTGCCGAACGAACTAGCGTGTTGCCGTATGCCCCGCTCAGAGGGCAAAAGTTAGGGTTGCCTATCCGTCGCGCCGGGCTCCGTGGCGGAATTTTCGGAATCCATTCAGAGGTGAGGCGAAGGAGCTGTGATGTCTCCAGAGATCGACTGGGAATTGTTGCGCCGCAAGGCAATCGACGCATCCACGCGGGCGTATGCACCGTATTCGAGTTTCCCGGTCGGAGCCGCCGCGCTGGTCGACGATCACCGGATGGTGGCCGGATGCAATGTGGAGAATGTCTCATATGGCCTGGGTCTCTGTGCGGAGTGCGCTGTGGTCTGCGCCCTGCATTCCAGCGGCGGCGGGCGGCTGATCGCGCTGTCCTGCGTCGGCCCCGACGCGGAGGTGTTGATGCCGTGCGGGCGCTGCCGCCAGCTGCTCCTCGAACACGGCGGGCCGGAGCTGCTGATCGACCACCCGGCCGGCCCGCGACCGCTGCGCATGCTGCTGCCGGACGCGTTCGGGCCCGACGACCTGGCGCGGCACCACCGGCTGCCGGAGGAGGAAAAGCCGTGACCGACACCACCTTCGATGGCGCGGGCGCATGGTCGCATCTCGATGCTCCGACGGTCATCCGCACCAAACGCGACGGCGGCGTGCTGTCCGACGGGGCGATCGACTGGGTGATCGACGGCTACACCCGCGGGCACGTCGCCGACGAACAGATGTCGGCGCTGCTGATGGCGATCTTCCTGCGCGGGATGACCGCCGCCGAGATCGCCCGCTGGACCGCGGCGATGGTCGCCTCGGGGGAGCGGTTCGACTTCACGGATCTGCGCCGCCCCGGCTCTGATGGCCGGCCGCTCGCACTGGTCGACAAACACTCCACCGGCGGGGTCGGCGACAAGATCACGATCCCGCTGGTGCCGGTGGTGATGGCCTGCGGCGGCGCGGTGCCGCAGGCGGCGGGGCGCGGGCTCGGGCACACCGGCGGCACCCTCGACAAGCTCGAGGCCATCCCCGGGTTCTCCGCCGAGCTGACCAAATCGCAGATCCGCCAACAGCTCAGCGAGATCGGTGCGGCGATCTTCGCCGCCGGTGAGCTGGCCCCGGCCGACCGCAAGATCTATGCGCTGCGCGACGTCACCGCGACCACCGAATCGCTGCCGTTGATCGCCAGCTCGGTGATGAGCAAGAAGATCGCCGAGGGCGCCCGTGCGCTGGTGCTCGACACCAAGGTCGGTTCCGGCGCGTTCCTGCCCGACGAGGACCAGGCCCGGGAACTGGCCCGCACCATGGTCGAGCTGGGTGACGCGCACGGACTGGTGACCCGCGCGGTGCTGACCGACATGTCGGTGCCGCTCGGCCGCGCCGTCGGCAACGCGGTCGAGGTCGCCGAATCGCTGGAGGTGCTGGCCGGCGGTGGACCGGCCGACGTGGTCGAGCTGACGCTGGCGCTGGCCGCCGAGATGCTCGACGCCGTCGGGCTCGACGCCAAGGATCCCGCCGAGACGCTGCGCGACGGCACCGCGATGGACTGTTTCCACGCGCTCGTCGCGGCCCAGGGCGGCGACGTTCGCGCGTTGGTGGACGGCGCGTTGCCCATCGGTGTCCACACCGACACCGTCACGGCACCGCGCGGTGGCACCATGGGTGGCATCGACGCGATGGCGGTGGGTCTGGCGGTGTGGCGGCTCGGGGCGGGCCGCTCGGCGCCCGGTGAGCAGGTGCAGTTCGGCGCCGGGATCCGCATCCACCGCCGTCCCGGCGAACCGGTGCGCGCGGGCGAGCCGCTGTTCACCCTCTACACCGACACCCCGGCCCGGATCGGGCCGGCACGGGCCGAACTCGACGGTGCCTGGACGGTGGGGGACGGCGCGCCGCCGCAGCGTCGGTTGATCATCGACCGGATCACGTCGACGGTCTGAGGAGGGAACGTGAGGAGCATGTGCCGATGACGACACCGCTGACACTGGACCACATCCGCCAGGCGCCCAAGGCGCTGCTGCACGACCATCTCGACGGTGGGCTGCGTCCGGCCACGGTGCTCGAGCTGGCCGCGCAGACCGGATACGACGACCTGCCCGCCGACGACGTCGACGAGCTGGCGACGTTCTTCCGCACCGCGGCCCACAGCGGTTCCCTGGTCCGCTACCTCGAACCGTTCGCCCACACCGTCGGCGTGATGCAGACCGCGGAGGCCCTGCACCGGGTGGCGTTCGAATGCGTGGAGGACCTCGCCGAGGACAACGTCGTCTACGCCGAGGTCCGCTTCGCCCCGGAACTGCACATCGAGGGTGGGCTGAACCTCGACCAGGTGGTCGACGCCGTGCTCGCCGGGTTCGCCGACGGCGAGAAGGCGGCAGCCAGCGCGGGCCGCACCATCACCGTGCGCTGTCTGGTGACCGCGATGCGTCACGCCGCGCGCTCACGCGAGATCGCCGAACTGGCCATCCGGTTCCGCGACCGCGGTGTCGTCGGCTTCGACATCGCCGGGGCGGAGGCGGGTTACCCGCCCACCCGTCACCTCGACGCGTTCGAGTACATGCGGGGCAACAACGCGCGTTTCACGATTCACGCCGGCGAGGCGTTCGGCCTGCCGTCGATCCACGAGGCCATCGCGTTCTGCGGTGCCGACCGGCTGGGCCACGGCGTCCGCATCGTCGACGACATCACCGTGGCCCCCGACGGTCAGGTGAAGCTGGGCCGGCTCGCGAGCATCCTGCGCGACAAGCGCATTCCGCTGGAGCTGTGCCCCAGTTCCAACGTGCAGACCGGGGCGGTGCCCAGCATCGCCGAGCACCCCTTCGACTTGCTGGCGCGCACCCGCTTCCGGGTGACGGTCAACACCGACAACCGGTTGATGAGCGACACCTCGATGAGTCAGGAGATGCTGCGCCTGGTGGAGGCGTTCGGCTACGGCTGGAGCGACCTGGCGCGGTTCACCATCAACGCGATGAAGTCGTCGTTCATCCCGTTCGACGAGCGGTTGGCGCTGATCGACGACGTCATCAAACCGCGCTACGCCGTCCTGGCCGGGTGAGCGGGGACGACCGCCGGCTGAACCCGTCGCAGCGCCGCGCGTGGCTGGCGTACATGCGTGTGTACCACCGGCTCGAATACGAGATGAACCGGCAGCTGCAAGCCGACAGCGGGTTGTCCCTGGCCGACTACACGGTGCTCAACGCGTTGACCAACGCCCCGCGGGACCGCGCCCAGGTCAACGTGCTGGCGACGACGATCGGCTGGGAGCGCAGCCGGCTCTCGCACCACCTGCAGCGGATGAGCCGCCGCGGACTCGTGGAGCGGTCGGCGTCCGACGGGGACCGGCGGGCGACGGACATCGCGCTGACCGAGCTGGGCCGCCGCGAATTCGAGGCCGCCGCGCCCGGGCACGCCGCCCGGGTGAAGGACTTGTTCTTCGCCGATCTGACCGCGGCGCAAGAGAACTCGCTGGCCGACATCCTCTCGGCGGCGTACGAGTCGATACTGCGCAACGGCACGCTGCCGCGGCCGGACATCGACGAGGACCGGCCGCGGCAGGGGTGAGTCAGATCTGCTCGACGCCGCCGTCGACGAACAGTTCGGTGCCGGTGACGAAGCTGCTCTGGTCCGACGCCAGGAACGCCACCGCCGCGGCGACCTCTTCGGGCCTGCCGAGGCGGCCCAGCGGGATCGCGGCGGCCATCTCGTCGAGCATGCCCTGCTCCTGACCGCTCGGTGCGAGTCCCTTGAGTCCGGGCGTCCCGGTCGAACCCGGTGTCACCGTGTTGACCCGGATGCCCCGGCCGGCCAGTTCGGCCGCCCACGTCCTGCCGAACGAGCGGATGGCCGCCTTGGAGGCGGCGTAGGCGCTGAAGGACGGTGTTCCGTTGTGCGCGGAGGTCGAGCCCAGCAGCACGATCGAGGCGTCCTCGTTGAGCAATGGCAGCGCCGCCTGCACCGTGTAGACGGTGCCGAACACGTTGGTGCCGAACGTCGTCTGCAGGTGCTCTGGGGTGATGTCGGGCAGTGCGGCGAACTCCCCGCCGCCGGCGTTGGCGACGACGATGTCGAGGCCGCGGCCGTGCGCTTCGATCGCGGCGACGACCGGTTCGAGGTCCTGCGGACGGGACACGTCACCGCGGATCCCGGTGGCGGCGTCACCGATGGATGCGACGGCGGCGTCGAGCGCCTCCTGGCGGCGGCCGGTGAGGAACACGTGGGCGCCGTCGTCGGCCAGCCGTCGGGCGGTGGCCAGCCCGATACCGGACGTGGCGCCGGTGACCAGGGCGGTCTTGTTCTCGAGCAATTTCATGACATCTCTCCGATCGTCGGGTGCGGACATCCGCCCCAACAATCGGTGACATGTCACCTATTCCCGGTCACTCCTGGCGCAGCCGTGATTCGACGAACGCCTCCAGCGCCTCCCACTGTTGAACCGCCTCGGCGTAGGGCGGCTCGGGACGGTCGGCGGTGTCCGGGTCCAGGGCGTAGGTGACGAACCCGCCGAGCGCGGTGCCGGGGTCCAGCGTCTTGTCGACGGTGTTGTCCTCGGAGTACTGGCCGACGTCGCGCAGCAGTTCCAGCGCCAATTCCAGCTGGTCCCGGTCGATGGTGTCGGGGCCGTCGGCGATGTCGTCGGCCAGGCCGCTGAGCACGTAGACGTTCTCGTCGGTGACCTCGACCTCCAGCGAGCCGTCGGTGGCCGCGGTGCGGATGTCGTCGTAGGTGGCGAGATCCGACAGGTCGTGGTCGTGTTCGTCGGCCAGGTAGCGGGCCAGCGCGCGTTCGGAACCGAAGACGCTGATGCGACCGTTGCGGCCCAAGAACACCGGCTCGTCGTCGAGGTAGCAGCGCAGCGTGTAGAAGGTGCCCGACCGGGTCATCATCCGCACCGGGTCGATACCGACCTTGAGCCAGAAGTCCTCGTCGCCACCGAGCACCGCGGCCGCGGCCGGGGATTCCAGCGCGTCGGAGTCCTCGCTGTCGGTCTCGGCGTCCTCGGCCTCGTCGGCGGTGGCGGCGGCGTCGATGTCCTCGTCCTCTTCGGGTTCGGGGGCCGGCTGATCGAGTTCGGCGGCGGCCTTCTCCGAGGCGGCCGCGTCGACGTCGGGGATCGTGACGATCTCGTCGATCGCGTCGAGCACGCCGTCCCAGCTGCGGCCGATGACGGCTTCGATCTCACCCCAGCGCTTGCGCCCGCTGCGGCCCTTGAACGCCTCGATGCCGCCACCGAGCGTGCCGAGCATCGGGTTGCCGTTGAAGAACTTCGCCACCGCGGGCAGATCGCACACCGACCCGATGGCCGAGGCGATGGCAAGTGCCCGGTGCAGCGTGGTGATCGACGTCTCGCTGACCTTCTCGGCCGCCGTCTCCGGAACGCCGACGAGGTCGTATTCGCGGTCCTCGCCGGGCTTGAGCCGGTGCGCCGACGCCTGGGTGAGCTTCTCCCACGCGGGATGGTCGGTGAGGTCGTTGTCGGTGTTGGTCCGCACGAAGGCCACCAGATCGGCCACCGATTCGAAGGCGTAGAGGTCCTCGTCCTTGCCGAGGAAGGCCTCCCATTCGTCACCGGCGTCCCGCCAGCGCGGAGCCCACAGTGTGTACAGGTCGCCCTTGGTCAGCCCGAGCCGAACCGGCACGATGTCAGCAGCCATGCGGCACAGCCTAACGACCGAGGTCTGCGGTCAGGTCGTCGAGCACCGCGTGCCGCCGCGCCAGTGCATCGCGGGCCGCCGCCCGCTCCGTGTCGACCACGAGCGCCGCGATGCGTGCTGCGGTCAGCGCGGTGACCGACTCGGCGAGCGTCAACGACACCAGCCTGCCGCCGCCGTCGACGACGACCTCGGCGGCCCCGTCGGCCGAGCACGCCCGGCCCCGCAGCACGGTCAGCGCGTCGTCGGCCTCCGCGAGCGTCGACGCGCGGCGGCGCGCCAGGTCGAGCACGCCGTCCACGTCGGCCTCAGGCGGTGGGCCGCCAGAAACCCTGAAACCCTTGTCCCGCATTACTCGTCCGTATCGCCGAGAGTTTGACGGGATCGCCCGCCTCGACCATGACGCCGTCGCCGACGATCATCGCGACGTGGCCGTCCCACACCGCGAGGTCGCCGGGACGCAGCGAGCCGGCATCGACGGCGGCGCCGACGTCCTGCTCCTGGGCCAGCCGTGGCAGCTCCAGGCCGGCTTCGCGGTAGGCCCACTGGGTCAGCCCGCTGCAGTCGAGGCCGACGCCCGGTGTGGTGCCGCCCCACTGGTACGGCACGCCGAGCTGAGTGAGGGCGTGGCGCACCGCATCGGCGGCGACCGCGTTCGGTGCCGTCGCGGTACTGCCGTCGGGCAGCCGCACCGCCACCCCGTCCCCGAACAGCCCGGCGTCGGGCCGGGACCCCGTCGCCGACGAGCCGGCCGGTGACGCGCGTGACGCCAGCGTGGCGAGCGGCGCGGCCCCCAGCCCACCACCGCCGCTCAGCCCGCCACCGCCGCCCAGACCACCACCGCTGCCCAGCCCACCACCGCTGCCCAGCCCGCCACCGCTGCCCAGCCCGCCACCGCCGCCCGGCGGTGACAGCGGTGCGCCGCCACCGAAGCCGGCCGCACTCGTCGCCGCGGGCGGCGGGGCGCCCGGCGCCGCGAGCGCACCGGCGTGACCGTCCAGTTCGGTGCGCAACCCCTCCACGACGGCGACGGCTTCGCGCAGGGCGCGCTGCGCCTCGGCGAGCAGGTCCTCGGCCACGCCCGGGCTCTCCAGATGAGGTTCGAGGGCGGCCGCACGCGCCTCGAAGCGGTCGACGATGCCCTCCAGGCGGGCCCGCGCGCGGGCGACCGCCGCGCCCGCCTCCCGCGTGCTGGCCGTGAGCCGGCCCGTGCGCTCGGCCAACTCGGTGACCGCGGCCGAGGTGACCGACGCGAACACACCGGCCTGGTCCGCGCCGACGCCGGCCCAGCTGTCACCGGTACGCCGCCACTCCTCCTGCGCGGTGGCCGAGACCCCGGCGAGGGTGTCGCGCACCGCGGTCAGCGCCGCGGCGGGCGCACCCCCGGAGCCGTCGGCCCACCCGGGGCCGACCAGTGCGCGCACCTCGTGCAACGGGGCGGACAGCGCCGCGACCAGCGCGCTCGGCATCGCTCACACCCCGAACCGCGCGGCGGTGCGCCCCTGCGCGTCGTCGTAGGCGGTGGCCGAGAACGCCGCGGCGGCCGCCCCTCCGGCGAACCGCTCGGCCAAGGCGGCGGCGCGGGCGGATTCGGCGGCCGCCGCATCCGACAGCGCGGTGAGGAACTCCGCGGCGACCGGGCCCAGCGATTCCGCGGCGGCGGCGACGGGGACGGCGGCCAGGGCGGCCGCGGCGGCGGCGAGGTCGGCGGAGTGCGCGCCGTCGGTGCGGGCGAGCGCACGGATGGCGTTCGTGTCGGCGAGCAGGGTGTCGGCGAGCATGCGATTACGACGCCGAGAACGCCCATGCGGTTCCCGCTAAGGTCTTGCGCCATGGATGTGCGCGTCGTCGACCACCCGCTGGCCGCTGCCCGGCTGACCACGCTGCGTGACGAGACGACCGACAACGCGGCATTCCGCTCCGCGCTGCGCGACCTGACGCTGATGCTGGTCTACGAGGCGACCCGCGACGCCGCCCGTCAGGACGTCGAAGTGCGGACCCCGATCGCGGTGACGACCGGTTCACGGCTGGCGCGCCCGCCCCTTCTGGTGCCGGTCCTGCGGGCGGGACTGGGAATGGTCGACCAGGCGCACGCGCTGATCCCGGAGGCGCAGGTGGGCTTCGTCGGCGTCGCCCGTAACGAGGAGACCCGCGAGCCGACGCCGTATCTGGAATCGCTGCCCGCGGATCTGAGCACCCAGCCGGTGTTCGTGCTCGACCCGATGCTGGCCACCGGCGGGTCGCTCGCCCACACCGTCGGACTGCTGCAGGCGCGCGGAGCCGTCGACATCACCGCCATCTGCGTGGTGGTCGCACCAGAGGGCATCGCGACCCTCGAGAAGGCCGCACCCGATATGCGGTTGTTCACCGCGACGATCGACGAGGGCCTCGACGAGGCCGCCTACATCGTGCCCGGGCTCGGCGATGCGGGGGACCGCCAGTTCGGTCCCCGCTGAGTCACCACTGCTCGGCCAGCGCCACCAGTTCGTCGCGCAGCCGCTGCGCCTCGGCGCGCGCGGACTCCAGGTTTCCGTGGCAGGCCCGGCGAACCTCGATGTAGGACTTGACCTTCGGTTCGGTTCCGGACGGGCGCACCACCATGCGCACCGAGGTGTCGGCGTCGCCGCCGGCCAGGATCAGCGCATCCGACCGCAGCGGTCCGTCGGAGGTGCTCAGATCCGTGACGGTGACCTCGTGTCCGGCGAGGCGGTCGGGCGGGGTGTCACGCAGCCGCGCCAGCACCGCGGCCGCGTCGTCGGCGTCGGCAACGGGACGGCTCACGGCCGCGGTGACGTGCACGCCGTGGCGGCGGGCCAGCTCGTCGAGGCTGTCGAGCACCGTGCGGCCCTGCGCGCGCAGCGCCGCCACCAGATCGCACGCCAGCAGCGCCGCGGTGATGCCGTCCTTGTCGCGGACGGCCGCGGGGTCGACACAGTGCCCGATGGCCTCCTCGTAGGCGTAGAGCAGGGTGTGGCCCGGCAGGTCGGCGACGGCGCGGCTCAGCCACTTGAAGCCGGTCAGCGTCTCCACGTAGCGGGCGCCGTAGGATTCGGCGATCGCGGCCAGCATGCGCGACGACACGACCGTGCTGGCCACCACCATCCGCTCCATCACCGGTCCCGGCTCCACCTGCGCCAGCAGGTATTCACCGAGGAGCCAGCCGGTTTCGTCGCCGGAGAGCATGCGCCAACCGTCCGGAGTCGGGACACCGACCGCGCACCGGTCGGCGTCCGGGTCGAGTGCGATCGCGATCTCGGCGTCGATGTCGGCGGCGAGGGCGAGTAGCGCGTCGACGGCGCCGGGTTCCTCCGGATTCGGCGACGGCACGGTGGGGAAGTCGGGATCGGGGGCGAACTGCTCCTCCACCACGTGGACGTCGACGATGCCTGCGCGCACCAGCGCGTCGAGGGCGTACTCGCCGCCCACCCCGTGCAGCGGCGTCAGGGCCACGCGCACATCGTCTTTCGTGCGCCGAACCAGAGTGGTGCGTTCGATGTAGGCCTGGATCTCCTCCATGCCGCCCGTTTCCACCGCGGCCCTGTGGATCTCGTCGGCGAACGGCGCCTCGGCGATCGCCGCCTCGATCTCGGCGGCGGTCTCCCCGGCGACCTGCAGCCCCTCCTCGACGTAGACCTTGTACCCGTTGTCGGTGGGCGGGTTGTGCGATGCGGTGATCTGGATGCCGGCCACGGCGTTCATGTGGCGCACGGTGAAGGCGATCACCGGGGTCGGCACGGCCGCCAGCATCAGCACCACCTCGAACCCCTGTGCGGCGAGGACCTCGGCGGCGGCGCGGGCGAATTCGTCGGACCGGTGCCGGGCGTCACGGCCGACGACGACCTGCGAACCGTCCAGCCCGCGGTCCTTGAGCACCTTGGCCACCGCCCACGTGGCGCGCAGCACGACGGCCAGGTTCATCCCGTTGGGGCCGCCGCGCAGCGGGCCGCGCAAGCCGGCCGTGCCGAACGTCAGTGAGCGGGAGAACCGCTCGTCGAGTTCCTCAGGACTGCACTGGGACAACTCCGCCGCGGTCTGCGGATCGGGGTCGTGGGCAATCCATTCCTGCACGGTCGTCGAGATCGCCGAGGAAGTCATGGGCCAAGTGTGCCCACTTTGGCGTCATTTGATGCCAGCTTCCGCAGCACTGGTGCGATCAACATCAGCAAATCGAATTCCAGGTCGGTCAGCGTGTCGGCCATCGCCCCGTGCAGCCAGGCGTCGCGTTCGGCGCGGTCGGCGTCGAGCAGTGCGGCGCCGTCGGCGGTCAGCTCGATGAGTTGCCTGCGCCGGTCCCGGTCGTCGGGGCGCCGCGAGATGAGGCCGCGGGCGAGCAGCCCGTTGATGCTGTCGGTCAGCGACTGGGCCCGGACCTGCAGGCGCGCACCGAGTTCGGCCGGCGTGGTGACGCCGGTGCGGCTGATCTCGCCGAGCAGTTCGAGCTGGCTGAGCGTCAGGCCGTGGTCCGGCCGGTGCCGACGCATCTGGCGGGCCACCGCCATGATGGCCTCGCGAAGCTCCGTGGCGGGGGCGGCACGATCGGTCATCACTAAGTTATACCTTCATATCTCTTCGATGGGGGACGCTTCGCGAATGTTCCCGTCAGGTGCCGAATTCGTGACCTGGCAGCCCTCTCGACGCATCGCCTCGGACCCTGTTGCGCCGGAGTGATGCCAAGGACATACTTGGTAACGACGGGCGGGAGGTGAGATGGCGAGAGTCCTCAGATGGGTGCTGCTGGTGGCCGCGTCGGTCGCCGTCACCGTTCCCCTCACCCTCGCCGGCGTGCCGTCGGCCGGACTGTTCGCCGCACTGGCCGTCGGCGTGGTGCTGGCGCTGACGGCCCTGGCGCCGGCCGGGGTGCCCAGGCCCGCCGGCGTCGTCGCACAGGGTGTCCTGGGCGTCTACATCGGCACGATGGTGCAGCACGACGCGTTCGGCGCCCTGGGCTCGGATTGGCCGTTCGTCGTCGCGATCGCCGTGGCCACTCTGTTGCTGAGCGTGTTCGCGGGGGCGCTCCTCGGCCTGCACCGCGACGTCACCCCGCTCACCGGATCGCTGGCCCTGACGGCGGGCGGCGCCTCCGGCCTGGTCGCCATCGCCCGTGATCTCGGCGGTGACGACCGGGTGGTCTCGGTGGTGCAGTACCTGCGCGTGGCCCTGGTGACCGCGTCCATGCCGCTCGTCGTCTCGTTCGTCTACCACCCCGACACCTCTCATCCCGCGAGCGGCGTGACCCCGTCGGCGCCGGCGCCGTGGTATCTGAGCGTGGGCATGCTGGTGGTGCTGGTGGTGGTCGGCGCCGCGGGCGGGCGACTGCTGCGGCTTCCGGGCGCCGGTCTACTCGGGCCGATGGCGCTGACGGTGGTGTTGCAACTGACCGGGCTGTCGTTCGGACTGTCCGTCCCCGCAGTGCTCGTGCAGGTCTCGTACTTCGTGATCGGCTGGCAGGCCGGGCTGGCGTTCACCGCCGCGTCGCTGCGCGCGATCGCCCGGATCCTGCCCGCGGCGCTCGCGTTGATCGTGGTGCTCGGGGTGAGCACGGCGGGCCTCGGCGTGGTGCTCGCCCACTACACCGCGCTCACGCCGCTCGAGGGTTACCTCGCGACCAGTCCCGGCGGGGTGTACGCGGTGTTGGCGACGGCGGTGGAGACGGGCTCGAACGTCACGTTCATCATCGCCGCGCAGGTGCTGCGGGTGCTGCTGATGCTGTTCGCGTCGCCGCTGCTGGCCCGCGCGGTGGTGTGGGCCGGTCGCCGGTTCTCCGGTCACAAACCGGCGATGACGCCCGCCAGCAGCGCACCCATCCGGGTCGCGGACTGACGGCCGGCTTCGAGCACTTCGGTGTGGGAGAGCGGCTGTCCGGTCATCCCCGCCGCCAGATTGGTCACCAGTGAGACCGCCAGGACCTCCGCACCCGCCGCCCGGGCGGCGATCGTCTCGTGGACCGTCGACATCCCGACCAGGTCCGCCCCGAGCGTGCGCAACATCCGGATCTCGGCCGGGGTCTCGTAGTGCGGACCCGGCAGGCCGGCGTACACCCCCTCGGCGAGAGTGGGATCGATCGTCCTGGCGAGAGCGCGCAGCCGAGGGGAGTACGCGTCGACCAGGTCGACGAACTGTGCCCCGACCAGCGGCGAGCGGGCCGTGAGATTGAGGTGGTCACTGATCAGCACCGGCTGGCCGACGGTGAAGTCCTCGCGCAGCCCGCCCGCGGCGTTGGTCAGCACGACCGTGCGGACCCCGGCGGCGCACGCTGCGCGTACCGGGTGGACGACGTGGCGCAGGTCGTGGCCCTCGTAGGCGTGGATGCGACCGACGAGGACCAGGACCCGGTGCGCACCGATGCGCAGCGACAAGGCCTGTCCGCCGTGGCCGGCGGCCGTCGGCGGGGTGAAGCCGGGCAGGTCCGCCATCGGGATGGTCGCCGACGGCGTGCCGAACGCCTCGGCCGCGGGCGCCCATCCCGAACCCAGCACCACCGCGACGTCGTGATCCTCGACGCCGGTGCGCTCGCGGATCGCCTCCGCCGCGCGCTGGGCCACCTCCGCCGGGCTGGTCACGATGTGCGAGCTTAGCGCTCGCGCGAGGAGCAATGGGGCAGTGACGAGCGCTCGCGCGAGGAGCAATCAAGCAGTGACGAGCGCTCGCGCGAGGAGCAATCAAGCAGTGACGAGCGCTCGCGCGAGGAGCAATGGGGCAGTGACGAGCGCTCGCGCGAGGAGCAATCAAGCAGTGACGAGCGCTCGCGCGAGGAGCAATCAAGCAGTGAGATACTGCGTCAATGCCCACAGCCACCGCGTCGAGCAGCGTCGAAGACGCCGTCCACCGACGCCGGGGCAATCTGGTCGAGCTGTCGCACGCCATCCACGCCGAACCGGAGCTGGCGTTCGCCGAGTACCGCAGCTGCGCGAAGACTCAGGTACTGGTCGCGGAGTACGGGTTCGAGATGACCACCGCCGCCGGTGGCCTCGACACGGCGTTCCGCGCCTCCTACGGCAGCGGGCCGCTGGTGGTCGGGGTGTGTGCGGAGTACGACGCGCTTCCCGGTATCGGCCACGCGTGCGGCCACAACATCATCGCGGCCTCGGCTGTCGGGACCGCGCTGGCGCTCGCCGACGTCGCCGACGAGCTGGGGCTGACGGTGGTGCTGATCGGTACGCCCGCCGAGGAGACCGGTGGCGGGAAGGTGCTGCTGCTCGAGGCCGGCGTGTTCGACGACGTCGCGGTGGCCGTGATGCTGCACCCGGGCCCGGTCGACATCGCCGCCGCGCGGTCACTGGCGCTGTCGGAGGTCGACGTCGCCTACACCGGCCGTGAATCGCATGCGG
Organism: Mycolicibacterium litorale; assembly: GCF_014218295.1. Next base: position 1,340,856 of record NZ_AP023287.1, read on the forward strand.
CCGTGGCGCCGCACCTGGGGCTGAACGCCGGGGACGCCGTCACCGTCGCGCAGGTCGCGATCGGACTGCTGCGCCAGCAGCTCGCGCCCGGGCAGATGGTGCACGGCATCGTCACCGACGGCGGGCAGGCCACCAACGTCATCCCGGCTCGTACCGGGCTGCGCTACACCATGCGGGCCACTGATTCGGCCGCACTGCGCGAGCTCGAGGAGCGGATGGCGGGCTGCTTCCAGGCGGGTGCGGTCGCGACCGGCTGTGACTACGAGGTCGCCGAGACCGCACCGGCCTACGCCGAGCTCACCCCCGACCGCTGGCTGGCCGGGGTGTTCCGCGACGAGATGGAGCGCGTCGGCCGCCGGCCGGTGCCCGCCGAGGCCGAGGCCGCGCTGCCGCTCGGCAGCACCGACATGGGCAACGTCACCCAGGTCGTGCCCGGTATCCACCCGGTGGTGGGCGTCGACGCCGGCGGTGCGTCGATCCACCAGCCGGCGTTCACCGCTGCGGCGGCGGGACCCAGCGCGGACAAGGCCGTCATCGAGGGTGCGATCATGTTGGCGCGCACCGTGGTTCGTCTCGCCGAGACGCCCGCGGAGCGCGACCGGGTGCTGGAGCGGCAGGAAAGGCGGGCGTCGTGAGCGTGCTCAAACATGCCGCGGCGCGTTGGCTGTCGGACCACTACGACGAACTGGTGCAGTGGCGCCGCCACATCCACGCCCACCCGGAACTGGGCCGCCAGGAGTTCGCGACCACCCAGTTCGTCGGCGCCCGCCTGGCCGATGCCGGCCTCAACCCCAAGGTGCTGCCCGGCGGAACGGGGCTGACCTGCGATTTCGGTCCCGACCACGGTCCGCGCATCGCGTTGCGCGCCGACATGGACGCGTTGCCGATGGCCGAGCGCACCGGGTTGCCGTTCTCGTCGACCGTGCCGAACGTGGCGCACGCCTGCGGCCACGACGGCCACACCGCGGTGCTGCTCGGCGCCGCGATGGCGCTGGCGTCGGTGCCCGAACTGCCCGTCGGCGTGCGGCTGATCTTCCAGGCGGCCGAGGAGCTGATGCCGGGCGGCGCGATCGACGCGATCGCGGCCGGGGCGCTCAGCGGGGTGTCGCGCATCTTCGCGCTGCACTGCGATCCGCGGCTCGCGGTCGGGCGGGTCGCGGTGCGCCCCGGACCCATCACCTCGGCCGCCGATCAGGTCGAGGTGACGTTGCAGTCGCCGGGCGGGCACACCTCCCGGCCGCATCTGACCGGCGACCTGGTCTACGGGCTGGGCACGTTGATCACCGGCGTGCCGGGTGTGCTGTCGCGCCGCATCGACCCCCGCAACAGCACGGTGATGGTGTGGGGTGCGGTCAACGCCGGGGTCGCGGCCAACGCGATCCCGCAGAGCGGCACGCTGGCCGGTACCATCCGCACCGCATCGCGCGAGACCTGGGTGACGCTGGAATCGATTGTGCGGGAGACGGTTTCGTCGCTGCTCGCCCCGCTGGGCATCGAGTACAGCCTGCAGTACCGCCAGGGCGTGCCGCCGGTGGTGAACGAGGAGATCGCCACCCGCGTGCTGATGCACGCGATCGAGGAGATCGGCCCGGACGTGCTGGCCGACACCCGTCAGTCCGGCGGCGGTGAGGACTTTTCCTGGTACCTCGAGGAGGTGCCGGGTGCGATGGCGCGCCTCGGAGTGTGGAGCGGCCGGGGTCCGCAGCTCGACCTGCACCAGCCGACGTTCGACCTCGACGAGCGCGCGCTCGGCGTCGGGGTGCGGCTGATGGTCAACATCGTCGAGCAGGCCGCCGCGCTCACCTGACGCCAGGCTGGCTGCGCGAGCGTGCGTGTCTGTCCACGACTCGCCGCGGCCCGGGCAGCACTTCGCGCACGCTCGCGCCGCCAGAAGTGAGAGGCTGGCTCTCATGGCCGTGCCCGAACTGCGGCTGCGCACTCCCGGCGCGGGGCTGCTCGCGCTGCCCTGGGACCGTCCGCTGTCCGAGTGGTCGGTGCCCGACGTGCCGCTGCGCGACATCGCCGTCGGCCCGAGCCGGCACCTGGTGAAGTTCGTCGCCTGCGACGGCGCACTGTGGGCGGTCAAAGAGCTGCCGCCGCGCATCGCCGACAAGGAGTACGGCGTGCTCGGCGCTCTCGAGGAGTTGGGCCTGCCCGCGGTGAAGCGGGCCGGGTTGGTCCGCCAGCCCGACTTCGACACCTCGATCCTGGTGACCCGCTTCCTCGACGGGTCGTGGCAGTACCGGCGGCTGTTCCGCAGGCTGCCGCCCGAGGAACCCAAACACCGGGCGCGGCTGTTCGACGCGATGGCCACCCTGCTGGTCGAACTGCACCGCCACGGCGTCTTCTGGGGGGACTGTTCGCTGGCCAACACCCTGTTCTCGCGCGACGGTCAGGTGCTGCAGGCGTGGCTGGTCGACGCCGAGACGTCCGAGGTGCACCCCCGGCTGTCGGACGGTCAACGCCGCCACGACCTCGACATCCTGGTGGAGAACGTCGCCGCCGACCTGATGGACCTCGCCGCCTACCTCGGCTCCTCGGAGGAGCTGGAGGACACGCTGATCGCCGAAGCGCAGGACATCCCGAACCGCTATCAGCGGCTGTGGGACGTGCTGCACGCCGAACCGGTCTTCGACTTCAGCGACCGGTACCGCGTCGAGGGCACGATCCGCCGGCTCAACGAGCTGGGCTTCGCCGTCGAAGAGGTCACCCTGCAACCCGTCAGCGACACGGCATCGGACCGGCTGCGATTGCACGTCGCCGTGGGCGACCGACGCTTCCACGCCGAACGGCTGCGCGCGCTGACCGGGCTGGACGTCGGGGAGGGGCAGGCCCGCACGCTGCTCGGCGATCTGCAGACGTTCCAGGCGCAACTCGCCCAGGAGGTCGGCCACGACGTCGACGATGCGACGGCGGCTCAGCTGTGGGTCAGAGAGGTCGCCACGCCCACCATGCACCGCGCGCACAAGGCGATCGGCCGCGCGGGCACGCCGATCCAGGCGTTCTGCGATCTGCTCGAGGTGCGCTGGTTGCTCAGCGAACGCGCGGGCCGCGACGTCGGCACCGACCAGGCTCTCGTCGCGATGGCGCGCGACGTCATCCCGCCGGATTCGGCGGCCAAGATGGCGGTCGCGGAGGTCCCGACGCAGCCCATGCCGGTGATCGAACTCGACGACTGACTGCCGGCGCACGGTCGATCGCGCGCGACGGTGCGCGAATGCCGGTGCATCGACCGGAGTGTCGTGTGCAGACACGCGCGCTCGCGCGAACGAGGTGCGTCAGCCCTTGGTGCCGGGCCCGATGCTGCGCGACGGGCGGGTCCGCAGATCGTGCACGTATTCGGCTGGCGCACCGGCGATTTCGGCGGCATCGGCCATCACTCCGAGGTAGCGCGCCGACGGCAGCCCACCCTCCCAGGCGTCGACGACGTAGAGCCACGCCAGCACGGGGTCGGTGTCGGTGTCCGACGACAGCCGGTCGACGCGGCAGCGGATCTTCTTGTGGATGCCGAGCTCCGAACCCTCCCAGCGGTCGAGGTTCTCCTCGTCCTCCTTGGTCATGTCGTAGAGCACGACGAACACCTTCGACAGCGGATCCTCCACGACGGTGGCGAGCGCGCCCTCCCAGCCGATGTCCTCGCCGCCGAAGGTCAACCGCCACCCGTGCAGCCATCCGGTTCCGGCCATCGGTGAATGCGGTGCGCGCTCCATCATCTGCTCTGGATGCATGTTCGACCCGTAGGCGGCGTAGAGCGGCACGGTAGGAGAGCTTAACCGGCCACCGGGCCGCCGCGACCGGAAGCATCCGGCCACCGCGCACCGGTACGCCGACCCGCTAGATTGTGGGCGTGGCAACCCGCATCGTGATCATCGGCGGCGGGCCCGCCGGCTATGAGGCGGCCCTTGTTGCCGCGAACAGAGGCGTCGACGGCTCCGATGTGCACGTCACCGTCATCGACTCCGACGGGGTGGGTGGCGCCTGCGTGCTCTACGACTGCGTGCCGTCCAAGACGTTCATCGCCTCCACCGGGGTGCGCACCGAACTGCGCCGCGCCTCCGGACTCGGGATCGACATCAGCGTCGAGGACGCGAAGATCTCGCTGCCGCAGATCCACAACCGCGTCAAGACGCTGGCCCGGTCGCAGTCCGCCGACATCGGCAGCCAGCTCCTGCGTGAGGGGGTGACGGTGATCGCCGGCCGCGGTGAGCTGGTCGACGACGCGCCGGGCCTGGCCCAGCACCGCGTCAAGGTCACCACCAACGACGGTAAGACCGGTGTGCTCAAGGCCGACGTCGTGCTCATCGCCACCGGCGCCAGCCCGCGGGTGCTGCCCAACGCGGTGCCCGACGGGGAGCGCATCCTGACCTGGCGGCAGCTCTACGACCTCACCGAGCTGCCCGAACACCTGGTGATCGTCGGCTCCGGCGTCACCGGCGCGGAGTTCTGCAACGCCTACACCGAACTCGGTGTCACGGTGACCGTGGTCGCCAGCCGCGACCAGATCCTGCCGCACGAGGACAGCGATGCCGCCGCGGCGCTGGAGGAGGTCTTCGCCGAACGCGGCGTGACCCTGGTCAAGAACGCCCGCGCCGAATCGGTCACCCGCACCGCCGACGGGGTGAAGGTGCAGATCGCCGACGGCCGCTGCGTCGAGGGCAGCCACGCCCTGATGACGGTCGGTTCGGTGCCGAACTCCACGGGTCTCGGGCTGGAGCGGGTCGGTATCGAGCTGGGCCGCGGCGGCTACATCCCCGTCGACCGGGTGTCGCGCACGACGGCGTCGGGCATCTACGCCGCCGGTGACTGCACCGGCCTGCTGCCGCTGGCGTCGGTCGCCGCCATGCAGGGGCGCATCGCGATGTACCACGCGCTCGGCGAAGGCGTCGCCCCGATCCGGCTGCGGACGGTCGCGTCGGCCACCTTCACCCGGCCGGAGATCGGCGCCGTCGGCATCCCGCAGACCGCGATCGACGACGGCAGCGTCCCCGCCCGCACGCTGATGCTGCCGCTGAACACCAACGCCCGCGCCAAGATGTCCCTGCTGCGGCACGGCTTCGTCAAGATCTTCTGCCGTCCGGCGACCGGCGTGGTGATCGGCGGCGTCGTGGTGGCCCCGATCGCCTCGGAACTGATCCTGCCGATCGCGCTGGCGGTGCAGAACCGCATCTCGGTCACCGACCTCGCGCAGACGCTGTCGGTGTATCCATCGCTGTCCGGTTCGATCGTCGAGGCCGCGCGTCGTCTCATGGCACACGACGATCTGGACTGACGGCACGTAGCCTGGGAACGGTGAGTGACCCGATCGCAGGGAACGGGCAGACTTTGCTCGGCCCTGAACAGCGGGCCGAGGCCTGGCAGCGGCTCGGCAGCGAACAGTTCGACGTCGTCGTGATCGGCGGGGGTGTGGTCGGCGCGGGCGCCGCGCTCGACGCCGCCACCCGTGGACTCAAGGTCGCACTGGTCGAGGCGCGTGACTTCGCCTCCGGCACGTCGAGCCGCAGCAGCAAGATGTTCCACGGCGGGCTGCGCTACCTAGAACAGCTCGAATTCGGGTTGGTGCGGGAGGCGCTGCACGAGCGCGAGTTGTCGCTGACCACGCTGGCGCCGCACCTGGTCAAACCGCTGCCGTTCCTCTTCCCGCTGACCAACAGGTGGTGGGAGCGCCCCTACATCGCGGCGGGCATCTTCCTCTACGACCAGCTCGGCGGCGCCAAATCCGTTCCGGCGCAGAAACACCTCACCAAGTCCGGGGCGCTGCGGCTGGCGCCGGGTCTCAAACGCAGCTCGCTGATCGGCGGGATCCGCTACTTCGACACCGTCGTCGACGACGCCCGGCACACCATGACCGTCGCGCGCACGGCCGCCCACTACGGCGCGGTGGTGCGCACCTCCACGCAGGTGGTGAACCTGCTGCGCGAGGGTGACCGGGTGATCGGCGTCGCCGTACGCGACAGCGAGGACGGTGCGGTCACCGAGGTGCGCGGCCACGTCGTCGTCAACGCCACCGGGGTGTGGACCGACGAGATCCAGGCGCTCTCCCGCCAACGCGGGCGGTTCCGGGTGCGTGCGTCGAAGGGGGTGCACATCGTGGTGCCCCGCGACCGGATCGTCAGCGAGGTGGCGATCATCCTTCGGACCGAGAAGTCGGTTCTGTTCGTGATCCCGTGGGGCACGCACTGGATCATCGGCACCACCGACACCGACTGGAATCTGGACCTGGCGCATCCGGCCGCGACGAAGGCCGACATCGACTACCTCCTCGACCACGTCAACACGGTGCTGGCCACCCCGCTGACCCACGACGACATCGACGGCGTCTACGCCGGACTGCGCCCGCTGCTGGCCGGGGAGAGCGACGACACTTCGAAGCTCTCCCGCGAACACGCGGTCGCCGTGCCTGCCCCGGGGTTGGTGGCGATCGCCGGCGGCAAGTACACCACCTACCGGGTGATGGGGGAGGACGCGATCGACGCGGCCGCCGAATTCGTTCCCGCCCGGGTGGCGCCGTCGATCACCGAGAAAGTGCCGCTGATGGGCGCCGACGGCTATTTCGCGCTGATCAACCAGACCCAGAGCGTCGGTGAGCACTACGGTCTGCACCCCTACCGGGTGCGTCATCTGCTCGACCGGTACGGGTCGCTGATCAGCGAGGTGCTGCAGCAGGCGGAGGGCAGGCCCGACCTCCTCGAACCCATCACCGAGGCGCCGGTGTACCTGAAGGTGGAGGCCCACTACGCCGCGGCCGCGGAGGGTGCGCTGCACCTCGAGGACATCCTGGCTCGCCGGATGCGCATCTCGATCGAGTATCCGCACCGCGGCGTCGACTGCGCCCGCGAGGTCGCCGAAGTCGTTGCGCCCGTTCTCGGTTGGACCCCCGAGGACGTCGACCGCGAGGTGGACACCTATTGTGCGCGGGTCGACGCCGAGGTGCGCAGCCAGCAGCAGCCCGACGACGAATCCGCCGACGCGCTGCGCGCGGCCGCGCCGGAGGCGAGGGCGGAGATCCTGGAACCGGTTCCGCTGCGATGAGCCGGGTGCGGCCCGCCCCGCTTCCGGTGCGTGACGGGCTCGGCCCCGCCCGGGTGCGCCTTCGCGGTGGCGCCGTCCTGGTCGAACTGGCCGACCGCTTCGGTGAGTCGGTGGCGGCCAAGGTGTTCGGCGGTGAGGTCGTCACCGCCGACGGCGACGTGGTCACTGCGGGCACCGTGTTGCCGCCCGGTGCGCACGTCTACCTGTACCGGGATCTGCCGCACGAGGTTCCGGTGCCGTTCGCGATGCCGGTGCTGTACCGCGACGAGGACATCGTGGTGGCCGACAAACCGCATTTCCTGGCCACCATGCCGCGCGGCCGCCACGTCGCCGAGACGGCGGTGGTGCGGTTGCGCCGCGAGCTGGACCTGCCGGAGCTGTGCCCCGCCCACCGTCTCGACCGGCTGACCGCCGGGGTCCTGCTGTTCACCACTCGCCGTGAGGTCCGCGGGCGCTATCAACGCCTGTTCGCCGAGGGGGCGGTGGGCAAGGTGTACCTGGCGCGTTCGTCGGGTCGCACCGACGTGGAGCTTCCGACGGTGGTGCGCAGCCGGATCGTCAAGCAGCGCGGCCGGTTACAGGCCTTCGAGGAGACGGGGGAGACCAACGCCGAGACGCTGGTCGAACATGTCGCCGGCGATCTCTACCGGCTGACGCCACGGACCGGGCGCACCCATCAACTGCGCGTGCACATGGCCGGGCTGGGCCTGCCGCTGCGGGGCGACCCGCTCTATCCCGACATCGTCGACGTCGCACCGGACGATTTCACCCAGCCGCTGCAGCTGCTCGCCCACAGCATCGAGTTCGACGACCCGATCACCGGTGAGGCGCGGCGCTTCGTCAGTGAACGGACGCTGTGATGACAGCGAAAGTCGTTGAGCTGTACCGGCATCCGGTGAAGTCGATGTTCGGCGAGGACGTCGACATGGTGACGGTCGTCGACGGCGGGGTGCTCGGTGACCGGGCGCGTGCGTTCGAGGCGGTGCCGACCGGGCAGCGGATCACGGCCAAGAAGTACGGCGCCATGCTGAACTGCCGGGCACGCTATCTGTCGGCGCCCTCGGAGCAGGATCCCGCGCCGCCGATCGAGGTGACGATGCCCGACGGGTCGGTGGTGCGCGGCGACTCCGACGAATTGATCGCGCGGGTGTCGGATCTGCTCGGCGTGCAGGTGCGCCTGACGGCGGGCGCCTCGGGCAGCCAGGTGGATCTGGCACCGGTGCACATCGTGGCGGCAGGCACACTGCGCTGGCTGGCGGCGCACCATCCGTCGGGGCGCTGGGAGGCGCGGCGGTTCCGGCCCAACATCGTCATCGACGACGGTGAGGACGACGGGGTCGCCGAAGACCGGTGGCTCGGCTGCGATCTGCAGATCGGTGACGCGGTGCTGCACGTGGCGATGCCGACGCCGCGGTGTGTGATGACCACCCGCGCACAACACGAGGTGCTGCCGCGGGATCAGAAGATCATGCGCACGATGACGAACGTGCGGATGCGCGACGTCCCGGTGTTCGGCGAGCGGCCGAGCGTCGGGGTGTACGCCGACGTCGTCCAGCCCGGCGTGGTGCCGACTAGGGATTTCGGTGTCGCCGGTTACGCCGGGCGCGACGAAGTACACCGAAATCGCCCGGAAGCGGTGTGCAATGCCCACAATCGGCACGTGCGAAGAATCTGGTCGTTCCCCGGGGCGTGCGCGGTCGCGCTCCTGTTCACGGGCCTGACCCCCGTCGTCCCGGCGGCGCAGGCCACCGTGTGCGGATCCGTCGGCGGCAGGTTCGTCGACGTCAGCGGCTGTTCCGATCCGTTCGCCTACCTCAACGACGCGCTGACCCCGCCGCCCCCGCCACCGCCACCCCCACCGTCCGGTGCGCCGCCACCGCCACCACCCACGCCGGCGTACGTGCCGCCGCCCGCACCGAACGTCAACGTGTGTGCGAACGTGGGCAGGCGGATCAGCGTCAGCGGATGCATCTAGCCGGCGTGGTCTACTGACGCGGTGGACCGCAAGACATTCGACCGTCTCTTCGATCTGACCGACCGCACCGTCGTCGTCACCGGTGGCACCCGCGGTATCGGCCTCGCCCTCGCCGAGGGCTTCGTCCTGGCCGGGGCCCGGGTGGTGGTGGCCAGCCGCAAACCCGACGCCTGCGAGCGGACCGCCGAACACCTGCGCGGGCTGGGCGGGCAGGCGATCGGGGTTCCCACCCACCTCGGGGACATCGACGCGCTCGCCACGCTGGTCGACCGGACCGTCGCGGAGTTCGGCGGCATCGACGTCCTGGTCAACAACGCCGCCAACGCGCTGGCCCAGCCGCTGGGGGAGATGACACCCGAGGCGTGGTCGAAGTCCTACGACGTCAACCTGCGCGGTCCGGTGTTCCTGGTGCAGCACGCGCTGCCGCATCTGAAGAACAGTGCGCACGCCGCGGTGCTCAACACCGTGTCGGTCGGCGCGTTCAACTTCGCGCCCGGGGTGTCGATGTACGCCGCGGGCAAGGCGGCGCTGCTGTCGTTCACCCGGTCGATGGCCGCGGCCTACGCGCCGTACGGCATCCGCGTGAACGCGCTGGCACCCGGTCCCGTCGACACCGACATGATGCGCAACAACCCGCAGGAGGCGATCGACGCGATGACCGAGTCGACGCTGATGAAGCGGCTGGCCTCACCGGACGAGATGGTCGGCGCCGCATTGCTGTTGGTGTCGGATGCAGGCAGCTACCTGACCGGTCAGGCGATCATCGTGGACGGCGGCGGAACGCCTCGCTAGCGTCGCGCATCTCCCCGCTCGTCGACGCCAGGATCTGGCTGCGGTTCTCCAGGTGGATCGCCTGTTCCAGGCTGCCCGCCTCCAGGTTCGCCCACAGCACCTGCTTGGTCGATTCGAGGCCGAATCTGCCATATCCGCAGAGGGTTTCGGCGATCGACAGGGCATCGCCGACCACGTTCTCCGACACCCTCGACACCAGCCCGAGCCGAAGCGCCTCGGCGGCGTCGACGTCGCGGGCGGTGAGAATGAGGTCGAACGCGTGTCCGGCGCCGACGATGCGCGGCAGGGTGTAGCTGACCCCGATGTCGCAGCCGCCGAGCCCCAGTTTGATGAACTGTGTGCAGAACCGCGCGGTGTGCGACGCCAGCCGGATGTCGGCGGCCGCTGCGATGGCGAAGCCGCCGCCGTAGGCGGGTCCGTTGACCGCGGCGATCACGGGCTGGCGCAGCCGGTGCAGCCGCGTGGTCAGCTCGGCGATGCGCTCCTGCCAGCGCATGCCCGACCGGGGGAACTCCGTGCCACCACCGGCCGCCGTGGGATTGGGCTCGGTGAGGTCGAGACCGGAGCAGAACCCGCGTCCCGCGCCGGTGAGCACCACCACCCGGCAGTCGTTGTTCGCCGCGAGGTCGCCGAGGGTGGTGTGCAACGCCTCGACGAGCTCGTAGGACAGCGCGTTGAGTTTCTCGGGGCGGTTGAGGGTGACCACGGCGATGTCGGGCCGCGGGTAGGTCAGCTCCAGGACTGTCATACCGGTCACGCTAACGCCCCGAGGCGCGACGTAGGTCTTGACCGGTGCGGGTCGGGATGATCTGGTGAGGCGTCCTACCCGCCTGAACGAGAGGTGCGTCCATGCGCCCCCTGGTGATTGCCCTCGCCACCCTGGCCGTCGGAGGAGCCGCCGCCACCGGTGTGGCCGCCGCGCAGACGGCACCGTCCGCCGACGAGCTCACGGGCAAGCTGCAGCGGGCGTTGAACACCTCGCTGTCCGCCGACGAGCGGGCCAGTGAACTCGAGGGTGGGTCCGCGGCGGTCGCCACGGCCGACAACATCGCCGCGGTGATGGACCGGTACGGGTCGATGATGTCGTGGCGGGTGCAGAACGCCACCCAGAACGGCGATCAGGTCGACGCCCAACTGGCGGTGACGGTTCCGCTGTTCGGCACCCGCACCCATCAGATCTACTGGGTGAACCGGGACGGTGCCTGGAAGCTCAGCAATCCGTCGGCGTGTGTGATCGCCCGCGACGCCGCGGGCGCCGCCTGCACGGTCTGACCGTCACTCTTCGCCGAGACGACGGTTGTTGCACGGTTTTCGGCCGGAAAGCGTCAACAACCGTACTCTCGGCGCCGCACGGTCAGCGCTGACAGTGCGGGCACCAGTACGTGACCCGGTCACCGTTGCCGTCACGCATGATCGGTGTCCCGCAGCGGCGGCACGGCTTCCCGGCCCGGCCGTACACCCAGACGTCGCGGCCCGGCCTGGTGTCGCCGGTGGTGGTGCGGTTCCATCGAGTCCTGTTGAGCCACAACATGTCCCGAGCGCGCTGCACCATGCGCAGCGGGTCCTTGAGCGCGCCCACCGGTGCGGTCGGCAGATGGCCGCTGACGAAGCACAACTCGTTGGCGTAGACGTTGCCGACACCGGCCATTATTCGCTGATCCAGCAGCGCCTCGGACAATCTGCGCTCCGGGTCTGCGGCGAGGTTCGCCGCCGCGATGCGCGGCTCCCAGTCGTCGCCGAGCAGATCGGGTCCGAGGTGGGCGACGGCGTCCATGTCGTGATCGCGCTCGAGGATCTCCAGCACGCCCAGGTCGATACCCGCGGCCTGCACCGCCTCTTCACCCTCGCCTGCCTCCAGGATGATCCGGATGCGGTACCCCGCCCGGCTCGGGCGCGACGCCGGCACCACCTTCCAGCTGCCCTCCATCTTCAGATGGGAGTGGATGCTGGCCGGTCCGACCCGGATGAACAGGTGTTTACCTCGGCTGAGCACCTGGTCGACGACGTGCCCGGTGAGGTCGACGGTGGCGTATCGCGGCACGCGGACGTCGCAGCGGGTCAGCGTCTTGCCTTCCAGACCTTCCCGCAACGCGGTGGCCGTGCGGTACACGGTGTCGCCTTCGGGCATCGCTCACCCCCTCCGCGACATTCTCACCGCAGCCGCAGACCGCGCGGCGTGCGGGTGAACCCGGCGCCGGTCAACGCCTCGTGGACGGCGGCGCGCACACCGGTCTGTGCCGGTTCGAGCACCGGTACGCCGTTGACCTTCTCGACCAGCAGTGACTGCACCCTGCCGCGGGCGACCAGGTCGGCGAGTGCGGCCGCCGCGGCGAGCTGGGCGTCGGCGTCGTCGGTGAAGCTCAACAACGAGCGGCCACCCCGTTCGAGGAACCACACCAGTTCGCCGTCGACCAGCGCCACCAGCGCGCCTGCCTTGCGGCCGGGGCGGTGCGACCCTTCGGCCTCGCCGTCGGCGGTGCGCGCCGGCCACGCCAGGGCGGCGCCGTAGGGATTGGCCGGGTCGGCGGCGGCCAGCACGACGGCGTGGTATTCGCGGCGTTCCCGGTCGACCTCGTCGAGATACGTCCGCAACCGGTCCACCGTCGAGGCCACCGCGAACTGCGCCCCGCCCAGCGATTCGACGAAGTAGCCGCGCTGACAACGGCCGGCCTCCTCGAACGCGGTCAGCACCTTGTAGAGCATCGCGAATCCGCCGGGAACGCCCTCGGACGCGGCTGCGCCCTTGGTGAGCACGCCGTAGCGGTTGAGTAGCAGCTCGGCCGTGAAATGCGCGCGCACAGTCGAATCCGGTTCGGCGGCAGGCAGCGCCGACCAGCGTCCGGCCACCGTCGGATCACTGGGGCGGGCCTGCGCGTGCGCGACGCTGTAGCTGCTCAGCCGCGGTGGCCGCGCCCGCTGCCGGTGCGCGGGAGCACCGCGCCTGCCGGTGGACCGCCGGCTGCCCGACAGCACAGCGCGCACCGGTGCGAACGTGTCCCCGGTGACCCACCCGCCCCAGATCAGGTCCCACAGTGCGGCTTTGGAGGATTCGGAATCGGTGTCAGCGAGCTGACGGAAGAAATAAGCGCCGCCTCCGCCGAGGGTCTCCATGATGGCCCGGTGCGTGTCGGTGAACTCGAGTTCGACCGGCGCCGTCAGCGTCAGCGGTGCCGAGTCGGCGTGGTGGAAGGTGATCCACCCGTCCCCGCCGCCGATCTGCCCGGCACCCGACCACATGATCTCGCCGCTGGCGAGCAGCTCGTCGAGCATCGCCGGCTGGTAGTCGCGTACGCGCTGCGACAACACCAGCGGTTCGACCGCCGAGGCCGGGATAGGCACCCCGGCGAGTTGATCGATCGCCGCGGCCAGCCCGTCGACCCCCGCGCTGTGCGAGGACCCGACGTGCTGCCACGCCGGCAGGAACCGGGCGTACGCGGTGGTGCTGACCGGCTCCACCTGCGCGCGTAGTGCGGCCAGTGACCGCCGGCGCAGGATCTTGAGGACGTCGCCGTCACACCACTGTTCGCTGCCCGCCGGGTCGCCCGGCGGCGTGTCGGTGAACTCACCGCGCACCAGCCGCCCGTCGACGGCGAGCCGGCCCAGCACGTCGGCGGTGACCCGCAGGCCGAGCCCGAACCGCTCGGCCGCCTCCGCCGTGGTGAACGGGCCGTGCGTGCGGGCGTACCGTCCGATCAGCTCACCGAGCGGATCGACCACCGGATCAAGGAACGAGATCGGGACCCCGACGGGAACGGCGATCCCCACGCCGTCGCGCAGGAGGCCGACGTCCTCGATCGCGACCCACCAGGTGCGTCCGGCGAACGACACCGTCAGGACCCGCTTCGCCGTCAGCAGCCCTTCCAGCCAGCCGCCGACGTCGTCGGTGGTGGCGCGGTCGGCGATCTCCTCGGTGGTCAACGGTCCCAGCAGCCGCAGCAGGTCGGCGACGCCCTCGGCGTCGCGCGCCCGCCGGTCCTCGGCGAGGTGTTGGAGCTGACGGGCGGTGGCCGCGATGACGTCGGCGTCGAGCAGCTCACGCAGTTCGACGCGGCCGAGCAGTTCGGCGAGCAGCGTGCTGTCCAGTGACAGCGCGGCAGCGCGGCGTTCGGCCAAGGGACTGTCGCCCTCGTACATGAACGCGCCCACGTAGCCGAACAGCAGCGACGCCGCGAACGGCGACGGTGTCGTCGTCTCCACCTCGACCACCCGCAGCCGGCGCTGCGCGATCCGGTGCATCAGCTCGGTCAGGGCCGGCACGTCGTAGACGTCCTGCAGGCATTCCCGGACGGCTTCGAGCACGATCGGGAAGTCCGGGTATTTGCGGGCCACGTCGAGCAGCTGCGCGGCGCGCTGGCGCTGATGCCACAGCGGGGAGCGTTTCCCGGGATGGCGGCGCGGCAGCAGCAGGGCCCGCGCGGCGCATTCGCGGAAGCGGGAGGCGAACAGCGCCGACCCGCCGACCTCCGCGGTGACGATCGGTTCGATCTCCTCGGCGTCGAAGACGAACAGTTCGGCGAACGACACCCCGCCGCCGGATTCGAAGTCGGTGTCGGGCAGCCGCACGATGATGCCGTCGTCGGAGGCGGTGGGCTTCTCGTCGATGCCGTAACGCTCGCGCAGCCGGCGTCCGACCGCCAGCGCGAGCGGTCCATGGACGCGCAGGCCGTAGGGGGAGTGCAGGATGATCCGCCAGTCGCCGAGTTCGTCGCGGAACCGTTCGACCACGAAGGTGGTGTCGGTGGGCACCGTGCCGGTGGCCTGCCGTTGATCGTCGAGCAGCCGGTACAGGTTGTCGGTGGCGTAGTCGTTGAATCCCATGGTGCGGCAGCGATCGGCGAACGCGTCGGCGCCCAGCCTCGACAGCTCCCCGGTGAACGCGCCGACCGCCGCGCCGAGTTCGGCGGGCCGGCCCACCCCGTCACCGCGCCAGAACGGCAACCGAGCCGGCTGGCCCGGTGCCGGGACGACCAGCACGCGGTCGTGCGTGATCTCGGTGATGCGCCAGCTCGTCGCACCCAGTGAGATCACATCGCCGGGCCGCGACTCGTACACCATCTCCTCGTCCAGTTCGCCGACGCGGGAAGGCTTTTCGGAATCGGTGGCGAGGTACACCGTGAACAGCCCGCGGTCGGGGATGGCGCCGCCGGAGGTGACGGCGAGCCGCTGCGCACCCGGCCGCGCGGTCAGCGTGCCCGCGTCGCGGTCATAGACCAGCCGCGGTCGCAGTTCGGCGAACTCGGTCGACGGGTACTTCCCCGACAGCAGGTCGAGCGTCGCCTCGAACGCGCTGCGCGGCAGCGTCGCGAACGGTGCGCTGCGCCGCACCGCGTCGAACCAGCGGTCCGCGTCGAGCGGTTCGAGCGCCGCGGCGGCGACGGTGTGCTGGGCCAGCACGTCGAGCGGGTTGGCGGGAACCTTCATGGTCTCGATCTGCCCGGCGAGCATGCGCTGCACGGTGACGGCGCAGCCGATCAGATCGGTGCGGTGCTTCGGGAACAGCACACCCTGGGAGATCTCGCCGACCTGGTGGCCGGCGCGGCCCACCCGCTGCAGACCGCTGGCCACCGACGGCGGTGACTCCACCTGGATGACGAGGTCGACGGATCCCATGTCGATGCCCAGTTCCAGACTGGACGTCGCGACGACGGCCTTGAGCCGCCCACTCTTGAGGTCGTCTTCCACCAGTGCGCGCTGCTCCTTGCTGACCGACCCGTGGTGGGCCTTGGCCAGCAGGGGTTCGGCGCCGAAGGACTGACCGCTGCCCATCAACTGGGCGGGCGCGCCCCCACCCACCTTGTCGTTGCGGCCGTCGAGGTCGACACCGATGCGCTCGGCGTGGATCTCGTTGAGCCGCGACGTCAGCCGTTCGGCGAGCCGGCGCGAGTTGGCGAACACGATCGACGAGCGGTGCGCCTCGACCAGGTCGACGATCTGTTCCTCGACGTCGGGCCAGATCGTGTTGTTCTCCAGGTCCGCCATGTCGGGCACCGGCACGTGCACCGACAGGTCGAACGTCTTGGCGGCCGGCGGCGCGACGATCGTCGTCGGCGCCTGCCCGGACAGGAACCGGGCCACCTCCTCGGGCGGGCGGACCGTCGCCGACAACCCGATGCGCTGTGCGGGCCGCTCCGCGAGCTGGTCGAGGCGTTCCAGCGACAACGCCAGATGCGCGCCGCGTTTGGTGGCAGCGAGCGCGTGGACCTCGTCGACGATCACGGTCTGCACGTCGGCGAGGGTGTCGCGGGCCGCCGAGGTCAGCATCAGGAACAGCGATTCGGGTGTGGTGATCAGGATGTCGGGCGGCCGGGTGACGAGCTCGCGCCGCTGCGCGGGTGTGGTGTCCCCGGAGCGGACGCCGACGCTGATGGTCGGCGGGGTCTGCCCGTGCCGTTCGGCGATCCGCGCGATTCCGGTGAGCGGGGTGCGCAGATTGCGTTCGACGTCGACGGCGAGCGCCTTGAGCGGTGAGACGTAGAGCACCCGGGTGCCCGTCCCCGCCGGCCGGGGCTCCTCCGACGCCAGCCGGTCGATCGCCCAGAGGAAGGCGGCCAGCGTCTTACCGGATCCGGTCGGGGCAATGACCAGCGTGTTGTCCCCGTCGGCGATCGCGGACCAGGCCTGCGCCTGGGCGGGGGTGGGTTCGACGAACGTGCCCGCGAACCACTCCCGGGTCAGCGGGCTGAACCGGGTGAGACCGTCGGCATTCGTCTGGTGCTGCGTCATCTCCTCCATGGTGACAACTCCCACCGACAAGTCCCGGCGGCCCCGGTTACGCCGAACGTGAATCTATCCCCGCAGCGACCGCTGAAAGCGCCGCATCCCGGCGATCCAACGGTCGTGATCGGCCACCTTGCCGGCGAGCATGTCGCGCACCTCGGTATGCGGCAGTACGAGGAACCGGCCGTCGCGGACCGCGGCGACGGTCTGCTCGGCCACGTCATGGGCGCTCAGGACGGCGCCCGCGCCGACCACCGAGTCCGCACCGAGGCGCACCGCGGGATCGGTCGAATCGAGGATCGTCGACAGCAGCGCGGTGTCGACGCCCATCGGGCAGACGCACGTCACGCCGATGCCGTCGTCGCCGTAGGTGACCGCCAGCCATTCGGCGAAGCCCACCGCGGCGTGCTTGCTCACCGCGTAGCCCGCGGCGCCGATCTGGGTGAGCAGCCCGGCGGCCGAGGCGACCGCGACGAAATGGCCGCGCCCGCGGGCCTGCCACTGCGGCATCAGCACGCGCGCCGCGCGGACGTGGGCGCGCAGGTTGACGTCGAGGATGCGGTCCCAGTCCGCCTCGGTGCCCAGACCCGGTGCACCCATGACGCCGGCGTTGGCGACGAAGACGTCGACCGGTTCGGCGGTCATGGCCGCGATGTCGTCGGCCGAACTGGCGTCGGCGTGCAGTGCGGTGACGGCGGCGCCCGTCGCGGCGAGACGGTCGGCGGTCGCGGCCAGCCCGGCGTCGTCGACGTCGCCGAGCACCAGGCGGGCACCCGCGGCCGCGAAGGATTCCGCGAGTGCCCGTCCGATGCCGGAACCCGCCCCGGTGATCGCCACGACGCTGTTGTCGATGTCCATGAACCGATCCTGCCCAACCGGCGTCCACCCGTGCTGTGCCGGGTGTTCAATGGGTGTGCAGACCGGGGTGTGCAGACCGGGGTGTGCAGACCGCGAACAACCAGCGGGAAGGCGGGATTGCGATGAACATCGTCGAAGGAGCGGCCCGGTTGGTCACGGGAACCGCCACCGCGGCCACCGCGGCGGCCGGCGCGGTGGGCGGTGCGGCCGTCAACGGGATCGTCGGCGGCGTGCAGGGCGCGGCGAACGGTATCCGCGACGGCCTGAGCAGCGGCAGCCACTCCACACCCGCGGCGCTGCTGACACTGGGCGCGGTGGGCGCGGCCGGGCTCGTCGAGTGGCCGGTGCTGGCCGCGGTCGGCGGTACCGCTCTGTTGGCTCGCCAACTCGGCCGGACGGCGGACGCCGAAGCCGCACCGGCGCAGGCGCCGGACGGCCCGTCGAGCGCTCCGCGCAAGTCCACCGCACGTAAGAAAACTGTCACCGGCCGCGGCTGACCCCCACCGCCGCGACCCGGGTATACGTGGTCGCGATGGCGACCATCCTGGCCTACACCTCACCGTCGGCGGGCCACCTCTTCCCGATGCTCGCGCTCCTGGGTGAACTGGCCCGGCGCGGACACCGCGTCCACGTGCGGACCTACGCCGCGGGCGTGGGTGTCGTGCGCGAGGCCGGAATGGCCGCCGACAGCGTGGATCCGCGCATCGAGGACATCGTCAGCGAGGACTGGCGCGCGGGCAGCGGGCGCGCCGTGCTGCGGATGACGATCGAGGTGTTCGGCGCGCGTGGTGCCCACGAACTGGCCGACCTCGACGACTCGATCGCGCTCGTCGAACCGGATGCGCTGCTGCTCGACATCAACTGCTGGGGTGCGACGGCCGTCGCCGAGGCCTCGGGTATCCGGTGGGCGGTGTTCTCCCCGTACACACCGTTTCTCACCTCGCCCGGGCTGCCGCCGGTGGGTGCCGGGATGGTGCGGCGGACCGGCGTGCTCGGCCGGGTGCGCGACGTCGGGGTGCGCGCGGTGGTGAGACGGGTGTTCGACGCCCCGATGATGGCTCACGTCAACGGCTTTCGCGCCGCTCGCGGACTGCCCGCTCTACCCGATGTCGACGCCTGTCTGCGGCGCGCCCCGCTGATGCTGGTGGCCGGCGGTGAACCGTTCGAGTATCCCCATCCCGGGTGGGGCGACGCGGTGCAGATGATCGGGCCGTGCGAATTCGGCCCTGGTGCGGCCGAGGCGCCCGCGTGGCTCGACGACGTCGACCGGCCGCTCGTCCTGGTCACCACTTCGTCGGTGAGACAGGCCGATTCGGCTCTCGTCGCGACGGCGCTCCGCGCGCTCGCCGATGCGCCGGTGCACGTCGTCGCGACCTGTCCCGCGGGCATTCCCGACGGGATGGCGGTGCCCGCCAACGCCACCGTGACCGGCTTCCTGCCGCATGGACCCGTCCTGGACCGCGCCGTCTGCGCGGTCACCCACGGAGGTATGGGGGTGACCCAGAAGGCGCTGGCGCGCGGCGTTCCGGTGTGCGTGGTGCCCTACGGCCGGGACCAGTTCGAGGTCGCGCGCCGCGTGCAGGCGGCGCGGTGCGGAACCCGACTGCCCGCCCGGCAGCTGAGCCCCACCCGGCTGCGCGCGGCCGTCGAGACCGCGCTGACGATGGAGGCCGGTGCCCGCCGGGTCGCCGACGGTTTCACCGCCACCGGCGGGGTGGCGCGCGGCGCGGACCTGGTGGAGCAGCGGGTGATCGGCCGGTCCGCTATCCGAAGTGCACGCCTTGCGCCAAGGGCAGTTCGGCGGAGTAGTTGACGGTGTTGGTGGCCCGGCGCATGTAGGCCTTCCACGCATCGGACCCCGATTCGCGGCCGCCGCCGGTCTGTTTCTCCCCGCCGAACGCACCGCCGATCTCGGCGCCGGAGGTGCCGATGTTGACGTTGGCGATTCCGCAGTCCGACCCGTCGGCGGCCAGGAAGCGCTCTGCCTCGCGGACGTCGAGCGTGAAGATCGCCGACGAAAGACCCTGTGGCACCTCGTTGTTCAGCGCAATCGCCTCGTCGAGGTCGTCGTAGGTGAGCACGTAGAGGATCGGCGCGAACGTCTCGGTGTGCACCACCGCGGTCTGTGCGGGCATCCGCACCACCGCCGGGCTGACGTAGAAGGACGTGTCACCGCTGTCACCGTCGAACATGTGACGCTCGCCGCCGGTGACCTCACCGCCGTCGGCGCGGGCCGCGTCGAGCGCGGCGACCATGTCCCGGTAGGCCGTTTCGTGGATGAGCGGGCCGACCAGTGTTCCGTCGACGGCCGGGTCACCGACGGGCAGTTGCCGATACGCCGAGACGATCCGTTCGACGAGCTCGTCGGCCACCGAGCGATGCACGATGAGGCGGCGCAGTGTGGTGCAGCGCTGACCCGCGGTACCCGCCGCCGAGAAGACGATCGCCCGGACGGCGAGGTCGAGGTCGGCCGACGGCGTCACGATCGCGGCGTTGTTGCCGCCCAGTTCGAGCAGCACCTTGCCGAACCGCTGCGCGACCCGCGGGGCCACCTGCTGACCCATGCGCACCGAACCGGTCGCCGACAGCAGCGCGACCCGCGGATCGTCGACCAGCGTCTCGCCGACCTCGCGCCCGCCCAGCACGAGCCGGCCGACGTCGCGCGGCGCACCGACGTCGCCGGCCGCCCGCTCCAGCAGTGCCTGGCAGGCGATGGCGGTCAGCGGGGTGAGCTCCGAGGGCTTCCACACCACCGTGTCGCCGCACACCAGGGCGACGGCGGTGTTCCACGACCACACCGCCACCGGGAAGTTGAACGCGGTGATGACGCCGACGACGCCGAGTGGATGCCAGGTCTCCATCAGCCGGTGGCCCGGCCGCTCGGAGGCGATGGTCTTGCCGTAGAGCTGGCGCGACAGCCCGACCGCGAACTGGCAGATGTCGATCATCTCCTGCACCTCGCCGAGCGCCTCGGAGGTGATCTTGCCTGCCTCCACGGTCACCAACGTCGCGAGCGCCTCCTTGTGCTCGACGAGCAGTTCACCCAGGCGTGCCACCAGAGCACCGCGGACCGGTGCCGGGGTGGTGCGCCAGCGGGTGAAGGCGCCGGCGGCAGCCGCGATCGCGGCCTCGGCCTGCGCCGGGGACGTCTCGGCGACGGTGAACAGCACCTCCCCGGTGATCGGGGTGCCGGCGGGCAGGCCGCCGTCGCCGGGGCCGCCCAGCGGTGTCGTGGCGCCGATCGCGTCGAGCGCGGTGCGCACCCGGGCCCTGAGTTCGTCGGCGGTCGGCAGGACCGCGGCCTTCGTTGTCGAGGACGGGGCGGGGGACGTGGTCGTCATCGGTGGTCCTTCGTCGTGGCGTGTCTTCGTGGTGTGTCGTCGTGGTGTGTCTTCGTGGCGTGTCTTCGTAGCGTGTCGTCGTGGTGTGTGGGTGTCGTGTGCGCTTGCGGCGGCGGGGCCTCGGTTACAGTGCCGCCATGGGTGAACCCGACGAGCACCCGCACGCACCTGCGCCGCTCGACGAGATCGACCGCATCCTGGCGCGCGAACTCGTCGCGGACGGTCGCGCGACGCTCGCGCATCTGGCGGCCAGCGCGGGGTTGTCGGTGTCGGCCGTGCAGTCGCGCGTGCGCCGGTTGGAGTCGCGGGGCGTGGTCACCGGGTACCAGGCGAAGCTGAACCCGGAGGCGGTCGGACACCAGCTGTCGGCGTTCGTCGCCATCACCCCTCTCGATCCGTCCCAACCCGATGATGCGCCCGCGCGGCTCGAACACATAGCGCAGATCGAGTCGTGCCATTCGGTGGCCGGCGACGAGAGCTACGTGCTGCTGGTGCGGGTGGGTTCGGCACGGGCGCTCGAGGACCTGCTGCAGCAGATCCGGACTGCGGCGAACGTGCGGACCCGAAGTACCGTCATCCTACAGACATTTTACGAAGGTCGGCAGCACGTTCCGTAAAATTTCCGGTCAATCGGGTTGTGGCGGGGGATTGTCCTGCGTGCGGCTGACGAGGGCGTGTCCGGCGCCGATCGCCACGGCCACCGGCCACTCCACGAGTTCCACGGCGACCAACCCGGCCAGCGCGGCGTAGAACGCCAGTTGGTCGGGTCGCGGGAGTGGCACCCGCCCGACCACGGGCAGCGAGATCGCGAACCGTTGCGCGCCGGCCACCCGGGCCGCGACGTCACGATGTGATGGGGCACCGGTCACTTCGGGGTCACCTTCCGTTCGCCGGTCCGGCTTAGCGTCGTCGATCATGGCGAACCTACTCGACGGCCTGATCCGAAACAGTGGCCAGGACGCGCTCCTCGGTGGCGCCGTCCGCGTCCTCACCCCGCCGCTGCGCGAGATCTACGCCGTCCTCGTCCGCGCCGGTGTCGTGGTCATCGTCGACGACTGACCCCACCCCGGTGAGGCGTGCCAGCAGCGCAGGCGCGAGCGCGGAGATCGCCGTCGCGCCCGCCGCGGCGAGGAACGCCTGAGCCCACGCGAACGGCCCGACCGGCGTGCACCCGAACACCTGGCTGACGGCCGGGGTGCTGATGATGCCGATCATCGCGGCGAAGGTCCCGATGTTGGTGGCGACCACCAGCGGAGCGTGCGAGTCGAGCAGCGTCTGCAGCATCTGCGTCGACACCAGCCCGATCAGCGCGGCGGTGGCGGCCCGCCGCGGTGTTCCGGTGACACTGGCCATCAGCCATGCCGCGGTCGCGCCGGTCGTGGTCGCCGCGCCGCGAATCGCGATCGACTGCCACATCACCGACTCGTCGCGGTCGGCCTCGGCGGTGTCGGACTGCGGGCTGACCGCCAGCGCCGCCGCGGGCAGTGCGTCGGTGAGCATGTTGACCAGCAGCATCTGCCGCGCGTTGAGCACTGAGCGGCCGGTCAGCAGGCTGCTGATCAGCGCGAAACACACCTCGCCCGCGTTGCCGCCCAGCAGCACCGAGACCGCCGACTGCACCCGGCGCCACAGCTGGTTGCCCTCGTCGATCGCGTCGAGGAGCGCCTCGATGCGCCCGTCGAGCAGCATGACGTCCGCCGCGGTGCGCGCGGGATCGCTGCCCGCGGCGGCCACCCCGATGCCGACGCTGGCCGCTCGGATCGCCGCCGCGTCGTTGGCGCCGTCGCCGACCATCGCGGTGACCACCCCGCTGTGTTCGAGGGCCTGGACCACGTCGATCTTGTGTTCCGGTGTCATCCGGGCGAACACCGTGCACTCGGCCACGGCCGTCGCGCGTTCGTCGGCCGACATGTTCTCCCACTCGTCGCCGGTCACCACCTGGTCGGGGGTGACGTCGAGCCCGAGGTCGCCGGCGACGACCGAGGCGGTGACGGGATGGTCACCGGTGATCAGCCGCACGCCGATGCCCTTGTCGTCGAGGGCCCGCAGCAGGTCGCCGGCACTCGGCCGGAGGGTGTCGGCGAGGCCGACCACGCCGACCGGCCGCAGGTTGCACGCGCACAGCTGCTCGAGCCGGTCGGGATCGCCGGCCGCGACGCGGGCGTCGTCGTCACTGACGTCGCATTCCGCGACCGCCAGCACCCGAAGCCCCTGGGCGGTCATCTCGTCGAGCAGTCCCGACAGCGCGGCCCCGTCCGCGGTCAGGTCGTCGGCCAGTGCGGCGGAGATCCGCTCGGGGGCGCCCTTGATGGTGAGCCGGTTGCCGGTCAGGGCGGCGGCATACGGGCGGCCGGACTGGAACGGCAGCACCGCATCGGGCTCCCGGGTGCCGGCGTCGGGGTCGTCACCGCCCGCGGCGCGCAGGATCGCGTCGTCGGTGGCGTGTTCGGTGCGCTGACCGTTGCGGACCACGATGGTGCTGGCCGCCTTGGCCAGGACGTCGGCCTCGGTGTAGCCCTCGATCGGTCGTAAGGCCTTGACCTGCAACCGGTTCTCGCTCAGTGTCCCGGTCTTGTCGAAGCACACCACCTGGACGCGGGCCAACGCCTCGACCGAGTGCGGGTTGCGGATCAGTACCGACTCGCCGGACAGTCGCCGCGCCGCCGCCAACTGGGCCAGGGTGGCGACCAGCGGCAGCCCTTCGGGCACCGCGGCCACCATGACCCCGACGGCGCTGGCGGCCGACTCCCGCAGTGGTGTGCGCCGCAGGACCGACAGCACCCCGACCAGGGCGCCGCCACCGAGGCTCCACGGCAGCGCGCGACCGGTGATCCGGCGCAGCTGGGCCTGAAGGCCGATCTCCCTGGACTTCGACGGCGCCATCGCCATCGCGCGTTGCATCTCCGAACTCGAGCC
This sequence comes from Mycolicibacterium litorale, assembly GCF_014218295.1. Next base: position 1,364,484 of record NZ_AP023287.1, read on the forward strand.
CACCGCGGTCACGATGCCGACGCCGCTGCCCGCGACGACCGTCGAACCGGCGTAGAGCATGCAGGACCGTTCGGCCAGCGGCGCGCCCGGCGCCGGATCGGTGTCCTTCGGGACGGGCAACGACTCCCCGGTGAGCGAGGATTCGTCCACCTCGACGTTGAGGGCCTCGGTCAGCCGGACGTCGGCGGGCACGACTTCGCCGGAGCGGACCTCGATCACGTCGCCGGGGCGCAGCCGTTTGGCGGCCACCTCCTCCTCGCCGTCGGCGGCGTCGGCGCCCAGCCGGCGCCGGGCCGGCGGATCCTGGACGGCGAGCAGCCGGCGCAGGATGCGTTCGGCGTGCAGCTGCTGTTCGGCCGACAGTGCCGCGTTGCCGAGCAGTACGCCGCCGACCAGCGCGGCATCGAGGGGCGAGCCCAGCAGTGCGCTGGCCATCGCGCCGGTCACCAGGATCGGGGTGAGCGGGTCGGCCAGGTTGGCGCGCACCTCACCGACGAAGTCACGCACGTAATCCCATACGGCCACAACGGGTTCGGGGATGAGGCTGCGTTCCGAGCCGTCGTCGGCGGAGCGTTCCCGCTGCGGCAGCAGGTGCGCCACCTCGTCGGCGGGCAGCGCGTGCCAGTCGTGGCCGGGTTCGGCGCTGGGCAGCGGATCGCCGAACACGCGCCGCCCGGCCGAGAACCCGGACAGCAGGCCGGCCATGGCGCCCGCCTGCACCGAGGCGGGGCCGCGGCCGGGGACTCCCGGGATGAGCATCAGCGCGCCGACGGCCGAACTCGACAGCGACAGTTCGACGCCCTTCTCGCTCGCGGCACGGGCGGCGGGCAGTGCGTGCAGCACCCGCCACGCCCCGGTGAGGTCGTCGACGAGCAGATCGGCGCTCCAGGGCGGCGGCCTGCCTTCGCGCAGGACGCCGACGGTGACGTCGGCGGCGTGCGGGGTGGTCATGTCGGCGGTGGTGATCAGCAGCACCGTCGCGCCGTCGTCCTTGGCCGCGGCCACCGCCTCGGCCAACGCATCGTCGGGCGATTCGCCGACCGGGTGAAGGTGGTCGAAACCCTGTGCCAGCGAACGCAATCCGTCATCGGCGATGGAGACGATGCGTGGTCTGGTGCGACGCGCCTCCGCCACCACCGCCGCGGCGTACGGATCGCGCACGTGGCTGACCAGGACCTCGCCGTCCTCGCCGGCGCCCGGCACGTCGGCCATGGGGTGCCAGCCCGTGGTCAGCGTGCCGTCGGCCAGCGCCTTGCGGGCGGCCTGCCAGGCCCGGCTGCGGTGCGAGTTGGTCAGACCGCGCACGCGGCTGACCATCACCTCGTCGGTGTGCAGGGCCCTCGGGTCGATCACCACGGTGTCGATGCGGTCGAGGGTGCGCAGCGCGCGCGGATGCAGGACGAGCCCGCCGTGGCGGTCGGCGAATCCGCGGCTCAGCGCACAGGCGAATGCCTCGCGTGTGGTGCGCAGCGCCTTCGGGGCGGCGACGACGGCCGCCTCACCCGCGGTCCCGAGATTGCCCGAGAGGACCCCGAGCGCCAGACCGGCGCCCGCCCCGATCGCGGCGGCCCGGTCGGCGTACCGCTCGGGCATCCCTTCGGGTGGGGAGACGCGCTTGGTGGGTGGGCGGTCGTCGGCGGCGTGCTGCGACAGCGATGGTTCGTGGCGCCGCCAAGCCGCCCGGTCGTTCCACGCCTCGGCGGCGAGCATGGTGCGCTGCGCGGCTTCGGCCGCCGCGGAGAGCGGGGACACGGCCAGCGTGGCCATCGTGGCATGCGCGGCGGCGAAGAGCAGGTCCGTACCGTCCGGGCCCAGCCTGCCCTCGAGTTTTCTGCGCAGCCGCGGCATGTGGTCGACGAGGGTCGGTACGGCGGAGACGGCGTCGGGCACCCCGCGCATCCGCAGTGCCGACGCGGTCACCGACAGGCCGAGTCCGGCGATCGACAGCGCCGCGCCCGCGGTGCGGGCGGCAAGGATTGCGTCGTCGCCGGGCAGGTTCATCGGGCGGGTCCGGCGCGCCCCGGCGTCAACCGCGCGTTCGGCGGCGTCGACGGTGCGCAGCAGGTCCGGCAGTGAGGGGCCGTCGTCGTCGACGGTGACGACGATCCGCGCGACGGTGGTGTTCAGCGCCACCGACCGCACTCCCGGCAACTCCTTGACCGCACGCACCACTTCGGCGGCGATGGCGTGGGCGTGCTCGCCGCCGAGGCCGCGGACCTCCACCCAGCAGCGGTTCCCGACGGCTTGGCAGCGGCGCGCGGTCGGCCCACCGAGGGCTTCGAGCGCGACGGCGGCGACGGTGCGGGTCAGCGTCTCGGCGGCGCGGAGCGGTGCGGTCAAGAGTCCGAGGCCGGGAGGTCTGCTCACGGGGGTGCCGATACCCTGCGGCCGCCTTCGCCACACGCGCACGTCAATAGGAATATATATCTGCGATGCGCCACAGCGTCGTAAAAATTCCGATAAGATATTGATATGACCGACATGTTGACACGTCCTGGCGTATCCGCGGTGGAACCTGCCGACGTGCACGCGGTGCTGGCGCGCAGCATCCTCGCCGACGGCCTCGACCTGGTGCTCGACCTCGATCGGTCGTCGGGCTCCCACCTCGTCGACGCGCGCACCGGCAAGCGCTATCTCGACATGTTCACCTTCTTCGCGTCCTCGGCCCTCGGGATGAACCATCCCGCCCTGGCCGACGAAGAGTTCCGCGCCGAGCTGGCGCAGGCCGCGGTCAACAAACCGAGCAACTCCGACGTCTATTCGGTGCCGATGGCACGGTTCGTCGACACGTTCGCTCGCGTGCTGGGTGACCCGGCGCTGCCGCACCTGTTCTTCGTCGACGGTGGTGCGCTGGCGGTGGAGAACGCGCTCAAGGTGGCCTTCGACTGGAAGAGCAGGCTCAACGAATCACGCGGACTGCCAAGCGAACTCGGAACCCGGGTGCTGCATCTGCGGGGGGCCTTCCACGGCCGCAGCGGCTACACCCTGTCGCTGACCAACACCGACCCGAACAAGGTGGCGCGGTTCCCGAAATTCGACTGGCCGCGGATCGATGCACCGTACCTTCGGCCCGGGCTGGACGCCGACGCGGTGGCCCGCCTCGAGGCCGAGTCGCTGCGCCAGGCGCGCGCCGCGTTCGAGGCCCATCCGCACGACATCGCCTGTTTCATCGCCGAACCGATCCAGGGGGAGGGTGGGGACCGGCACTTCCGGCCGGAGTTCTTCGCCGCGATGCGCGCGTTGTGCGACGAGTACGACGCGCTGTTGATCGTCGACGAGGTCCAGACCGGATGCGGGATCACCGGCACCCCGTGGGCCTATCAGCAGCTCGGCATCGTTGCGGACGTGGTGGCCTTCGGTAAGAAGACGCAGGTGTGCGGCGTGATGGCGGGACGGCGTGTCGACGAGGTGGCCGAGAACGTGTTCGCCGTCAGCTCACGGATCAACTCGACGTGGGGCGGCAACCTGGCCGACATGGTCAGGGCACGTCGCATCCTCGAGGTGATCGAATCCGACGGCCTGGTCGCGCACGCCGCCGATGCGGGCGCTCACCTGCTCAGCCGGCTGAGGACCCTCGCGGCCGAATTCCCCGGCGTGGTGCGCGACGTCCGGGGCCGCGGGCTGATGTGCGCGTTCAGCCTGCCGACCACGGCCGAGCGTGACGCCCTGATCCGCCGGCTGTGGGAGCGGGGGGTCATCATGCTGGCCAGCGGGGTGGATTCGGTGCGGTTCCGTCCGGCGCTGACGGTGTCGCGGGCGGAGATCGACGACGCGGTGGAGGCGATTCGGCACGCCCTGCGTTGATCTCGGACTGCGCGGTCAGCCGGCGGATCGTCGCGCGCAGCCGCGGCAGGTCGTCGCCACCGACGAGCACGCACCCGTGCCGTTCGGCGAGTGCGCGTGCCGCCGGGGTGAACTCGTTGTTGGTCACCACCATGGTGTGCGCACAGTCCTGCATCGGGGCGCCGGCCACCACCTCCTGGACCGCGCCTGCCCCCACCGGACGGGATTGGCGTTTGCATTGCACCGCCACACGGTTGGGACGCCGGCCGACGATGATGTCGACGCCCCAGTCCCCGGTCAACGGCGTCATGATCACCGGAACGCCGCACGACCGGGCGATGTGGGCGATGTGATCCTCGAATTCGGTGCCGGACATGTCGGCCGCGGCGTCCGGTGAGGTGCGCGCGCCCGACAGCGCGCCCACGATGAACCGCGGTGCGACAGCGACGACCACCGGTACCGCGAGAGCGGTCGCGACGGCGACCCCCGGCGGTCCGCCCGCCACGTACACCGTCAGACCGGCGGCCACGCCCAGTGCGCCGTAGAGCTTCACGCGGATGCCGATCGTCACGGCCGGATGGTACGGCCGCCGACCGACACCGCCGGTGAGGCGACGCCAGGTTTCTCGGTCACCACCTGGGGGAACACCCGCTGCGTTCGGTGCTGGCGGGGCGAGTCGGGTGGGGTGCAGGTGTATCAGAGTCCGCACGATGTGCGATACGACGGCGGAATGCGCGTCGTCGTCCGGTTCACGACGACGGTCGCCCTGCTCGGCGGAGCGTTCCTGGCTGTGGCCGCGGTCTGGGTCAGCACGTGCGGCGGTTCGGTCGCCGATGCACTGGCATGCGGTGTGCCGCAACGCACCGTGCTGGCGCTGGGAGCCCCGATCATCCTGCTCGCCGGCGCGGTGCGGGCATTCGTCCGCGCGTTCGGGTCGCGCAGGCGCACCGACACCTGGTGGGCATGGCAGGGGTCGGCGTGGCTGCTGATCGCGCTGATGGTGCTGGTCGCCGTGGCCGGTGCGCCGCCGCTCGCCGCCCCGTGACGTTTCGTTTCACGCCCCCCGGCATCGGGTAGGTGTAGTGGTGCTGAAGGAGGATTACCCATGAAGAGTCCAGAAGACCCCGTCGATCACGCACGGACCACCCGTCCGCATGCCGGTGAGACGATGAAGGACACCAAGAACATGCCGGCGCTGATCCTGCTCGGCGTGGCGCTCGTGACGTTCGTCGCCGCGCTGGCGGCGCACGCCACCTCGAACCACACGGTGGGTGTGGTGCTCGGCTGCATCTCCCTGGTGGTGTTCGTGGTCGCCGGCGCCTGGTTCCTGATCGCGCACCGTCGCGTGAAGAACATCGAAGAGCGTTGGTACGCCGAACATCCGGACGCTCAGCCGCAGCGCCCGTCGCACTGACCGAGGATACGAAAAAGGCCCAGCCGATCGGCTGGGCCTTTCTCGTATCCGTGCTTACTGTTCGCTCTTCTGGCGCTCCTCGGCGGCCTTGGCGCCGCCACGGGCGGCTTCCGCCTCCGCCTCCTTGCGGGCCGCATCCTGCTGGGCATCGGCCTTGTCCTGCTGGGCCTTGCCCTCGCGAACCATGTCGTCGCGGCCGGTCACCGTGCCGACGGTCTCCTTGGCCTTGCCCTTGACGTCCTCGACGGCGCCCTTGATGCCTTCTTCCGGACCACTGTTCTTCTCGGTCATGCTCACCTTTCGCCTGAATCGAACACGTGCCCAATGGGTGCCCAGGCGCTCAGCGGACTAAACGATCACCCCGGCAGGGTCTCGGCCGTTGACGGTGCCGGCACCTCACCGCAGCAGTAGGACGACGTCCGGCCCGCGAGCCAGCTCGCATCCGGATCGCGAACAGAAATGTGTCCACATCGCGAAATCTCTAACGTTCGACGTTTACCGACAAGTAGCCCGGGTACGACCGCCTCATGTCGTCCGTCAGGCAGCGCGCGATTCTGGCGTGGCATGTACACGGCTCCTGGATGCAGGCGCTGGTCTCCGGTGGGCATCGGTACCTGGTGCCGGTGAACGCGGCCAAGGACGCCGACGGCCGGGGACTGCTCGGGCGGGACTGGCCGCAGGCCCGCGAGGTCGACGTCGAACGGCTGCGCGACGAGGACGTCGACCTGGTGGTCCTGCAGCGCCCGGAGGAGATCGAGCTGACCGAGCGGTGGACGGGCCGCCGGCCGGGCATCGACGTGCCCGCCGTCTTCGTCGAACACAACGCGCCGCGTCCGCTCGCCGTCGACAGCGTGCACCCGCTGGCCGACCGCGGCGACATCCCCGTCATCCACGTCACCGACTTCAACCGGCTCATGTGGGACAGCGGCAAGGCGCCCACCCTGGTGATCGACCACGGCATCGCCGATCCAGGGATGCGCTACACCGGGGAGATCGCGGCCGCGGCGACGATGATCAACGAACCGTTGCGGCGGTGGCGCACGGTCGGCGCCGACCTGCTGGCTCCACTGGGGTCGCGGGTGCCGATCGACGTGTGGGGCATCGGGACGCCGGCGTTGACGGAGTGCAACTGGCCGGGGGTCAGGGCACAGGGTGACGTCACGGGGCCGCGACTGTGGCAGGACGTCGCACGTCGCCGGGTGTTCGTGCACACCGCGCGGTGGACGTCGCTGGGTCTGTCACTGCTGGAGGCTATGTTTCTCGGGATGCCCGTGGTGGCTGTCGCATCGACGATGGCGCCGCTGGTGGTGCCCGCCGAGGCGGGTGTGGTGAGTGCTGATGTCGAGACGCTGGCATCGGCTTTGGAAGGGTTCGTGGCCGATCCGCCCGCGGCGAGAGCCGCGGGTAAGGCGGCGCGCGACTTCGCGATGGCGCACTTCTCGCTCGACCGGTTCCTGCGCGACTGGGACCGGTTGATCGACGACTGCTGCAGATGACCTCGCGCCGAGAGGAAGCCCGTGAGAGGAATCCCATGAAGATCGCAATGGTCTCCGAACACGCCAGCCCGCTGGCGGCGCTGGGCGGGGTGGACGCCGGTGGCCAGAACGTCCACGTGGCCGAGCTGTCGGCCGCGCTGACCCGCCTCGGCCACGACGTCACCGTCTACACCCGGCGTGACGATCCGGACCTCCCCGAGCGCGTCACCACACCGCAGGGCTACACCGTCGTCCACGTGCCGGCGGGTCCGGCGCGCCAGCTTCCCAAGGACGACCTCCTGGTCCACATGGGGCCCTTCGCGCAGTACCTCGATCAGCAGTGGAGCGACGACCGGCCCGACGTGGCACACGCCCACTTCTGGATGTCCGGGCTGGCCACCCAGCTCGCCGCGCGCCACCTCGATCTGCCAGCGGTGCAGACGTTCCACGCCCTCGGCGTGGTGAAGCGCCGCCATCAGGGCTCGCAGGACACCAGCCCGGAGGACCGGCTGAAACTGGAGGCGATGGTGGCGCGGACCGCGACCTGGGTCGCGGCCACCTGCACCGACGAGGTGTTCGAGCTCATGCGGCTCGGTCGGGCGCGCAACCGGATCTCCGTCGTGCCATGCGGTGTCGACCTCGACCTGTTCACACCGGACGGTCCGCGCGCCGAGCGAGGGGCCCGGTACCGCATCGTCAGCGTCGGGCGGTTCGTGCCACGCAAGGGATTCGACGTGGTGGTCCGTGCCCTGCCCGCCATCCCCGACGCGGAACTGGTGCTGGTCGGCGGGCCCGACCGCGCCCAGGTGGAGGCCGATCCGGAGGCCCGCAGGCTGCGTGAACTGGCGGAGCGTCTTGGCGTCAGCGACCGCCTGGTGTTCCAGGGTGCGGTGGCTCGCGCGGACATGCCGGCCCTGCTGAGGTCCGCCGACGTCGTCGCGTGCACCCCGTGGTACGAGCCGTTCGGCATCGTCCCGCTGGAGGCGATGGCGTGCGGTGTCCCCGTGGTGGCCGCCGCAGTGGGCGGGATGCTCGACACCGTCGTCCACGACGTCACCGGGCGGCTGGTCACGCCGAAGCGCCCGGCGGAGGTCGCCGAGGCGGTCAACCTCCTGCTGCACGACGAATTCCTCAGGCAGAGCCTCGGTGCGGCGGGACGCGACCGGGCCCGCGCCAGGTACTCCTGGGACCGCGTCGCGGCCGACACCCTGCGGATCTATGACCGGCTGGTGCCCTCGGCCTACCGAGCGGAATCCTCCGCCACGACGAGCGCGTCGTCGGTATGAGCGCCTCATGTGGACTCCAGCAGCTGAAGGGCCCGCTCGACCCGGTCCGGCAGGCGGCGGCGCCGGCGCAGCACAGCGGGCAGGCGCCGCACGGCTTCGCCTGCGGCCCTGGCGTGTTCGGTGTCGCGCAACGTCGCGCTGAGCAGGGTGCCGGTGGCCCGCAGGCAGTGTCCGGCGGGGCGGCGCAGCCACGTGGTCAACACGTCGTTGCGCATCACCCGGGCAGCCTGCGCGGCCGTGGTGGCCCGCACCTGCGAGGGCTGATGCATCGCCACCAGCTCCGGGTAGTAGCACAGGTCCCAGCCCAGTGTCGTCATGTCCACGGCGAGCAGCATCTCCTCACCGCGGAAGTGCAGGATGTCGGAGAACCCGCCGGCCTGTTCGAACGCCGCCTTGCGCACGATCGCCGCGCAGGACATGAAGCCGAGGATGGCCGGGCCGGGCAGGTGCGGCGGATGCCCCAGCGGGCTCTCGGCCAGCATCCTGCTGAAGGCGTCCTCCTCGTCGCGGGGCAGCACGATGGTGCGGGCGGCGAGCAGGCCCACGCTCGGGTAGGCGTCGAAGACCTGCTCGGCGATGCCGGGAGCGTCGGGTTGCCACCACGAATCGTCGTCGCAGAACGCCACGTACGGGGTCGTCGCGGCCGCGACGCCGGCGTTGCGGCCCACCGCGCCACGGTTGCTGTCGAGTTCGACCAGCTGGACCCGGCCTGCCGCGCGGGCCGCCAGTCGGTTGACGGTGGCCACCGAGTCGTCGCGGGAGTCGTTGTCCACCACGATGATCGGGCACTCGGTGGTGTCGAGGAGACGGGCCACGACGGAGGCGAGTTCACCGGCTCGGTCCCGGCTGGCGATCACGAACGACGTGCGCGGCGGATTCCGTTGGGCCATGGTCGTTCTCCTTACCCGGGCGGCCGCCGGGCAAACGGCGTTTCTCCTACTACTTCGGGGGTATTGCGGCGTGGTGCATGAGATGACCCGGGCTCTGGTCCTCGGTGGTTGCGGATTCGTCGGCGGCCACCTGTGTGAACGACTACTCGCCACCGGCGTCGAGGTGATCAGCGTCGACGATCTGTCGACCAGCGCGCCCAACGCCGAGAACCTGCTCCGCGACCATGTGGGCTACCGCTTCGTCCGCCACGACATCACCGAACCGCTGACGGCTGCGGCGTTTCCGGAACCGGTGGACGTCGTGTTCCACCTCGCGTCACCCGCCTCACCGGTGGATTATCTGCGCCTACCGCTGCACACGCTGCACACCGGCGCGATGGGCACCGTCAACGCCCTGGAGGTCGCCGAACGACACGGTGCCCGGCTGGTGCTGGCCTCGACCAGCGAGGTCTACGGTGACCCGCTGGCGCACCCTCAGGTCGAGACCTACTGGGGCAACGTCAACCCCATCGGCCCGCGCAGCGTGTACGACGAGGCGAAGCGCTACGCCGAGGCGTTGACCTTCGCCCACCGGCGCGAACTCGGCACCGACGTGGGGGTGGCGCGGATCTTCAACACCTACGGACCCCGGATGCGCTCCCACGACGGCCGTATGGTGCCCACCTTCATCCGCCAGGCGCTGGCGGGCGAACCGATCACGGTGACCGGGACGGGTCGCCAGACCCGATCTCTGTGCTACGTCGACGACACGGTCGAAGGTCTGCTGGCACTGGCCCGTTCGGGATACCCGGGGCCGGTCAACATCGGCAACCCGCACGAGGTGACGGTGCAGCATGTGGCCGAGCTGATCCGCGATCTGGCGGGCGCCGACTCGGCCGTGGAGTTCGTGGCGGCGGTCGAGGACGACCCGCAACGGCGGTGCCCGGACATCGCGGTCGCCCGTGAGCACCTCGGTTGGGAGCCGCGGGTGCCCTACCGGGACGGGCTGGCGCGGACGATCGAATGGTTCAGGTCCAGTGGGGCAATGCCCGAATTTGCCGTGGCACAGTCGAAGACAGCGAGTTAGGGGAACGACGGATGCGAATTCTCGGCATCAACGCGGTATTCCACGATCCGGCCGCCGCCCTCGTGGTGGACGGTGAGATCGTGGCGGCCGCGGAGGAGGAACGGTTCTCGCGGCGTAAGCACGGTAAGCAGGCGGTGCCGTTCTCCACCTGGGAGATGCCCGTCGCCGCCGCTCGCTGGTGTCTGGAGCAGGCCGGCCTCACCCCGGCGGATCTCGACGCCGTCGGCTACTCGTACGACCCGAGCCTGATGGACGAGTCCACCACCGGTATGGCCGGGTTGGACCGCGACTGGGAGTACCTGCGCACGCTCTACGCCGAGCGCGCGCCGCGGTTCCTGCAGTCGGCGCTGCCCGGGTTGGACCCGAGCATCGTGCGCCATGTCCGCCACCACGTGGCGCACGCGGCGTCGAGCGCGCTGGCCTCGCCGCATCCGGACTGCGCCGTGCTCGTCGTCGATGGCCGCGGTGAGCGGGCCTCCATGCTGGCCGGCACCTACCGCGACCAGAAGCTCGACGTGCTTGCGACGCAGTCACTTCCGCATTCGCTGGGCCTGTTCTACGAGGAACTGACCGAACACCTCGGATTCGCCCGCTCCAGCGACGAGTACAAGGTGATGGCCATGGCGTCCTACGGCACGCCGCGATTCGCCGACCGGTTACGGGAACACGTGTACGCCACCGGCGACGGCGGGTTCCGCACCGGACCGGTCGACTGGGAGTCGTTCACCCCGAAACGCAAGGCCGGTGCGGGCAAGGGCCACGCGCTCGACCGTCCAGAACCCGAACACGCCGACCTGGCGTGCAGCGTGCAGCACGTGGTCGAGGAGGTGCTGCTCGACCTGGTGGGCTGGCTGCGCGGACGCACCGACGCCGACAGCCTGTGCCTGGCCGGAGGAGTGGCGCTCAACTGCGTCGCCAATTCGAAGATCTACGCGCGCGGCGGTTTCGACAACGTGTGGGTGCAACCGGCCGCGGGCGATTCGGGTACCGCACTGGGCGCCGCACTGTCACTGGCCGGTGAGGCCGGGGAACCGATCCGGCCGATGTCGTCGGCCGCGTTGGGCCGCGGTTTCACCGACGACGAGATCGAGGCGACGCTGCGGGAGGCGGCGGTGCCGTTCGAACGCCCCGACGACTACGCCGCCGCGGTCGGCGACGCGCTGGCCGACGACAAACTCATCGGCTGGTTCCAGGGGCGGGCGGAGTTCGGTCCCCGCGCCCTGGGCAACCGGTCGCTGCTGGCCGATCCCCGCCGCATCGAGAACCTGGAGCGGCTCAACACCGTCAAGGGCCGCGAGCAGTTCCGTCCGGTGGCGCCGATGGTGCTCGCCGAGCGGGCCGCCGAGATCTTCTCGGGCGGGCCGATTCCAAGCCGTTACATGCTGTTCGTGCACGAGGTGGCCGAGCAGTGGCGCTCCCGCATCCCCGCGGTGACCCACGTCGACAACACCGCGCGCATCCAGACCGTGGACCAGAGCCAACCGCTGCTGCACGCCACGATCAGCCGGTTCGCCGAACGCACCGGTGTGCCGGTGGTCGTCAACACCAGCTTCAACACCGCGGGCCGCCCGATGGTCGACAGCCCACGCGATGCGCTCGAGTGCTTCGGCAGCAGCCCCATCGACGTGCTGGCGATCGGGCCCTTCCTGGTGCGGAGGGCCGTGTGACAGAAGCCGCGACCGCATCGTTTTCCATCGTCGTCCCGACCATCGGCCGGGAGTCGCTGTATCGGCTGCTGTCGGCACTCGAGGCGGAGAACGGCCCGCCGCCGGACGCGGTGATCTTGGTCGACGACCGGCCCGGGGGGCCCGAACTCCGCGTCGACAGCAGCCTTGCGGTGACGGTGCTGCGCAGCGGCGGACGCGGGCCCGCGGCCGCGCGCAACACCGGGTGGCGCGCCACGCGCACGCGGTGGGTTTGCTTCGTCGACGACGACGTCGTACCCCAGCCCGGGTGGCTGGCCGCGCTGGCCGCCGACCTGCGCGGAGCCGACGCATCGGGTGCCGCGGGCACACAGGCGGTCATCGAGGTGCCCGTCACCCAGGGGCGGCGCGCGACCGACGACGAGAAGCGCACCCAGCGCCTCGCCGACGCCCGGTGGATCACCGCGGACATGGCCTACCGACGCGACGTCCTCGTCGCGGTCGGTGGATTCGACGAGCGGTTCCCCAGGGCCTATCGGGAGGACTCCGATATCGCGTTGCGAATCACCGTCGAGGGCAACGCAATCGTCCAGGGCGCCAGGAGGTCCACCCATCCGGTGGCGAAGGCCACGCTGATGAGCAGTGTGCGCGCGCAGATCGGCAACCGCGACAACGCGTTGATGCGACGCAAGTTCGGCAGGCGCTGGCGGTCCGAGGTCGGTGAGGGGCGGGGCCGGCTGCCCGCACACACGGCGACGAGCGCCGCGGCGGCCGTCGCTCTACTCGGCGCCGTCACGGGGCGGCGACGCGCGGCCGCGGGAGGCGCCGCCGCATGGGCGGCCCTGACGCTGGAGTTCGCCGCGCGCCGGTGGTTCGCCGGACCGCGCACCGTGGGGGAGGCGGGCCGAATGCTGCTCACCAGCGCGCTGATTCCGCCCGTGGCGGTCTACCACCGGCTGCGTGGCGAGTGGGCGTTCCGCAATGCGCGGCGTGACCCGCCGCTGGCGGTGCTGCTCGACCGTGACGACACGATCATCCGCGACGGGCCCTACCTCAACGATCCGGCCGGCGTGGAACCGATGCCCGGCGCGATCGACGCGCTGAGCCGGCTGCGCGACCGCGGGATGCTGCTCGCCGTGGTGACCAACCAGTCCGGGGTCGCGAAAGGGTTGATCACCGACGACCAGCTCACCGCGGTCAACGCCCGCGTCGACGCCGAACTCGGCCCCTTCGATTCGTGGCAGATCTGCGTGCACGACAACGACGACGGCTGCGCCTGCCGCAAACCGGCCCCCGGCATGGTGCAGGCCGCGGCCGAGGCGCTCGGTGTCGATCCGGCGCGGTGCGTGATGATCGGCGACACCGGCGGCGACGTCAACGCCGCGCTGTCCGCGCGCGCCGACGCGGTGCTGGTGCCCACCGAACGCACGCTGCCCGAAGAGGTCTCGGAGGCGCGGCGCAGAGCGCGGGTCGCGGCGACGATCGAGGATGCGGTGGAGCTCATCCTGAGGGACGCCCGATGAGCGCTTGCGCGAAGAGGAGACGGCACCGATGAGCGCTTGCGCGAAGAGGAGACGGCACCGATGAGCGCTTGCGCGAAGAGGAGACGGCACCGATGAGCAAAGCTCTGGTCGCTCGACTCGACAGTGCCGGTGACGTGTTGATCACCGGACCTGCCGTGCGCGCGGTCGCCGAGCACCACGATTCGGTGACGATGCTGGCGGGCCCGCGCGGCCGGGCCGCCGCCGAACTGCTGCCGGGAGTCGACGAGATCGTCGAATGGCAGGCGCCGTGGGTGGATTTCGACTCACCGGAGCTGACCGCGGGCCACGTCGAGTCGCTGATCAAACAGCTGCGCGACATCCGGCCCGACCGCGCGTTCATCTTCACGTCGTTTCACCAGTCGCCGCTGCCACTGGCGCTGATCCTGCGGATGGCCTCGGTGCCGTGGGTGGGGGCGATCAGTGAGGACTATCCGGGCACGCTGCTGGACCTGCGTCACCACGTCGAGCCGGGGATCCCCGAACCGGAGCGGGCGCTGTCGCTGGCCGAGGCGGGCGGGTGCGCCCTGCCCGACGGCGACGACGGCGCGCTGCGGGTGCGTCCGCCCGCGCCGTTGACCGGTGAACTCGCCGAGATCGCAGCCGCGGGACCGTATGTGGTGTTCCACCCCGGTGCCGCGGTACCCGCGCGCAGGCCGAGTGCCGAACGCAGCGCCGCGATGGTCGCCGCGCTGGCGGCGGCCGGGCACCGCGTGATCGTCACCGGTGACGCGGCCGAGTCCGACCTCACCCGAGAGGTCGCCGCGGACGTCGCCGTCGACCTCGGGGGCCGCACCACGCTGCCGACGCTGGCGGCCCTCTACGCCGCGGCCCGCGTGGTGGTGGTGCCCAACACCGGCCCCGCGCACCTCGCGGCCGCCGTCGGGGTTCCGGTGGTGTCGCTGTTCGCTCCGGTGGTGCCCGCATCGCAGTGGAGCCCGTACGGCAGCACCGTGGTACGGCTCGGAGATCAGGACGCGCCATGCCGGCTGACGCGGGCCCGCACCTGCCCGGTGCCCGGCCACCCCTGCCTGGACGGCATCACCGATGCCGAACTGCTCGCCGCGGTCGATCGATTGGGAGGAGAACCATGATCGAGACGCACATTTCCGCACTCGCCGAGGCGTTGACCCGCATCGGCGTCGAGACGCCGAGGGTGAACGCCTGGGGCAGGCACCTCGCCGGGGTGCTCACCTCCGGCGGGCGGTTGTTGGCCTGCGGCAACGGCGGCAGCGCCGCCGAGGCGCAGCACCTGACCGCCGAACTCGTCGGGCGGTTCCAGGGGGAACGGATTCCGCTGTCGGCGATCTCGTTGCACGCCGACACCTCGGCGCTCACCGCGATCGGCAACGACTACGGCATCGAAGAGATCTTCGCCAGGGGGGTGCGCGCACACGGTCGCCCCGGTGACGTCCTGGTCACGCTGTCGACCACCGGCACCAGCCCGAATGTGCTCGCGGCGGTGAAGGCCGGCCACGAGATGGGTTTGACGTGCTGGGCCCTGACCGGTCCGGCGCCGAACCCGTTGGCCGCCATGTGCGACGACGCGATCTGCGTGGACGCCCCGAGCGGCGCCACGGTGCAGGAGATCCATCTCCTGCTGGTGCACGGGTTGTGCATGGCGGTCGACGACGCGGTGGGGATGCCGCATGACTGAACCGCTCGTCATCGTCGGTGACTCGATGCTCGACGTCGACATCGAGGGCACCGCCACCCGGCTCAGCCCGGAGGCGCCGGTGCCCGTCGTCGACGCCGAGCGCACCTGGCACCGCCCCGGCGGCGCAGGGCTGGCGGCGGTGCTGGCCGCGCGCGTCGAACGCGACGTCGTTCTGGTCACCGCGCTCGCCGACGACGCCGACGGACATGCGTTGGCCGCACTGCTCGAAGAGGCCGGTGTGCGGGTGGTGGCGCTGCCGCTGAGCGGAAGCACCGTCTGCAAGACCAGGATTCGCGCCGCCGGACAGTCGATGCTGCGCCTCGACCACGGCGACGGCACCGCGGCCGGTGGTGAACTGCCCGCCGAGGTGGGCGTGGTGCTCAACGAAGCGCGCGCGGTGTGCGTGGCCGATTACGGCCGTGGCGTCTGCGCGCACCCCGGTGTGCGGCAGTTGCTGGCCGACGTGGCCGAACGGACGCCGGTGGTGTGGGACCCGCACCCGCGAGGCGCCGCCCCGATCCCCGGGTGCTGGCTGGTGACCCCGAATCAAGCTGAGGCCGAACGCTTCTCCGAGCGCGGTGACAGCGACGCCCACTCCGCCGAACGGCTGCGCCAGCGGTGGCGGGCGCATGCGGTGTGCGTGACGCTGGGTGCCGGGGGAGCGGTGCTGGCCAGCGAGGCAGGCAGCGTGCACATCCCGGTGCCCGCTGCGGCGGGGGCGTCCACCGGTCGGCGCGACACCTGTGGCGCCGGGGACCGGTTCGCGGTCGCGGCCACGCAGGCGTTCGGCGCGGGCGACGACGCCGCGGCGGCGGTCAGCGCGGCGGTCGAGTCGGCGAGCCGCTTCGTCACCACCGGCGGTGCCGTCGGGGTGTCCCGTGCGGTCGCCGTCGGTGGAAGCCGCCGGGACGCAAGCCAATCGGGTGCGCTCACCGGTGACATCACCGAGGTGCGCGACCGGCTGCGCAGGCGGGGCGGCACGCTGGTGGCCACCGGCGGGTGCTTCGACCTGCTGCACACCGGACACGTCCGGCTGCTGCACCAGGCCCGTCAACTCGGTGATGCGCTGGTGGTGCTGTTGAACTCCGACGACTCGGTGCGCGCACTCAAGGGCCCGAGCCGCCCGGTGATGGCCGCCGAGGACCGGGCGCGGGTGCTGGCCGCGCTGGCCTGCGTCGACGCCGTCGTCATCTTCGGCGAGTCCTCGCCCGAGGAAGCGCTCGAGCAACTGCGGCCCGACATCTGGGTCAAGGGCGGCGATTACACCGAGAGCGACCTGCCCGAAGCCGGCGTCGTGCGGCGGCACGGCGGTGAAGTGGTGCTGTTGCCCACCGTCGCCGGCTACTCCTCATCCAACCTGATCGCGGCGGCCAACCAGAGCCACGCTTCGCGGTCGTGAACCGAAAGGACCCCTGCATGACCTCCACGACACTCGGCAACATCCTCATCACCGGCGGCGCGTCGGGGCTGGGCGCGGCGACCGTCAAAGCCGTTCGGCAGCACGGCGGTACCCCGCTCGTGCTCGACGTCAACCCGCTGCCCGCCGAGTTCGGCGACGACATCGTGTTCGTCCAGTGCGACCTCGCCGACACCGACGCCGTCGAGGCCGCGGTGCGCGAGCTGGCCGACCGGGTGGACGGTCAGGTGCACGGGGTGCTCACCGCCGCGGGCACCGATGCGTGCGGCAAGCTCGCCGACGTCTCCGTCAAGGACTGGGAACGGGTCATCCACGTCAACCTGCTCGGCACGGCCGCGGTGGTGCGTTCCGCGCTGCCGTACCTCAAGGCGACCCACGGTCGCATCGTCACGGTGGCGTCCACACTGGGGATCAAGGCGGTCAGCGATGCGACCGCCTACTGCGCGTCGAAGTTCGGTGTCATCGGCTTCACCCGCGCGCTGGCCGCCGAGCTGGCCGGCGAAGTCGGGGTGACCACCCTGATCCCCGGCGGCATGCACACCGCCTTCTTCGACAACCGCGACGACCAGTACAAGCCGCCGCCGGACGCGAAGCTGAACCAGCCCGAGAACGTGGCGGAGACAGTGATCTTCGCGCTCACCCAGCCCGCCGGATGCGAGGTGCGCGAGTTGGTGGTGTGCGCCTCGACGGAGTCCTCGTGGCCCTGAGCGACCCTGCCGGAAGCGACACCGTCCTGGTGTTGCGGGCACTCGGGCTCGGCGATCTGCTCACCGCGGTGCCCGCGCTGCGTGGGCTGCGCCGTGCCCGTCCGGACGCCCGGATCGTGTTGGCCGCCCCGGAGCGCTACGCCGAACTGGCCTTGCTGACCGGCGCGGTCGACGCGGTCGAGCCCACCTCCGGGTTGGGCGCGCTTCGTCCGCTCGACACCCCGCCGGCACTGGCGGTGAACCTGCACGGCAGCGGCCCCGAGAGCATCCGCGATCTGCTGGCCCTCACTCCGGGCTCGATCCTCAGCTACCGCCACGACGCGTTCCCCGATGTCGCGGGGCCGCCGTGGCGGGCCGACATCCACGAGGTGGACCGCTGGTGCGGGCTCCTCGAGTGGGCCGGGATGCCGTGTGATCCGGCCGATCTGCGAATCGCACGGCCACCCGGCCCCCCCGATCGCACCGGCGTCACCGTCATCCATCCCGGTGCCGCATTCCCGTCCCGCCGTTGGCCGCCCGAACGGTTCGCCGCGGTGGCCTCGGCATTGCGCGACGACGGTCACGAGGTGGTGATCACCGGAGACGACAAGGAACGGGACCTGGCCCGCAGCGTGGCCGACCAGGCGGGTCTGCCTCGGAGTTCGGTGCTGGCGGGCCGCCTCGGGCTGCTGGAACTGGTGGCGCTGATCGGTGACTGCCGGTTGCTGGTGTGCGGGGACACCGGGGTCGGCCACATCGCCACCGCCACCGGCACCCCCTCGGTGCTGTTGTTCGGGCCGACGCCGCCGAGCCGCTGGGGTCCGCGCGGCGACGGCCCCCACGTCGTGCTGTGGGCGGGCGGCGAGGGCGACCCCCACGGCGACGCGCCCGACCCAGGTCTGTTGGCGCTCACCGAATCCGAGGTGCTGGCCGCGGTGGACGCGCTGTCGAAGGAGCGGGTGTGAGCGCGATGCGGGTGGGCGTGATCGGCGCCGGGTACGTGGGCCTCACCAGTGCGGTGTGTCTGGCCGAACGCGGGCATCACACGGTGTGCGTCGACGTCGACGAGGCCCGGGTGCGTCAGCTGTCGAGCGGTGTGGCGACGATCGACGAACCTGATCTGCCCGAACTGCTCGAGCGGGGATTGCGCACCGACACCCTGCGCTTCACCACGAGCTACCGCGCGCTGGCCGACCGCGACGTCGTGTTCGTCTGCGTGTCCACGCCGAGCATGCCCGACGGTTCGGCGGATCTGCGGGCGGTCGACGCCGCCGTCGGTGAACTCGCGACCGTGCTGCGGGCGGGGGCGGTGGTGGCGGTCAAGTCGACGGTGCCGGTGGGCACCACCCGCCGGCTGGCCGACCGCCTGCGGCCCAACGGGATCCATGTCGTCTCGAGTCCGGAGTTCCTGCGCGAGAGCCACGCCATCGGCGACTTCCGCCACCCCGACCGGATCCTGATCGGCAGCGACGACGACACCGGCGAGGGCGGCCCCGCCGATCTGGTGGCCTCGCTGTACCCGCCGGGCCGGGTGCTGAAGATGAGCCCGGAGAGCGCGGAGCTCGCCAAGTACGCGAGCAACGCGTTCCTGGCGGTGAAGATCTCGTATACGAACTCGCTGGCCGAACTGTGCGCCCGGGTCGGCGCCGACATCACCGACGTCACCCGGTGCATGGGCGCCGACATGCGCATCGGCGCGCACTTCCTGCAGGCCGGCCCGGGCTGGGGCGGGTCCTGCCTGCCGAAGGACACCGCCGCCCTGCTGCACACCGGACGCGAGTACGGCGTCGCCCTGCCCGAGGTGCAATCCGCCCGCACCACGAATGCGGCGCAGGCGGTGCGCATCGCCGACGCCGTGGGCCGCACGATCGGCACGCCGACCACCGAGGCGCGGGTCGCCGCGCTGGGGCTGACGTTCAAGGCGGGGACCAGCGATGTGCGCGACTCGCCGTCGTTGACCGTGTGCGGCGAGTTGATCGCGCGCGGCGCACAGCTGACCGCCTACGACCCGCGGCTGGCCGCGATCGACGGCGAGATGTTGCGTGCGGCAGCGATTGTCGGTGTCGACGATCCGTATCTGGCCACCAAGGGTGCCGACGCGATCGTGGTGCTCACCGAGTGGCCGCAGTTCTGTGAACTGGACTGGGCGCGCATCGCCGAGCAGGCACCCGGTGCGGTGGTCGTCGACACCCGCAACCTGCTCGACGCCGCGATGCTGCGGGAACTGGGCCTGACCTACCTCGGCAACGGCACCGGCGGCGGGTTCTAGCTTTTCGCGACTCTGCGGATCAACCGGGCGGTGCTCCGTTCGAGGATGGCCTGGCGCTCGTCGGGCCGTTTGGCGCGCTCGGCCCGGCGCGCGGCCGCCGCGATCGTCAGCCCGGACTCGTAGCCGGTCACCACCCGGGGGTCCACGTACGAGGCGCGCGCCACCGCGGGGGTGTTGCCGAGCGCCTCGGACACCTCTTTCATCACCGCCGATTCGACCCGTTTGATCACCGTCTTGTTCACGGGAGGATCGGCGTCGACGAACGCGGCGGCCGCCAGCACCGTGCCGTGCCAGGTGCGCAGATCCTTGACCGAGTACTCGTCGCCGACCAGTTCCTTGAATCGGACGTTGAGGTCGTCGGAGTGGATCTCCGCCCACCCCTCGGCATTTCGGCACGCCAGCAGACGCTCCGGCCGGTCCGGATGGCGCAGCAGCGCCCGCACCGCCTTCACCACCTCGGGGTCGTCGATCACCAGGGTGCGCCGCACCCCGCTCTTGGCGGGGTAGTCGAACTCCACGGCCTGGCGCTGCAGCTTGACGTGTTCACACAGTAGCGTCGCGATGCCGAACGAGTTGTTCTCCTCCGCGTACTGCTCACCGCCGGCGCGGAAGTAGCCGAGGTCGAGCAGATGCAGCGCCAGCGCGAGGACCCGGTCGCGCTGCCAGCCCCGCCCGGCGAGGTCGGCGGCGACCTGCCTGCGCATCTCGGGCAGCGCCGCCGACATCTGCAGCACCCGGTCGAACTTCTCCTCGTTGCGTTCCTCCTGCCACTGCTGGTGGTAGAGGTATTGGCGACGCCCCGCCGCGTCGGTGCCGACCGCCTGGATGTGCCCGTTGTGGTGGGGGCTGATCCACACCTTCTTCCACGCCGGCGGGATCACCAGGGCGTTGATCCGGTCGAGTGTCGCCGCGTCGGTGATCGTCTCGCCGTTCTGGTCCTGATACGAGAACCCCTTGCCACGCCGGACCCGGCGCAGTCCCGGGCCGTTGACTACGCTGCGCCGAAGTCGCATCGACACCTACCTGTCATCGGAGTTTTGGTGTTTGGCACCGGTCGGGACCGGGGTATGGAAGGCAGACCATGGTGAGCACGAGGTTGGCGCGCGCGCGAAAACGATCATCCGCCGGCCGGCACGAGGCCCGACCCGACGAGGGCGGTGCGCCACCGGCCGGTGCTTCGGCTCTGCTCCATGACCGGGTACTACCCGGTGAAATCTGCAGTCACACGTACGTACCTGTCACGTCCCCGAGTGCCCGTGGCTAGCCGCCGAACGGGCTGGGGTAGTCTCGCTTCGATATCGCCGGGAGGTCAGATGGCCGAGGTCGTCAATCAGCACAACGGGCAGGCCAACGCCGACCGTTCAGTGGAGCTGCGTGTCGCGGCGACGCTGGAGAACCTGGCGGTGCTGCGCACCCTCGTCGCCGCTGTGGGCACCTTCGAAGACCTCGATTTCGACGCGGTCTCCGATCTGCGGCTCGCGGTCGACGAAGCGTGCACCCGGCTGATCCGCTCGGCCGTTCCGAAGTCGACGCTCGTGGTCGTCGTGCACCCCAACGACTCCGAGGTCGTGGTCGACGCGTCGACGACCTGTCAGAACACCGACATCCTCGCGCCGGGCAGCTTCAGCTGGCATGTGCTCAGCTCGCTGACCGATGACGTGCGCACCTTCTCCGACGGCCATGGCGCCGAAGACGGTCAGGTATTCGGCATCTCGCTGACGACGAGACGAGCGAGTTCGTTGCGGTGACGCCATCGTCGGCACAGGGTTCGTCGCCACGACAGAACTCTGAGTACTCGGACGTGGCCGCCATGTTCCGGGAGCTTCAGCAGCTCACCCCGGACACCCCCACGTTCCAGCGCCAGCGCGACCGGATCGTCGAGCGCTGCCTGCCGCTGGCCGATCACATCGCCCGCCGCTTCGACGGTCGCGGCGAACCGCGCGACGACCTCGTCCAGGTCGCCCGCGTCGGCCTGGTCAACGCGGTGATCCGCTTCGACGTCGACGCCGGATCGGATTTCGTGTCCTTCGCGGTGCCCACCATCATGGGTGAGGTCCGGCGCCACTTCCGGGACAACAGCTGGTCGGTGAAGGTGCCTCGCCGGCTCAAGGAACTGCACCTGCGGCTGGGGTCGGCCACCGCCGAACTGTCCCAGCGGTTGGGCCGCGCGCCGACGGCCAGCGAGCTGGCCGAGGAACTCGGCATGGACCGCGACGAGGTGGTCGAAGGTCTGGTCGCCGGCAGCTCCTACAACACCCTGTCCATCGACAGCGGCGGCAACAGCGGCAACGAGGACGCCCCCGCGATCGCCGACACGCTCGGCGACGTCGACATGGGACTCGATCAGATCGAGAACCGCGAGGCGTTGCGGCCGCTGCTGGCCGCCCTGCCCGAGCGCGAACGCATGGTGCTGTTGCTGCGGTTCTTCGAGAACCTCACGCAGACCCAGATCGCTGAACGCGTGGGCATCTCACAGATGCACGTGTCGCGGCTGTTGGCGAAATCGCTGACGCGGCTCCGCGACCAGTTGCAGTAGGGGGCGCGCGTCGTCCCGCAGCGCGGTGAGTGCGGCCTCGACGGACTCCGACCACGGCAGCGCGGCGTCCGGATCGCAGATCCGCAGCAGCCGACTGACCGCCGCGCTGGGCACCAGGACCCAGTCGATGTTCGACCCCGCGCAGCGCACATTGAGCGTGTGCAGTGCGGAAAACCCTGAGGTGCCGAAGAACTCGACTCCCGTGAGGTCGAGGACCAGCTGCTGCTCGGCGTGGCGCAGGGCGAAGTCGGCGAAGTGCTGGGCGTTGGCGGCGTCGAGTTCGCCGCGGGCGGTGACGACCGTTGCCGACGGTGGCGCCGCTGCCACCTCGAAGCGGGCGGTGTGGCACGTGATGAGCTCGACGTGAGACGTCGGCCGGGTGAGGGAAGACGACATGGTGACTCCATCAGTCGAGGATTCGTCTGTGGCTCACGTCAGGGAAATAGGCCCTGCTGTCTCAAAACCTTCGGTGCCAGGGCCCGAGTCCGGCCCCGCTCCTACGTCGATGACGTTTGCAGCAGGCTGTGAACTCAACCTGCGTCGAACGGTACGCCGAAGGTCGCGGGTTCGACAGTTCGCCGACCTTTTCTTAATGAACGCTTCACCTGCGGGTATGCCGGCGCACAGTATTGGCGGGTGACATCGTTGGGTATCGCGCGAACGTGGTCGGCCACCGGTGTGCTGCTCGCCGCGGGCGCGGGCACGCGCTTCGGTATGCCCAAAGTTCTTGCCTATGACGGGCTTTGGCTGCGCACGGCGGTCGAGGCGCTGTTCGCCGGCGGATGCGCCGACGTCGTGGTGGTGCTGGGCGCCGCGGTGGTGGACGTGCCGGAGCCGGCCAGGGCGGTGGTGGCCGCGGACTGGGCCGACGGGTTGAGCGCATCGGTCCGCGCGGGGATGGCGGCGGCGGGTGCCGCCGACGCCGCGGTGCTGCACACCGTCGACACCCCCGATGTCGGGGCCGACGTGGTGCGGCGCGTCCTGGCGGCGGCGCGTTCGGCGGCCGGCGGAGTGGCCAGGGCCGTCTACGGTGGCAGACCCGGTCACCCCGTGGTGGTGGCGCGGCGACACTGGCCCGCGCTGCTCGCCTCCCTGCACGGTGACGACGGTGCGCGGCCGTTCCTGCGCGATCGCGACGATGTCGTCACCGTGGAGTGCGGCGACCTCGCCACGGGCGCCGACGTGGACGAACCCTGACGCACCCCGTCGACGGGGCCGGCGTCGCGGTCAGGGTTCGAGCAGCGCGGCGGCGAACCGGCGGACGGCCGCCGTCGCGGCGTCGGCGGCGTCGTCGTGCCCCGGGCGGGCGCGCGCCGAGATCTCGGCCGTGTCGGGCCGCAGCGCGATCTCGGCGAGGAGCTCTCCGGTGGTCGGTTCGCACACCGCCCACGTGTAGCGCGCGTCGGCGAGCCAGTCGGCGTCGGCGCGGCCGACGTGTCCGGGGTCGGTCTCGCCGAGGTCGGCCAGCGCGGGGCGGTCGTCCATCAGGGCGTCGGCGCGCAACGCCCGCAGGTACCAGGCGCCCGCATTGATCTCGACCGGTTCCACTGTCGCGCACCCTTCTCTCGCTTGCGGGTGAACTCTAGCGAGGGAGGAACTAAGTTGCGGGACGGCGCTGTTGCTGCGGAGGCACACGCGCACCGGCCGCCCGGCCGTCGTTCGAGCAAGGAGGAGTGCCATGCCCACCATCACCACCGACGACGGTGTCGAGATCTTTTACAAGGACTGGGGGTCGGGCCAGCCCATCGTCTTCAGCCACGGCTGGCCGCTGTCGTCGGACGACTGGGACACCCAGATGCTGTTCTTCCTCGGGCACGGCTACCGCGTGGTCGCGCACGACCGCCGCGGCCACGGCCGCTCCACCCAGACCGCCGACGGCCACGACATGGACCACTACGCCGACGACCTGGCCGCCGTGGTCGAACACCTCGACCTGCGCGACGCCGTCCATGTCGGACACTCCACCGGCGGCGGGGAAGTGGCGCACTACCTCGCCCGCCACGGCGAGGGGCGCGCCGCCAAGGCCGCCCTGATCAGCGCGGTACCGCCGCTGATGGTGCAGACCGAGAGCAATCCCGGCGGGCTGCCCAAGTCCGTGTTCGACGATCTGCAGGCACAGTTGGCCGCCAACCGTTCCGAGTTCTACCGGGCGCTGCCGTCGGGACCGTTCTACGGATTCAACCGCCCGGGCGCCGAGCCGTCGGAGGCGATCATCCAGAACTGGTGGCGGCAGGGCATGATGGGCGGCGCCAAGGCGCACTACGACGGGATCGTCGCGTTCTCGCAGACCGATTTCACCGAGGACCTCAAGAAGATCAGCGTCCCGGTGCTGGTCATGCACGGCGACGACGACCAGATCGTGCCCTACGAGGACTCCGCGCCGCTGTCGGCGAAGCTGCTGGCCAACGGCACGCTCAAGACCTACGCCGGCTTCCCGCACGGGATGCCCACCACCGAGGCCGACACCATCAACGCCGACCTGCTGGAGTTCATCCGCTCCTGACCGTCACCGGTCGGCGAGCAGCGCCTCGAAGGCCACCCGATCGCCGCGGTAGATCGCCCGCACGACCTCGATCGGGTGGTCGTCGGTGTCGACCGTGCGCCGGTTCAGCATGAGCACCGGCATCGCCGTCGTGGTGCCGAGCAGATCGGCCTCGCGCGGCGACGGCAGCGCCGTCTCGATCCGCTCGAGTGCGGCGCCGAACTCGACCCCGGATGCGCGCAACGCCGCATAAAGCGACGTGGTCGGGTCGAACGACTCGCGCAGCCAGCCGAACCGCTGGACCGTCAGGTAGGTGCTCTCCAGGCCGATCCGGTCACCGTCGGCCAGCAGCACGCGTTCGAGGTGCATGACCTTGGCGCCGCGACGCACACCGAGCGCGGCCGCCGTGTCGGCGTCGGCGCGGACGTCGTCCCACGACACCGGCAACCGGCCGGGGGTGCGGCCCATTCGTACCGCGCCCTCGGTGTAGGACCGTAGCGAGAGCGGTTGCACCAGTTTGGGTCTCGACACCACGGTGCCGCGGCCGCGGCGTTCGATGCGCCCTTCGACGAGCAATTCGTGAAGGGCCTGCCGCACTGTCTCCCTGGCGACGCCGAAGCGCAGGGCCAGTTCCCGTTCGGCGGGCACCGGATCGCCGACGTCCAACCCCGCCAGCAGGCTGTCGAGTTCGGTGCGCACCAGATAGGACTTCGGGGCGCGGATCACACCGGTCATGGTTGCATCCGCGCGGCGGCCACGCGGTGTGCCACGGCGATGACGGTCTCGATGTCGGCGCCGCGGGCCGCCGGGTCCTTGGCGGCGTCGTCGTAGCGTCGCAACCGCAGCGCGTCCGGCCACCACGGATGGCCGGTCATCGCCGGATCCACCGCGGCGCCGCCCTGTGCCCGCAACGACGCGACGGAGACGGCCGACAGGCCGTCCGCGTAGCCCGGTTCGGTCGCGACGAGGTGGCGTTTGGCGGCGACGTGCGCGCCGGCCAGCCAGCCGACGCGAGCGCCGAAGCGGGGTGTGAGCCATGCGCGCGCGACCCGGTCGTGCGTGTCGGATTCGGTTGCCAGCAATGGACTGTGGCCGATGTCGTGCAATGCCGCGGCCAGCACGAGTCCGTCGTCGGCGCCGTCGGCGATCGCCTGCGCCGCAGCCTGCAGCGCGTGGTCGAGTTCGTCGACGTCTTCCTCGTCCCAGACGCCGCGCAGCGATTCGAGCACGGCTCTCGTCTGCTCCGGCACGGACACGGTCGCCAGCCTAGCAGCAATTGGTCTATACCAATGCTTCACCGGCCGTTCCCCTGCCCGTCACGTCGCGGTCGACGCCCGGTCGCCGGACGGCGGGAAGGTCCCCGGCATGCAGGTCACGATCATCGGCGGCGGAATCCTCGGCACCATGCACGCATTCGAGGCGGTGCGCCGCGGCCACCGTGTCGTCCACCTGGAACGCGAGGCCGAGGCGCGCGGCGCCACGGTGCGCAACTTCGGACTGGTGTGGGTGTCGGGGCGCACGGGAGCCGAGCTCACCGCGACGCTGCGGTCCCGCGAGCTGTGGGAGCGGCTGGGGGCGCTGGTTCCGGGCGTCGGCTTCCGCGCCGCGGGCTCGCTCACGCTGCTGCGCACACCGGCCGAGGTGGCCGTGGCCGAGCAGGCGGCCGCCCGCGCCGACGCCGCCGACCGCGGCTTCACGCTGGTCGACCCCGACGAGGCCCGGGCGCTCAACCCGGCCCTTCGTGGGAAATTCCTTGGCGCCCTGCACTGTTCGCAAGACGCGGCCGTCGAGTCGCGGCAGGCGCTGCCCGCGGTGCGCGCCTATCTGGCTGCCACCGGGCGCTACACGTTCCTGCCGGGTACGGAAGCACGCGCAGTGGACGGGCGCCGGGTGCGCGACGACCACGGCCGCTGCCACGACGGGGACCTCGTCATCGTGTGCGCGGGTGCCGCGCACGGTGGGCTTGTCCGCGAGCTGGCCGGCGAGCTGCCGGTACGCCGGGTCCGTTTGCAGATGATGCAGACCGCGCCGCTGGGGGAGGCGCTCACCACCGCGATCGCCGACGGCGACAGCATGCGGTACTACCCCGGTTTCGCCGGCCCCGCGCTCGACGACCTCACGCGCATCCAGCCCCGGGACGTGGTGGCCGAACAGCACCACATGCAGCTGCTGTGTGTACAGCGTCTGCACGGCGGTCTGACCATCGGCGACACCCACGAATACGCCGAGCCGTTCGCCTTCGACGTGATGCAGGATCCCTACGGCTATCTCGCCGGGCTGGTCGAGGAGTTGCTCGGCCGCGAACTACCACCCATCGAGCGGCGCTGGGCCGGCGTCTACAGCCAGTGCGTCGACCCCGGTGAGCTGGTGTGCCGCCGTTCGCCGGCGGACGGCGTGCACGTGGTGACCGGCCCGGGCGGCCGGGGGATGACGCTGGGCCCGGTGGTGGCCGAACAGACCGCCGATCTGATCGGGCTGTGAGGCCGGCCGTCCATTGGTATAGACCAATGGACGGACGTTGTTCACCTTCCGTTCCGCTGCCCGGAACCCATTGGTCTGGACCACATTCCAAGGTATGCGTGCGATCCGAACCGGCCGCCGGCCGGCCGCGACTCCTGTGACTCCGTGACCCACCAGCAACGAAAAGGACTGCCTGCCATGTTTGATCGCCTCACCCGTCCGGCGCGCACGGCCGCGTGCGCCGTCGCGAGCGCGGCCCTTCTGCTCGCCGGATGTTCGAGCTCGGACTCCGGTCCGGAGGCCACCAACGACCAGGGCTTCCCCGACACCATCACGCTCGCCGCCATCCCCGCCGAGAACTCCGCGGACATGCGCGGCAGCTACGAGCCGCTGATCGCACTGCTCGAGAAGGAGACCGGCTCCACCGTCGAGTTCGTCCAGGCGTCGGACTACGCCGGTGTGATCGAGGGCATGATCGCCGAGAACGTCGACCTCGCGTTCTTCGGCCCGTTCGCGTACGTGGTGGCCGGTCTCAACGGCGCCGAGATCACCCCGGTCGGCGCCGTGATCGCCGAAGAAGGCGCCGAGCCGGGCTACCAGTCCTACGGCTTGGCGCGTTCGGACAACGCCGCGGTCAACGGGCTCGCCGATTTCGCGGGCAAGAAGGTGTGCTTCGTCGACCCCGGTTCCACCTCCGGCTTCCTCTACCCGTCGGCGGGGCTGATCGAGTCAGGCGTCATCACGTCCGGCTCCGAAGCCGACATCTCGGCCGCCATGACACCGATCTTCGCGGGAAGCCACGACGCCTCGGCGCTGTCGATCAAGAACGGCGACTGCGACGCGGGCTTCGCGTTCGACAGCATGGTCGACGAGACCATGATCCAGAAGGGGGATCTGGCGCCCGGTGACCTCAAGACGGTGTGGAAGTCGGAGATGATCGCCGGGTCGGTGTTCGCCGCCAACGACGCGCTGGGCCAGGAGTCCATCGACAAACTCAAGACCATCTTCTCCGAGAAGGCCAACGCGAAAGCGATGGCGGCCGAAGGATTCTGCGAGGGTGACGCCTGTCTGATCACCGACGAACGGGCCTGGGGTGTGGTGCCGGTCGAGGACTCCGCGTACGACGGCGTGCGCAAGGTCTGTGAGATCACCGGCTCCGAGAAGTGCAAGGCCTGACGGATGGAACCCAGCCATGCGGTCGCCGGCGACGACGTGGTGGTCGCCGTCCGCGGCGTCACCAAACGGTTCGGCGACACGCTCGCACTCGACGACGTCTCACTCGACGTGCACCGCAGCGAGATGCTGGTGCTGCTCGGTCTGTCCGGCTCCGGCAAGTCGACGCTGCTGCGCTGCCTCAACGGACTGCATCCGGTCACGTCCGGGCAGATCAACGTCGGAGGCACCCGCGTCGACACCGCGTCACCGCCGGAGTTGCGCCGGTTGCGGCGCCGGGTGGGATTCGTCTTCCAGCAGTTCAACCTCGTCGGGCGGCTCAGCTGTGAGGAGAACGTCCTGATCGGTGGCCTCGGGCGGTTGCGCCTGCCCCGGTACGGGGCGCTGACGTATCCGCGTGCGATGCGCACCGATGCGCTCGAACACCTCGAGCGAGTCGGACTCGCCGATCTCGCGCAGCGGCGCGCCGACACCCTCTCGGGTGGTCAGCAGCAGCGGGTGGCCATCGCCCGGACCCTCATGCAGCGGCCCGCGCTGCTGCTCGCCGACGAGCCGGTGGCCTCGCTGGACCCCGAGAATGCCGGCGTCGTGATGGACATGCTCTTCCGGGTCTGCATCGAGGAGAAGCTGACCGTCGTGTGCACTCTGCACCAGGTCGATCTCGCGCTCGGGTGGGCACATCGCCTCGTCGGGTTGCGCAACGGCCGCAAGGTGCTCGATCGGCCCGCGGTGGGGATGAACCGCGACGACGTCCTGGGGATCTACCGGCGGGTCGATCCGGCCGTCGCCGGACCCACCACCCGCTCGACGTGAGCACGTCCCTGTCGCGGCGTCCCCGCGACGTCGGCACCACGCGCGGTGCGTCGGCGTCGCGACTGCTGCATCTCGTGGCGGTCGGTGCGGTGATCGCGACACTGGCCGCCGCCTGGTACATCGACTTCGCGCCGGCTGCGCTGGTCGACGGCGCCGACGAGGTGGCGGCGCTGCTGGAACGCATGCTGCCGCCTCGGCTCGACGATCCGGGCCGCATCGGCGGCCTGGCGGTCGAGACGCTGCTGATGGCCGTGCTGGGGACCGTGCTCGCCGCGATAGCGTCGGTGCCGCTGGCGTTTCTGGCGGCCCGCAACACCACGCCGCACCCGGCCGTCTACGCCGTCGCGCGGGGCGTCATCACGTTCTGCCGGGCGATGCCCGACCTGCTGTTCGCGGTGCTGTTCGTGCGGGCGCTCGGGATCGGTGTGCTGCCCGGAATCCTGGCGCTGGCGCTGCATTCGATCGGGATGCTGGGCAAGCTGTTCGCCGACGCCATCGAACAGAGCGACCCCGGGCCGCGTGAGGCGGTCCGCAGCACCGGCGCCGGATACGTCCGGGAGATGGTCAATGCCGTGGTGCCGCAGGTCGTCCCCTCGTGGATCGGGACCTTCGTCTACCGCATCGACATCAACCTGCGGACGTCGGTGGTGCTCGGGTTCGTGGGCGCCGGCGGGATCGGCTTCGCCCTGCAGGACGCGCTGCGCGGGCTCATCTATCCGCGGGCGCTCGGCATCGTCCTGGTGATCCTCGCGATCATCGGCGCGATGGAATTGCTCGCGATCGGTGTGCGCCGCATCCTGCTCACGCCGTCGGCATCCGACCCGCGCCGCGACCGCATCGCCAGGACGACCCTCTCGGCGGCGGTGATCGCCACCACCGTCGCGGCGCTGATCGTCCTGGAGATCAACCCCCTGTCGCTGGTGAGCTGGGTGGGTCCGTCGTTCGAGGTGTTCACCCGGATGGTGCCCCCGAACTTCGGCGCGGTGGGTGACGGACTGATCGACGCGGCCCTGCAGACCGTGGCGATCGGTGTGGTGTCGAGCGCGATCGGTGTGGTGCTGTCGGTGCCCGTGGGCTTCCTCGCGGCGCGGAACGTGACGCCGCATCGGTGGTGCTACCGGTCGGCGCGGGCGTGGATCCTGGTGGTCCGCTCGGTGCCGGAGCTGATCCTGGCCGTGGTGTTCGTCGCCGCGCTCGGTCTGGGCCCGGTCGCGGGGACCTGTGCGCTGGCGCTGGGGTCGGTCGGGTTCCTCGCCAAGCTGGTCGCGGACGCGGTCGAGGAGATCGACCCGGGTCCGATGGAGGCGGTGCGCTCGGTCGGTGGTGGCTGGTGGAAGACACTGTTCGCCGCGGTCGTGCCGCAGTCGGTACCGGCGCTGGTGGGTTCGAGCCTGTACCTGCTGGACGTCAACGTCCGGACCTCGACGGTGCTCGGGATCGTCGGTGCCGGCGGCATCGGCTACTTGCTGTTCGAGTCGATCCGCACGCTGAACTTCGACGTCGCCGGCGCGATCGTGCTGGTGATCTTCGGCGTCGTCTACGCCATCGAGAGGCTGTCCGGCTGGATCCGCTCGCGACTGGTGTGAGCGGTGACGTGACACCGGGCCGGGCGACGCCCCGCTTCTCCGGCTGTGGCCGGAGAAGCGGGACCCGCTCCCCCTCGAAATGTTGAGGCGTCTGTCCCTCTGTCCGCCTCGCAACCTGGTACCTGACGCCGGAACGCCGCCGCCAATGACCATTTCCCTGCCTGGCCCCGTATGGGCACGTAGCAAACTGTACCTGAGGAGAAGCTTAGAGGCAATTGGGGAGATTCAGCGTTAACATAACCCGTTTGAGTGACGCGAAAGCAAATTTTGCGACGGCGGAATGTTATTCGCTGAGGCGGCATTTTCGCCACCGGTGCGACGTGCCCGGGCAAAACGCCCATTCCCCGTCGACGGCCGGCGAGCTGCGCCGCCGACGGTCCGCCGCAGGCCACGCGAATTCGCCCCCACAGACATGGCGCCGCGGAAACAGCGCGTCTACGCGCTGGACAGAACCGTCGAGGCGTTGCTCCAACCAACACTGACGGGGCGAGAACGCGAGTCGGCGCGGGCCCTCGGTGCCCGTGTGGCCCTCCGCGGCAACCCCGAGGGGTGTAGCGGCGGGAATGATCATTTGTAGCCCCTCTTACCTTTGCTTGGGTAAAGAGCACATTGCGTAAGCGAGGCTCAGGAAAACGGCGAAGAGTGGTCGTGGGAACCCGCTCCGAGCGAGAAGCGGCGGGATCCGCAGCAAAATCGGCATCGCGGACGCGGGCCGCCGGGGCGCCGCCGGGGCAGGGGAAACCGGACCATCCGGCCGTCGAACGGCCGTCGAACGGCCATCGATAAGCGTCGGAAAAGCCCTGAAAAAGCGCTGGAAAAGCCCTGAAAAAGCCTGGAAACGACCTGAAAAAGCCTGGAAACGACTCCGGCGCAGCCCGTCCGACTGGCGTCGGTCGGGCTGCGCCGGGGTGGCACAGCGGAGGTGGGTTACTCGCCGTCGCTCTTGATCTCGGCCAGCACGGTGCCCTGGGTGACGGCGGCGCCGGATTCGACCGCGAGGCCGGTGATGGTGCCGTCCTTGTGGGCCGTCACGGGGTTCTCCATCTTCATCGCCTCGAGCACCACGACGAGGTCGCCTGCGGACACCTGCTGGCCCTCCTCGACGGCGACCTTGACCACGGTGCCCTGCATCGGCGCGGTGACCGCATCGCCGGAGGCGGCCGCACCGCCCTGGGCGCCACGCTTACGCGGCTTGGGCTTCTTGCGAACGACGCCGGGCGCGGCTGCACCGCCGCCGTTGCCGAGTACGAGGTCGCCCGGCAGAGACACCTCGAGGCGACGGCCCCCGACCTCCACGACGACGGTCTGACGCGGGATAGTGTCTTCCTCGTCGATCGGATCGCCGCCGGTGAACGGCTCGATGGTGTTGTTCCACTCGGTCTCGATCCAGCGGGTGTGGACCGTGAAACCGTTGTCGTCGCCGATGAAAGCCGGGTCGGACACCACGGCGCGGTGGAACGGGATGACGGTCGCCAGGCCCTCGACGTTGAACTCGGCCAGGGCGCGGCGCGACCGCTCCAGTGCCTCCTGGCGGGTGGCGCCGGTGACGATGAGCTTCGCCAGCATCGAGTCGAACTGTCCGCCGATGACCGAACCGGACTCCACACCGGAGTCCAGGCGCACGCCGGGGCCGGTGGGCGGTTCGAACTTGGTGACGGGGCCGGGGGCGGGCAGGAACCCGCGTCCGGCGTCCTCGCCGTTGATACGGAACTCGATCGAGTGCCCGCGCGGGGTCGGGTCCTCGGTGATGTCGAGCGCCTCGCCGTTGGCGATCCGGAACTGCTGGCGGACCAGGTCGATGCCGGAGGTCTCCTCGGTGACCGGGTGCTCGACCTGCAGGCGGGTGTTGACCTCGAGGAACGAGATCAGCCCGTCCTGGCCGACGAGGTACTCGACGGTGCCCGCACCGTAGTAGCCGGCCTCCTTGCAGATCCGCTTGGCGGACTCGTGGATCTCTTTGCGCTGCGCGTCGGTGAGGAATGGGGCAGGGGCTTCCTCGACGAGCTTCTGGAAGCGGCGCTGCAGCGAGCAGTCGCGGGTGCCCGCGACCACGACGTTGCCGTGGGTGTCGGCGATGACCTGAGCCTCGACGTGCCGCGGCTTGTCGAGGTAGCGCTCGACGAAGCACTCACCGCGGCCGAACGCCGCCACCGCTTCGCGGACCGCCGAGTCGTAGAGCTCGGGGATCTCCTCGATGGTGCGGGCCACCTTCATCCCGCGTCCGCCACCGCCGAAGGCGGCCTTGATCGCCACCGGCACGCCGTACTCCTGGGCGAAGGCGACGACCTCGTCGGCGTCCTTGACCGGGTCGGAGGTGCCGGGCACCAGGGGAGCCTGGGCGCGGGCGGCGATGTGGCGGGCGGTGACCTTGTCGCCGAGGTCGCGGATGGACTGCGGGCTGGGCCCGATCCAGATCAGGCCGGCGTCGATCACGGCCTGGGCGAAGTCGGCGTTCTCGCTCAGGAAGCCGTAGCCCGGGTGAACGGCGTTGGCGCCGGACTTCTCGGCGGCGTCGAGGAGCTTCTCGAATACGAGGTACGACTCGGCCGAAGTCTGGCCGCCCAGTGCGAACGCCTCGTCGGCGAGCCGTACGTGGGGTGCGTCGGCATCCGGTTCGGCGTAGACGGCCACGCTCTGTAGCCCGGCATCTTTCGCCGCACGGATGACCCGGACGGCAATCTCTCCTCGGTTGGCGACAAGCACCTTGGAGATCTTCGAGCTGGCGTGACTGGCCACTTCGCCTCCTGCTGGTATGCCTTTCGGGCACTTACTTAAGAACGTCTTGAGAAACTTATCGGGGAGTTTAAGGGGCGCGCCTGTGGACGGTCGTAGCCGGTATCGGTTACCCGCGGGTAAGTTCGCCGACCTGCTGTCGAAATTGCTGTGTCGTACCCCCGCGGCCCGCACTTAGAGTCGGCGACATGGGTTCGGGGGTTCTCATCATCGTCGTGGGAGTGGCGGTCGGTGCGCTCATGATCGCCGCCCCTGAGGGCATCTGGTGGGCCACCCAGTCGTGGAAGTTCCGCAATCCGAAGGCCAACGAACCGAGCGACGCGGCGTACTCGATGACGCGTTTCGGCGGCGTGGTCTTCATCGTCATCGCCCTGGGATTGGGCGGCACGATCCTCGCCGACGGCGCCGACAAGAAGGCCGACGACCGCGCGCAACAGGAGCAGGAGGCGGCCGAGGCCGCATTCGTGCCGCCCCCGCCCGACAACCGCGGCGGTCTGCCGGTGGTCGGGTACTTCGCCGAACCGGTCCCCAAGGGCATCGCCGTGTCGCTCTACTACCTCGCGCCCGCGGACTCCAATTCCGCCCAGATGCGGGCCATGGCGAGATCGATGGGCGCCGTCGACATCAGCTATCCGTGTTACTCGTCGCCCAGACAAGCCACCGACAGCGACGGCCGCATTACCTTCAACACCGAATTGGTCTGGGCGCCAGAGCATCTCAGGGATCTCGACCGCGCGGACTCCTGCCGGATGGGGCGGAGGCACAGGGTCGAACGGGTCTCCCTCGGCCCGCTGCCCACCCTCCCGCCGATCGTCACCGACATGCCGATCGCCAACCTCGACGGCACCGAGATCGCGCCGGCCGCCCCCGGCAACGCCGTACCGCGGCTCGCCGAAAAACCGCACATCAATCCCAACGGCAGCCGCCCCACCTTCCACAACCGGGGACGCATCCCGATAGTCGGCTACCAGCTGCGCACCGCCATTCAGACGCCGGGTGAGCGGGTCCTCGGCATCACCTATCTGCGGCCCAAGGACGCCGACACACACCCAGGCGACATCGGCCAGCCGCGTATGGGATGCGAGGTGGTCCCGACGATCACCGGGCTCGGCACCGACACCGTGACCGTGGATCTGTGGTTGTACTGGTCGAATCCCAGCGGCAGCTATGACGACGAGGCCGATGAGCGGTGCGTGATCGATGGTGACTGGGCGCAGCCGGCGAACACCAACTGGACCCAACTCACCGGCAATCCGACGGTGCTCACCAATGGGCCGGTGTCCGCGCCGGACGGCACCGTCATCCTGCCCGCCGCGCCGGGGAACAGGGTGCCGTAGCGGTGCTCAACCGTCACGCAGGCGGCGTTTGATGCGGGTCAGCATCGCCGACATCCCACGCAGCCGCAGCGGGCTGATCAGAGCCGCCAGCCCCAGTTCGGTGTAGAAGTCGTCGGGCACGGCCAGGATGTCGGCAGCGGACTGTTCGTCCAGCCCGGTCGCCAGGATCGCCGCGAAGCCGCGCGTGGTCGGCGCTTGGGCCGGTGCGCTGAAATACAGCCGGACGTGGTCGCGGTCCGCGGCGTCGACGTGCAGGAACAGTGGTGACTGGCATTCGGGCACCGGTTCCATCGCCGCCTCTTCGAGCTCGGCGGGCAGCGCGGGCAGGTCGTCGGCGAACTCGAGCAGCAGCCGGAGCTTGTCCTGCCCCTGCACCTCCTGGAACTCGGAGACGACTGAGGCGAGCGGTCCCGGGAGCGAGGAGGCCATGGTCAT
Organism: Mycolicibacterium litorale; assembly: GCF_014218295.1. The sequence continues at coordinate 1,399,166 of NZ_AP023287.1, forward strand.
GACGACGCGGGAGGCTCGCCCGGATCGGGACCGACGGCCACGGGCACCCGAACCGCGTTACCCCATTCGGTCCACGAGCCGTCGTAGTTGCGCACCCCGGGCAGGCCGAGCAGGTGCGTCAGCACGAACCACGTGTGGCTCGACCGCTCGCCGATACGGCAGTAGACGACGGTCTCGTCGTCGGGCTTGAGGAAGCCGTAGAGCTCTTCCAGTTCCGCCCGGGTGCGGAACTGGCCGTTGTCCCTGGCCGCCTTGCTCCACGGGATCGACCGTGCGGTCGGGATGTGCCCGCCGCGGAGCGCCCCCTCCTCCGGGTAGTCGGGCATGTGGGTGCGCTCGCCGGTGTACTCGGCGGGGGAGCGGACGTCGATGAGCGGCTGCTTGCCCAGGACCGCCAGGACGTCCTCGCGGTAGGCGCGGATCGGCGCGTCGTTGCGTTCGACGACGGGATAGCCGGTGGTCTGTTTGGACGGCACGTCGAGCGTGGTGTCCCGTCCGTCGGAGATCCACAGGTCGCGGCCGCCGTCGAGCAGTCGGACGTCGGGGTGGCCGAACAGCGTGAACACCCACAGCGCGTACGCCGCCCACCAGTTGCTCTTGTCGCCGTAGATGACCACGGTGTCGTCGCGGCTGATGCCTTTGCGGTCCATCAGCGCGGCGAACTGTTCACCGTTGATGTAGTCGCGCACATTCGGGTCGTTGAGGTCGACGTGCCAGTCGATCTTCACCGCACCGGGGATGTGGCCGGTGTCGTAGAGCAGGACGTCTTCGTCGGACTCCACGATGGCCAGGCCCGGACGGCCGAGATTGCTGGCCAGCCAGTCGGCGGTGACCAGCCGTTCCGGGTGGGCGTAGTCGGCGAGTTTGGGGCTGGAATCAGGTGGCAGCGGCACGGAAACGAGCCTACCGCCGGACGCGCCTGCGCTGGGGCTGTGGTCAGCGCGTCCACAACTCGGGAACCGACAGCCCGAGGCGGCCGAGCATGGCGCGCAGCAGCGGAAGGCTGATCCCGATCACGTTGGACGGATCGCCGTCGACTCCGTCGAGGAACCAGCCGCCGAGCCCGTCGAGCGTGAAGCCCCCTGCGACACCGAGCGGTTCACCGCTGTCGAGGTATCCGGCCAGATCGGCGGCCGAGGGTGTGCCGAACCGGACGGTGGTGGTCGCCGCCTCCAGTTCGCGTCCCTGCGCCATACCGTCCCGGACGCGCACGAGGCAGTGCCCGGTGTAGAGCTCGCCGCTGCGGCCGGCCATCTGCTGCCACTGCGCGCGGGCCGCCGGTACCGAACCCGGCTTGCCGGTCAGGCGGCCGTCGAGCAGGAGCATGGAGTCGCAGCCGACGACCACGCAGTCGGTCGCCACGTCCGCAGGCAGCGCATCGACCACGCTGGCGGCCTTGGCCGCGGCCAGTGCGCACACCACCTGATCGGGCGGGGCGGCGGCGCCGAGCGCGGCGACGATCGCGTCCTCGTCGACACCGGAGACGAGCACCACCGGCTCGATTCCGGCCTGCCGCAACACTTTCAGCCGGCCCGACGAGGCCGACCCGAGGACGACCCGGGTCACCTCCGCATGTGGGTGCGCTCCAACAGCGTGACGCGTTGCCAGCTGGTCACGTCGTAGCGCAGCTTGCCGACCGGGTGCCCCCAGGGGTTGAACTCCTGCGGACCCGGCTCGGTGTGGCCGCCGCCGGCGCCGGCGAGCACCGCGGCCAGCGCGGCGATCTCCTCGTCGCTCGGCGCCCCCTTGAGGATCTGGATGTGGGGGTCCGCCGCCGGAGGCAGGTCGATGGTCAGCTGACGGTGATCGCTGACCTCGGTGATGTCGGTGTCCTGCGACATGGGTCTCCTGAGGGAATCGGCGCTGAGATCTAGAGCGGGATGTTGCCGTGCTTCTTGGGCGGCGTCTGGGTGATCTTGCGCTCCAGCAGGCGCAGCGCGGTGGCGATGTAGCCGCGGGTGTGCGACGGCGGGATGACCGCGTCGACGTACCCGCGCTCGGCCGCGATGTACGGGTTGACCAGCGTGTCCTCGTACTCCTGCTGCAGCTGCAGGCGCAGCGCGTCGACGTCCTTGCCTTCCTTCGCCGCTTCCTTGAGTTGCTGGCGGTACACGAAGCCGACCGCACCCGAGGCGCCCATGACCGCGATCTGCGCCGTCGGCCACGCGACGTTGACGTCGCAGCCCATGTCCTTGGAGCCCATGACGCAGTACGCGCCGCCGTAGGCCTTACGGGTGATGACGGTGATCTTGGCGACGGTCGCCTCGCCGTAGGCGTAGAGCAGTTTGGCGCCGCGGCGGATGATGCCGTTGTACTCCTGCTCGGTGCCCGGCAGGAAGCCCGGGACGTCGACCAGCATCACGATCGGGATGTTGAAGCAGTCGCAGGTCCGCACGAAGCGCGCGGCCTTCTCCGAGGCGTTGATGTCGAGGCATCCGGCGAACTGGGTCGGCTGGTTGGCGACGATGCCGACCGGACGGCCGTCGATGCGGCCGAAGCCCACGATGATGTTGGAGGCGTAGCCCTCCTGGATTTCCAGGAACTCGTCGTCGTCGAGGATGCGGGTGATGACCTCGTGCATGTCGTACGGCTGATTCGGGGAGTCCGGGATCAGCGTGTCGAGCTCGAGATCCTCCTCGGTGAGGGTTTCCTCGATGGGACCCGCCGGTGCGGGCGAAGGGTAGCGCGGCGGATCGGCGTAGTTGTTCGGCGGCAGGTAGGACAGCAGATCGCGCACGTAGTCGAACGCGTCCTGCTCACCGGAGGCGACGTAGTGGGCCAGGCCCGACTTGGCCATGTGGGTGTGGCCGCCGCCGAGCTCCTCCATGGTCACCTCCTCGCCGGTGACCGTCTTGATGACGTCCGGGCCGGTGATGAACATCTGGCTGGTCTTGTCGACCATGATCACGAAGTCGGTGAGTGCGGGGGAGTAGACGTGTCCGCCCGCCGCGGCGCCCATGATCAGCGAGATCTGCGGGATGACGCCCGAGGCCTTGATGTTGTTGTGGAAGATCCGGCTGTACAGGCCGAGCGAGACGACGCCCTCCTGGATGCGAGCGCCTGCGCCGTCGTTGATGCCGATGAGCGGGCGGCCCGTCTTGATCGCCAGCTCCTGCACCTTGACGATCTTCTCGCCGTACACCTCGCCGAGGCTGCCGCCGAAGACGGTGGCGTCCTGGCTGAAGATGCAGACCTCGCGGCCGTCGATGGTGCCGTACCCGGTGACCACGCCGTCGCCTGGCGGCCGGTTGGCCTGGAGGCCGAAGTTGGTGCTGCGGTGCTTGGCGAGCGCGTCGAGTTCGACGAAGGAGTCCTCGTCGAGCAGGGCGAGGATGCGCTCGCGGGCCGTCAGCTTGCCCTTGGCGTGCACCTTCTCGACGGCGGCCTCACCGACGGGGTGCTGTGCCTCTTCGGTGCGCTTTCGCAGATCAGCCAGCTTGCCTGCCGTGGTGTGAATGTCGATCTCGTGGGCGCCGGAGGGCGCAGAAGGATCAGTCACGCTCGTCATGGCACCTGATGCTATGCGACTTGGTTCGCGAACCTTCACGATGCCCTTAGAAAACACCGCGTGGCCCTTAGAAAACACCGCGTGCCCTTAGAAACCCTGGGAAACGGGCGCTGCGCGCCGGTTCGGGCGCCGCCGCGGCCCACCGGGATGGTTGCGCCGGTCAGCAAATCGATTCCGGTCGGGTCAGGGAGAGCTGGGGCGCTGTGTGGACGTCGAGAACCGCGTAGAAACGGCGGTTATTCGACCGATTGTTTGCGCCCGTCCGCGGGTATCGGAATTACGCGGCGCGCAGATTTAGCGAAGAACTCGCTGACGCGCGCGTCGAATTGTGCCATTGACGCCGACGTAAGTCAACGATTACCTGGTAGCGGCTCGGGGAATCGCAGCGTACGGGTGCGCAGCGGGGGTGTCGGAGTGCGACGAATACCAGAACCTCAACGACGAAACACGAATTAACAAATTCGACTGCTCGCCGCCGAGCGGTTTCGTGATCATCTTGAGATGATCATGCGAGGTCGGTTAGAGTCGCGTGGGAGTAATTGAACATCGGGGGGGACCGCATGACCGCGGTGAATGACGATCTTGATCTGACAGCAAAGGTGGTAGCCGAGCCGGGGAGGGTACCGCTCTGGCAGCGGGGCTACGCGCGCCGCCTGGTGGCCGTGGATCTGGCGGGTGTCGTTCTCGCCGTCGGTGCTGCTCAGTGGCTTCGTTTCGGGAGTCTGCCGGGCGAGACCGACACGTATCCGAACTTCGCGTACTCGGTGTTGTCGGTCGTCATCGCCGTCGGGTGGATGCTGGCGCTGTCGATCAACCGGGCGCGTTCACCCCGGGTGATCGGCTCGGGCGCCGAGGAGTACCGGCGGGTGTGGTTGGCCACGCTGGCGGTCTTCGGCACGGTGGCGATCGTCTCGATGCTCTTCAAACTCAACATCGCGCGCGGCTACCTGATGATCGCCCTGCCCATCGGCCTCACGACGTTGATGCTCTTCCGGTGGATCGCCCGCCAGATCGTCTCGTCGGTGCGCGAGAAGTACGGGCGGTGCATCACCCGCCTGCTCGTGGTGGGCAATCCGCATGCCATTCGCGACCTGACGAAATCCCTTTCGCGCGAGTCGAAGTCAGAGTACCTCGTCGTGGGCGCCTGCGTCCCCAGCGGTTTCGCCAAGTCGGAACTCGACATTCCGGGTGTCGGCTCCATTCCCACTTTCGGTGACGAGACGAACGTCGTCGGGGCGGTGACCGCCACGCAGAGCCACGCCGTCGCCGTGACCGCCACCGAACGGCTCGACGGCCGCGGGATGCGCAACCTGTCCTGGGAACTGGAGAAACTCGACATCGACCTGCTGGTCGCACCGGGTGTCGTCGACGTCGCCGGTCCGCGGCTGACCATGCGCCCGGTCGCCGGCCTCCCGCTGATCCATGTCGAGAAGCCGCAGTACAACGGCGCCAAGCGCTTCCAGAAGCGCCTCTTCGACATGGTCTTCGCCAGCACCGTGCTGCTGCTCGGCTCGCCGATCCTGATCGCGGTCGCCATCGCGGTCAAACTGACCAGCCGGGGTCCGGTCTTCTACCGCTCCGAGCGCATCGGTCTCGACGGGCATCCGTTCGAGATGATCAAGTTCCGCACGATGGTCGACGGGGCCGACAAGATGTTGCCCAAGCTGGCGGCGCTCAACGAGAGCGAAGGCGGGGTGCTGTTCAAGATCCGCGAGGATCCCCGGGTCACGCCGCTCGGCCGGCTGCTGCGCAAGTACAGCATCGACGAACTGCCGCAGTTCATCAACGTCCTCAAGCGCGATATGAGCGTCGTCGGCCCGCGGCCGCCGCTGGCCACCGAGGTCAAGACCTACGACGACCACGTCAAGCGGCGCCTGCTGGTCCGGCCCGGAATCACCGGCCTGTGGCAGGTCAGCGGCCGCTCCGACCTGTCCTGGGAGGACTCGGTCCGGCTCGACCTGTTCTACGTCGAAAACTGGTCGATGATCTCCGACCTGCAGATCGCGTTCAAAACCGTCAAGGCGATGCTGCGCCATTCCGGCGCCTACTGAACCCGATAAGGCCTCGGCCGCCCCGCGTCTGAGTACAGTGCTGCCGTGGGCTACCCGGACAACGTGCTGGCCAGCGACGAGCAGGTGGTCCTGCACCGGCATCCGCACTGGAAACGACTGATCGGCGCCGTACTGGTGCTGCTGTTCACCAGCGCCGCGGCCGCGTTCATCGCGGGCTACGTCACCACGCTGCAGTGGGACGCCACCGCGAAGAACGTGATCTACCTCGTCATCGGCGCGATCTGGCTGGTGCTCGTCGGCTGGCTGACCGTATGGCCGTTCCTGACCTGGTGGACAACGCATTTCGTCATCACCGATCGGCGGGTGATGTTCCGGCACGGTCTGCTCACCCGCGCCGGGATCGACATCCCGTTGGCGCGCATCAACAGTGTGGAGTTCCGGCACGGCCTGCTGGACCGGATGGTGCGCACCGGCACGTTGATCATCGAGTCAGCGGCGCAGGACCCGTTGGAGTTCCACGACATTCCGCGCGTGGAACACGTGCACTCACTGCTGTATCACGAAGTCTTCGACACCCTGGGGTCCGAGGAGTCGCCCAGCTGACCGAGTTCGTCGCGCCGGCGGGCCGGCCGCCGCAACGGCGTCACGGTGCCGGTCTGGTCATCCTCGCCGGCGTGCGGTTCGGCATGGCTCTCGACGGCGTCCTCCATCGCTTCGGCGATACCGCCGCTGGTGAGGGTCGACTCCAGGGCCTTGTCGGGGTTGCGGCCGAACTCCTCCGGGAACACCCAGCGGCGGAACGCCCAGAACCGGAACGCCATCTGCAGCAGGTTGCCGAGGATGTACGCCGAGATGAAGTCGGCGATGTTCTCGATGGTCAGCGACACCTCGGGCACCCGCAGCCCGAGCACGTAGCTCGAGAAGTACAGCGGGAGCATGCTGAGCAGCACCCCCACACCGCTGAATCCGAAGAACAGCAGCGCCTCGTGATGCCGCTCACGTCCACCGCGGTCGCGGAAACTCCACTCGCGATTGAGGATGTAGGACGCGATGACCGCGACGATGCCGGCGATGATCTTCGCCGTCACGGGTTTGGGTTCGAGAATCGTCAGCTTGAGCGTGAAGAAGATCGCCGAATCGATGACGAACGTGGTCGCGCCGACGATCGCGAATTTGATCAGCTCATGGTGCCGCTCGGCGTACGGCCGGACGGGCCGCGGCAGCCTCTTGATCGTCGCATCGGCGAAGGACACAAAGAGGCAGTCTACGTAACCGGGACACCCGATGTCGTATCGCTGCTTCGTTCCTGGTCAACGGCGCCGGTCGCGGCCATGACACGATAAGCGGCGTGCCGAGTACTAGTTCTTCGCCACCCGTGGTGGCCATGATCGGCGGGGGCCAACTCGCCAGGATGACCCATCAGGCCGCGATCGCGCTGGGGCAGAGCCTGCGCGTGCTCGCGACCGGTCCGCAGGAACCCGCCGCGATGGTGACCCCCGACGTGGTGATCGGATCCCACACCGACATCGATGCGCTGCGACGCGCGGCCGCCGGGGCGACGGTGCTGACCTTCGACCACGAACACGTCCCCACCGAGGCGCTCGAGACGTTGGTGGCCGAGGGAGTCAACGTGGCGCCGCCTCCCGAGGCGCTGGTGCACGCACAGGACAAGCTGGTGATGCGGCGCCGCCTCGAGGCCATGGGCGCCCCGATCCCGCGCTACACCGCGATCGACACCGTCGACGACGTGGTGGCCTTCTCCGCCGAGGTGGGCGGCCCGGTGGTGATCAAGACGGTGCGCGGCGGCTACGACGGCCGCGGCGTGGTGCTGGCGGCCGATGTCGACGAGGCGCGTGCGGTGACCGCGCGCTATCTGGCCGACGGTGTGCCGGTGCTGGCCGAGGAACGCGTCGAGATGCGCCGCGAGTTGGCCGCCGTGGTGGCCCGCTCACCGTTCGGGCAGGGCGCGGCCTGGCCGGTCGTGGAGACCGTGCAGCGCGACGGCATCTGCGTGGTCGTGCTGGCGCCGGCGCCCGAGCTGTCCGACGAGTCGAGTGCGAGCGCCCAGCAGCTGGCGCTGCGGCTGGCCGCCGAACTCGGGGTGGTGGGCGTGCTGGCCGTCGAACTCTTCGAGACAGCCGACGGTCGGCTCCTGGTCAACGAACTCGCCATGCGGCCGCACAACTCCGGGCACTGGAGTATGGACGGTGCCGTCACCAGCCAGTTCGAACAGCACGTCCGCGCGGTGCTGGACTATCCGCTCGGCGATACGGCGCTGCTCGCCCCGGCCACCGTCATGGCCAACGTGCTGGGCGCGCCACAAACGCCGGCGATGACGATGGACGAACGCGTCCACCACCTGTTCGCCCGGATGCCCGACGCCAAAGTCCACCTGTACGGCAAGGGGGAGCGGCCGGGCCGCAAGATCGGCCACGTCAACATCACCGGCGACGACTTCGCGGTGTTGCGCGAACGTGCCGAGCGCGCCGCGCACTGGCTCTCCCACGCGGAGTGGACCGACGGATGGGATCCGCACGGTGCCGATGTCCGCGGTGACGACAGGGAAGGACTATCGAGGTGAACGCACCGGCACCGCGCGTCGGGGTCATCATGGGCAGCGACAGCGACTGGTCGGTGATGGAGGCGGCCGCCGAGGCGCTCGCCGAGTTCGAGGTGGCGTTCGAGGTCGGCGTGGTGTCCGCGCACCGCACCCCCGGCCGCATGCTGGACTACGCGCGCACCGCCGCGGACCGTGGGATCGAGGTGATCATCGCCGGTGCGGGCGGGGCGGCCCACCTACCCGGCATGGTGGCCTCGGCCACGCCGCTGCCGGTGATCGGGGTACCGGTGCCGCTGGCCCGGCTCGACGGGCTGGACTCGCTGCTGTCGATCGTGCAGATGCCGGCCGGGGTGCCGGTGGCCACGGTGTCGATCGGGGGCGCGCGCAACGCGGGGCTGCTGGCCGTGCGGATCCTGGCGACCGCGGACCCCGCACTGCGCGCGCGCATGGTCCGGTTCCAGGAGGATCTCGAACGGCTGGTGCTGCAGAAGGACGAAGCGCTGCGGGACCGGCTACTCGGTGGGGACTGAGCGCAGGTAAAGTTACCGGCGAGTAGCAAGGAGGTCACGATGGCTGGTTGGAGCGGTAACCCGTCCTTCGACGTGTTCCAGTTGCCGGAGGAGCACCAGGAACTGCGCGCGGCGATCCGCGCACTCGCCGAGAAGGAGATCGCCCCGTACGCGGCGGACGTCGACGAGCAGATGCGGTTCCCCGAGGAAGCCCTGCAGGCGCTCAACGCGTCCGGCTTCAACGCGGTGCACGTGCCGGAGGAATACGGCGGACAGGGCGCCGACTCGGTCGCGGCGTGCATCGTGATCGAAGAGGTCGCACGTGTCGACGCGTCGGCGTCGCTGATCCCCGCCGTCAACAAGCTCGGCACGATGGGACTCATCCTGCGCGGCTCCGAGGAGCTCAAGCAGAAGGTGCTGCCCGACCTCGTCGAGGGGCAGCTCGCGTCCTACGCGCTCTCCGAGCGGGAGGCCGGTAGCGACGCGGCGTCCATGCGCACCCGCGCCAAGGCCGATGGCGACGACTGGATCCTCAACGGCGCCAAGGCGTGGATCACCAACGGCGGCAAGTCGTCCTGGTACACCGTGATGGCCGTGACCGATCCGGACAAGGGCGCCAACGGTATCTCGGCGTTCATGGTCCACATCGACGACGAAGGTTTCACCGTCGGGCCCAAGGAACGCAAGCTCGGTATCAAGGGGTCCCCGACCACCGAGTTGTACTTCGAGAACTGCCGTATCCCGGGCGACCGGATCGTCGGTGAGCCCGGCACCGGATTCAAGACCGCGCTCGCGACGCTCGACCACACGCGTCCGACCATCGGTGCGCAAGCCGTCGGTATCGCCCAGGGTGCGGTGGATGCCGCGATCGCCTACACCAAGGAGCGCAAGCAGTTCGGCACGTCGATCAGCGACTTCCAGGGTGTGCAGTTCATGCTCGCCGACATGGCGATGAAGGTCGAGGCCGCGCGGTTGATGGTGTACTCGGCCGCTGCCCGTGCCGAACGCGGTGAGGCCAACCTCGGCTTCATCTCGGCGGCGTCGAAGTGCTTCGCCTCCGACGTCGCCATGGAGGTGACCACCGACGCCGTGCAGTTGTTCGGCGGCGCCGGCTACACCGCGGACTTCCCGGTCGAGCGGTTCATGCGCGACGCGAAGATCACCCAGATCTACGAGGGCACGAATCAGATTCAGCGCGTGGTGATGTCGCGCGCGCTGCTGCGCTGAGTCGGGGTCAGTAGGCGCCGTGGCCGCGGGCCACGGTGACCGCGGTCCTCGCCAGGATTCGCAGGTCCTGGTCCATCGACCAGTTCTCCACGTAGTACAGGTCCAGCCGGACCCGGTCGTGTTCGCTGATGTCCGAACGGCCCGACACCTGCCACAGACCGGTCATCCCTGGCTTGACCAGAAGTCGCCGCTGGACGAAGCCGGGGAACTGGGCGCCCTCGCCGTCCACCATGGGGCGTGGCCCGATCAGGCTCATCTCGCCGACGACGACGTTGATGAGCTGGGGCAGTTCGTCGAGGCTGGTGCGCCGAAGTAGCCTGCCGATCCGGGTGATTCGCGGATCGGCCGCCCACTTGTAGAACGCGTCGTCGGATTTCCCCGCCAGCGCACGCACCTCGCTGAGCCGGGCCTCGGCGTCGCGGTGCATCGACCGGAACTTCCACATCCGAAACGGTGTGCCGTGCCTACCGACCCGCGCCGGCCGGTAGAAGACGGGTCCGCCGTCCTCCGCCTTGATCGCCGCGGCGATGACGAGGAACACCGGTGAGAGCATGACCAGCAGCGCGACGGACACGACGCGGTCGAACAGCGCCTTGGCGAGCGCGGACAGCGACGAGTAGCCCGGTTCGTCCACGCGAAGCAGCGAGAGTCCGTTCAGCCGTTCCAGACTCAGCTTGGGTTGGGCGATCCCGGCGACTCCCGGCACGACCATCAGGTCGATGCCGTGCGGGTGCAGCGCCCACCGCAGATCGCGCAGGCATTCGTCGCTGATCTGGTCGGCGGAGGTGATGACGACCGATTGCACCTGGTGCGCCCTGGCCATCTCGGTGATCTCGGAGGTGTCGACGGCCGGCTGCTCGGGTGTGTCGAAACCCCCTGAGGCTCCGACGAGTTCGCTCGTGCGGGCGCCCAGTGCGTGGAAGGCCACCACCTCGTACCCGGCGCGGGCATCGCTGGAGACGGCGGCCGACACCCGGTCCGCCTCCCGGCGGGTGCCCACCAGCAGCAGTCGTGTGCGTCGTCCGTCTGGGCGGGTGCGTTGCCGGACGAGGGCGACGGAACCGACCAGATGGGCCAGCAGACATCCGCCCAGACCCAATGCGATCGCGATCAGCAGGGTCTGGCGGGGCAGCGGACTGCCGGTGACGAGCAGGACGACGGCGACCAGGCCGAGCAGCTTGCCCGTCGCCACCAGCACCCGCTTGAACTCCTCGAAGCCGCGCCCGAGGATCTTCGGATCGCTGGACTTCTGCGCCGCCAGCAGCACCACCCAGGCCGCCACCATGCCGAGGCCGAAGACGATCCGCACCCAGGTCACGTGGTGCACGGCGACGTCTGAGCTCACCGCGACGGCGAAGGCCGTGCCGCCCGAGACGCTGAGGAACTCGGCGGCCTGCACCTTGGTGCTGTTGTCAAGCATTGACCACTGTCCGGCGGCGGGCCGAGTCACGGTTGTCGATCACCTCGCGCACCACCCGGTCGGCCAGTCCCACCGACGAATTCCAGCTCGTGACATCGGGGTAGATCTGCGCCGTGGTGGCCAGGAACACACACGTATCGCCGACCCGTGCGGCCGGCATGCGCTCGTGGTAGCCCAGTGTCGGAATGGGTTCCACGAACGGCGCTTTGAAGACCCGGACGTCTTCGACGGCGCCGGTGTCGGTCAGGCGGTCGGGGTAGAGTGCGCGCAGCTGTGCGGTCCAGCGGCGCGCGATCTCGGACTCGGATTCGGCGAACAGAGGCGAGTTGCGGCCGCAGTAGTGCATCACGTACACCAGCGACCGGCCCCCGTACCGGTGGGTGCCGGTGAGCGCCGACATCTCCACCACCCCGTCGAAGTCGGTGTCGCAGTTGATCACCGGCGCCCAGTAGTGACCGTCGAGCGGCCGGTCCAGCAGGAAGACCGCGTTGACGACACCCTGGTAATCCAGCCGAAGCCGGGGGAGCTCCGCACGCAACCGTTCGTCGGCCAGCGAGCGCAGCAGCGGGATCGGCACGGTCGACACCACCGACAGCGCGGCGATCTCCTCGCCGGTTGCCAGGCGGACGCGCGCACCGTCGTCGTCGAGTGCCACGTCTGCCACGGCGACACCACAGGAGATGCGCCCGCCACCGGATTCGACGGCCGTCCGCAACCGCTCGACGATCTCACGGTAGCCACCCTGCGGGTATCCGCGGGTGGCCACATTGCTCTCCCGGCCCAGCCGCTGATACAGGTAGCGAGCTGGTACCTCACCGAATGCGTCGCCGAACTTGGCCCCGAACAACGGCTTGAGGATGCGTTCCCAGACGGTGGGCCCGTACACACCGCGGAGCCAGTCCTCGGTTCTGGTGTTGTCCAGGTCCTTTCCGCGACCGAGCCGCCGCAACAGCAGTGAGACGGCCCCGAAGCGGATCCGGTGCGCCAACCGCAACGGGGTGAAACGCAGCAGATCCACCGCACTGTTGAACGGGAAGCGGCGCCCGTCGACGTTCATGCCCATGGTGGTCGGCTGCCAGCGGATGCTGTCGTGCAGACCGAGCTCATCGAGCAGCGGCAACAGGTGTTCGTCGGTGGGCATCACACAGTGGTAGAAGCGTTCGATCTCGATTCCGCCGATCTCGCCGCCCATACCCAGACCGCCGAGCTGGTCGGCACTCTCGACGAGATGGACGGGGATCGAGGCGCGCGTCAGGCGGTAGGCCGCCGTCAGGCCCGAGATCCCGCCCCCGATGACCACGACGGGTCGCGGCTCGACCGGTGTGGACATCAGATCTGCCGGTAGGGCGCCGGTGTGAACGATTCGCGCACAAGCAGTGTGAAGTACTGCCGCAGGGTGCGCGCCAGCTTGAGTTTGCTCGCCCCCTGTTTGCGGTCGTACTGCAGAACCAGGGGAACTTCGGCGATGCGTGGATTGAGGTGGCGCAGTTTCAGCAGGAGTTCGACCATGCACGCGAAGCCCTGTTCGACGACGAGCCGCTCACCCCAGTGCCCGGCGGCCCGGCGCAGCAGCGATACCCGGTAGGCGCGGTAGCCGCTGGTGAAGTCGCGGACTCCGTCGACCTTCGCGACGACGCGGAACATGTGCGCGGCTCCCCGCGACATCAGCCTGCGCAGGGGCGGGGCCGTGGTGTCGTCGCCGCCGTCGGTGAACCGTGAGCAGATGGCGATGTCGGCGCCGTTGTCGATCTCGGCGACCAGCGCGGCGACCAACGTCGGGTCGTGCGTGTCGTCGGCGTCCATCACCACGAGCACGTCATCGTCGGCGGCGACCGTGAGAACCGACCGCAGGCCGGTCTGAATGGCTTGTCCGAGACCGAGATTCACGTCGTGGCTGACGAGGTTGACATGGAGTGACGGCGGCCCGCCGGTGGCCACCGCGGCGGTGTCGTCGGCCGAACCGTCGTCGATCACCCAGACGGTCAGCGGCTGCGACGCCGCAAGGCGGTCGATGCGTTCGAGGAGCGGAGGCAGGGATCGCTCCTCGTTGTATGCCGGTAAGACGATGTGCACGCGCCCCAACCGGGTTTCCGCCTCGGCGTGTTCGCGGACGAGCATTTCGGTCATGAGTGTTCCTTCGGTGTGCGGCGCCACGCGGCGCCGTGCGATGCGGGTGGTTCGTGCCGGGCGCGTGGCCGCCCGAGGCCGGCGCTGAGCAGTGGTCGGGAGCGTCCTCGCGGGCGCTGATCGGGACTCGTCGGCGGTCGTACCCCCGTTCCGGCAACGAATCGAGGGCACTGGGGAGAGGGTTATGCCAATGCCGAAGGTGCCTCTCGGCGGGGCTGCGATCAGCTGCCCGCTCCGAGCGGTCTCCGTCGACAATGACCGGCGCGGTAGAAAACTATGTTCGCTGATGTAGCTACAGCTAATAAATACACCACACCGGCCCGCTTCGCACAATGGTGAGATTCACGTCACACGGCGAGCGTGGGACGTGGTTGCAGGTAGGTCGTGTTAATTGTCTCTGAACTGGAAGATCTCCGCCGGCACGCTCTTTCGTCTGGTTGCCCTGCCGACAGTCACCGGCGGGCCGGGGTTGCGGCCCGGAGCCCGATTTCTGACGCAGACGTGCATTTTTAGCATCGTCAGTGGAAAGTGCTGTGGAATCCATCTACGAGCGCGACGAACGGATGTGCCGGGTGTGTGCCTCGACGCCGACGGCGGTCAGGCGAGACGGCGCGCGCGGAGCGTACGCCTATGGGCTCGACAACCAGCAAATGTCAGTGGCGATGCGGACCGGTTCAGGCGCCGGGTAGCTCAGAGGCCGGCCGGAGATGGGTGATGTCACCGGCCGCGACCGTCACCGACTCTGAGCCGCCGGCGATCGTCAGCCGGCCCAGGGCGTCGATGTCGATCGCGGTCCCGTCCAGCAGGCGATCGCCGGGCAGGATGGCGCGGACCTGCCGGCCGAGGGTGAGACTGTGATGTCGATAGGTCGTGACGAGGTCCTCGTCGGCCCCGTCCGCGGCCCGCCATTGAGCGATCCGCGCGCCGAGGAGCCGAAGGATCGAGCTCACCAGCGCGTGGCGGTCCTGGCCGGCGCCGAGCATCGCCAGCGACGTGGCCCGGGGGTCGGGCGCCTCGGCGGCGCTCAGTGAGACGTTGAGTCCGATACCCACGACGACGACCGGATGCGGAGCGGCGACCTCGGCCAGGATGCCGGCCAGCTTCCCGTCGCCGACGAGCACGTCGTTCGGCCACTTGAGCCCGGCCTGTACACCGGCCACCTCGGCCACGGCCTCGACGACCGCCACACCGGTGAGCAGCGGTAGCCAACCCCAGGCGTCGGGTGCGACGTTTCGGGCGTCCACCCCGACCGACATCGCCACCTGCGATCCGGGGGGAGCGGTCCACTGCCGGCCGTGCCTACCGCGTCCGGCGCTCTGATAGTTCGTCAGCAGGACGCTGCCTGCCACGTCGTGTCCCGCCGCCGCCCTGGCGAGGAGGTCGGCATTCGTGGATCCCGTCTCGTCGACGACATCGAGTGTCCGCCACTCGGCGGGGAGGTCGCCGCGCAACAGCCCCGCGTCGAGCGGTGTGCGAGCGGACTCGATGGCCATGGCAGGAGCCTAGACCAGGCGTGGCACCCCGTTTCGCGCCGACGGCGGCTGTTCATGCGAGGTCGCGTCGGCCGGGCCCGCACGGGGTCGGCCGCGTGGAAGCGCCCACGTCCCCGCCGCCAGCAGGAGTGCGCCCACGACGACGAGCACGCGCATCACCCAGATCGTCGACCCGTCGCCGAACACCGATTCGAGCGGGTGCCAGCGCGACGCCCAACACGCCACCGCCAGCGCCGCGAGTCCCGGCCCCGCCACGACCGCGGCCTGCCGTCCTGCCCGTCGCCACAGCTCGACGGCGGCGAGTGCGATCGGCGCGAGCATCCACATCGCGTCGTAGCTGATGTGATAGAACGCCAGCAGTCCGATGCTCAGACCGGTGAGAACCGCGGTGGCGGGCAGGTCCCGCCGGTGCAGCCGCCGCGCGAGCGTGTAGGCCGCGGCGAGGCCGACCGCCAGCAGGGCGAGTGACGCCCAGCCCGGCAGCAGAGCGCCGGCGTGGAGGAGCGCACCCGCCAGGTCGACACGCTCGTCGAGATAGTCGACCGTCCGGATCGCCTCGGCCGAGCTCGCATTGTCGAGCAGCGTCCCCAACCACGCCCCGAACCCGGCCGGGCCGCGGGCGAGGAACAGCGCCACCGCCACCGAAACCCCGCCCGCCAGCAGTACGGCGGCCACGGCGACCCGCCATCGTCGCTGAGCGAGCAGCAGGACGACGACGAACAACCCGATCTGAGGTTTCAGACACGTGATGGCACTGAGCGTCGCAGCGGCGCAAGGGCTTCGGGACAACAGCGCGGGTGCGGCCAGCAGCGCGTACACCACAGAAGGTTGACCGTGACTCGCACCGTCGGCGGCCGTGCGCGCCAGCCAGATCAGCGCGACTCCAGACGAAGCGGCGGCCAGCAGTGCGCTGCGACCGGGTATGGCCGGTGCCGTCCACAGCCGTATCACCCGTATCCCGGCCCACGCCCCGACGGCAGCCACCACCGAGACGTTCACCAACACATCGGCTGCGGCGGCGATGTCCCACGGCATCCGGCCGAAGGGCAGCCAGAGCGCCAGGTGCGCGGGCGCATAGGTCGGATAATCCTGGGCGTAGTCGAACTGGGCCGCGTAGACCGCGGTGTTGTAGGGGTCGCCACCTCCGAGGAGCCAGCGCGTCGGCAGCCACACCGTGTCACGGAAGTCGACGAGGGTACCGTCCAGGCATCCGGGGGTGGGGCAGGGCGCCGGGGTGGTGGCGGTGATCCGCTCGGTCCACATCTTGACCGCGTAGAACACGCTGAGTGCCAGCGCCACGGCGACGCCGAGGGCCGCGGCGAACGCTGCCGGTGACGGACGGTGGGGCACGGTGGGCACTTGCGGCGGTCCTTCGCGCGTCGGGCGCCGGAAGCTTCGGCGGTCAGCGGGTCAATCGGTGCGGCGGGTGATCGTTCGCTCTTGTCATCCACCGCAAAATGCATGAGCTGCGGCGTTGGCATCATGCAGCGGTATTGGCGCAGAACGGCAAGCAACAGCTTATCAATGATATTTTGCTCAGGCCGCGCGACGAAGGAGGGGTATGGACGCACAGTCGCACGCCGACGGGGGACCGCTCATCTCGTTGATCTGTTCGACCATCGGCAGACCCGAGGCGTTGCGCAGGCTCCTGACGTCCGTGGCGGCAGCGGAGCTCGCCGACCGCGTCGAGTTCATCCTCGTCGACCAGAGCCGTACGCAGTCCTGCGCGGCCCTGCTCACCGAATTCGGCCTGCCGGGACCCCACCGGGTGACCACCAGCGGGCCCGGTGTGTCCACCGGCCGCAACGCGGGCACGCCGCTGGCCGGGGCGCCGGTCGTCGCCTACCCCGACGACAACTGCTGGTACCCGCGTGACACGTTCCGCTCGGTGATCGACCTCCTGGAGCGACGACTCGACCTCAGCGGCGTCACCGGCATGCAGGTGACCGAAGCCGGGGTGCCGTCGATGCTGCGCTGGTTACCGGACGCCACAACCGTGACGCGGCGGAACTTCCTGCGGACGTCGGTCAGCTCGACGATCTTCCTGCGCCGCGACGCGCTCCCGTCCCTCACACCGTTCGACGAGGGCGTCGGTGTCGGATCCCCGGGTCGCCGGGGTGCCGGCGAGGAGTCGGATCTGCTGCTACGGCTGATCGCCGCGGGGCGCACCGTCGAATACCAGCCCCAGATCCGGGTGTTCCAGGACGACGACCGCGACCAGATGACCCCCGCCTACATCGAGAAGATGTCGAAATACGGTGTGGGGCAGGGGTATCTGTGGCGCCGGCACGAGCTGCCGGTCAGTGGCCTGGTGTACTACTCCGCGCGCAAGATCGCCGGCGCCGGACTGCGCGCCGCCCGTGGGCAGAGGCTGCACGCCCGCGCGGACCTGGCGTTCGTGCGGGGGCAGGTCGCCGGGTTCCTGGGCGTCGACGGGTGACCGCCGCTGTCGGTGCCGCCACCTCGGAGATGCGGCGCAGTTTCGGATGGCGAACCGCCGCGGCGGCGGCGGGGTTGCTGTGCACCCTGCTGCTCACCGTCGCGGTCTACCGCATGCTCGACGCGCGCGACGCCGCGGTGTTCTTCGCAATCCTCGCCGCCCTGTCCATCGGTCCGCTGGTCGGGCGACTCGGTCTGGGTCCCAACGTCATCCGGCTGGTCGCGGCCGAGCCCGGCCGTCTCGGCCGCCGGGCGATCGCATCGTCACACCTGCGCGCCACCGGTGTGCTCTCGCTGCTGAGCGCCCCGCTCATCGCGCTGCCGGCGACCTGGGCGCTGCACGACTCCGCGGACCATCTGCCCGTGGCGCTGCTGACGGCCGCCGCCATCGTCGCGGAGTCGCTGCGCTTGACGCTCAGCGACGTCTTCGCGGCCACCGGCCGGGTCGGTGCCTCGGTGGCCACCACCCATCACATCCGCAGCATGGTCGTGCTGCCGGTGGTCGGCGCGATCGCGCTGGCGGTGTCCGACCCCACGCTGTTGGACGTGATGGTGAGCTACACCGTCGTATCGGTAGTGCACCTGGCCGCGGCACTCGTCTTCGCGCGCCGAGACATCGGGTGGCGCACGGGCGGCGGTGTCTCCACGCTCGCGGCCGCACTCTCCGCGGGCGCCCGGCTGTTCACCCTCGACCTCGCGGCGTTCCTGTGTCTGCCGGGCACGGTATGGCTGGCCAACGCGGTCTTCGCGCCCCAGCAGGCGGCGCTCTACTCGGCCGCGGCGACGCTGGCTCTCCAGGTCACCGTCGTCGAGAGCCTGGCCGCCCTCGCGGTGACGCCGGCCGCCGCGCGACTGTGGGCGGCCGGGGACCACGAACAGGTGGTACGCGTGCTGTCGGCGGTCGCCACGCTCAGCACCGCGGTGACGGTCGGCGCGGTCGGTGTGCTGGCCGCTTTCGGCGCCCAGTTGCTGGGGTTCGCCTACGGCCCGTCGATGCGGGAAGCCGCCGGGCTCCTGGTCGTCATGGCCGCCGGGGGCATCGCCAAGACGGCGCTCGGCGTGAACATCACCCTGCTGGTCATCAGTGGCCACATCACGAAGGCTGCGCGCACGGCGCTCGTGGTGCTGACCGTGTCGGTTCCGTTGGCCCTGGCGGCCGCGGTGGCCGGCGGACCGGTGTGGTTGGCCGCCGCCTCCGCGTCGGCCATGACCGCGGTGGCGCTCGCGCAGTGGCAGGGCACCCGACGGGTGATCGGTGCCGCACCGCGGGCGGGACTGCGCGTGTCTCAGGCATGGCAAAGTTTTCGGCATTCGCCCTGAAATTGCATGGATTCGGCTTGGCGGGGATCCGGCAGGTTTTGGCAGAGTACAAACCGCATCCGTAGCCGGCCGGTAGCCAGCCCTCGTCCGGTGACATAGTATGCGGAGCGACATTGCAGCAATGACCCGGTCAGTGCGGGTCGACGCCATGCCGATCACCGAGGAGCGCGCACTCGTGGCCTTCCACCTTTCCCCGATCCAGTCGTCGGTCCTGTCGGCGATCACCCGGCGGTCCTCGCGGACGTGGCTCGCGGCGTTGGCGCTCGGCACGCTCGTCGGCGTCGTCCTCGGCGCCCTGGCCGGAGGTGCGGTGTACCTGAACCGGAACGCCGATCCCACCTCGAGCGCGCAGATCAGGGTGACGCCGCCGGTCGATCTGGTTGCGATGGTGACCGGAGCTCCCATCGACTTCACCCAGAGCCACATCAGCGACTACGTGGCCGGCGAAGTCGCCTACCTCGACGGTGCCGGCTTCGCCAGGGCGGTGAACGAGCGGTTGGGCCGTCCGGGCCCGGCCCACCTGACCATCACCCAGAACGGCACGTCGCAGGTGCTGACCATCTCCTCCACCGGTGCGACGGACCGAGAGTCCATGGCCACGGTGCGGACCGCCCTGAATCTGTACGACCAGCGGCTGCGCCAACTCACCGACCGGCAGCTGGACAGTGCCCTGGCCGCGTTGGACGAACGCATCAAGGCGATCAGGGCGACCCGCGACGTTGGCCGGCTCATCGAGGCGCAGCAGTTGCGGTCCAACGTCGAACTGCAGGCCGCACAGCCGACCGGCATGCAGGTGCTCAACTCACCCCTGACCGACCCGTCGGTGGGATCGGACCGCTGGCCGCTCGGGGCGCTGTTCGGTGGTCTGCTCGGCGGACTGCTGGCACTGGTCGCGATGGGTGTGTACCGGAGCCGGTCCGGCCGGGTCGTCGCCGTCACGGACATCGCCGACGCGGTGGACGACATCCTCACTCCCGAGGTGAGTCTGCGCCGCACCGAATCCGAGGCGGCGCAACGGCATCTGGCGCGGACGCTGTTCGCCCAGTGCCCCGGCGTGACCCCCAACCGCGTGGTCGCGGTGATCGGCGCGTCCGCCTCCTCGGGCTCCGGCCTCGTCGCCTCACTGCTGGAGACGGCCGCCGCCGAACAGGGGCCGACGGCGCTCGTCACCCTCGCCCAGGATTCGCTCACGCTGCCGACCGGCTCCGAACACGACCGCACCCTGATCCTGGACATCGGTGCGCTCGGCGACTCCCCGCTGGCCATCCAGGCGATCGCCGCCGCAACCGACGTGATCCTGGTGACTCGGCTGAACGTCGACTCGGTCGCGGCGGTGGCCGCCGTCCGCGCCGCGACGGCGTCGAGCGCCGTGCCGCTGCGGGCGGTGGTGACCTACTGGCCGATGTTCACCTTCGGCCGCGCCACCAAGACCCGCCGGGTTACGCCACAGCACGTTTCAGCGGATGCGGCGGTTCGGGACGGGGCGGATCCCGCGCTCGAGGCGGCGGCCACCCCGTGAGGCACGAGCCCACGACACGCGGTGCCAGGCTCTGGTGGCTCGCTCCGACATCGGTGATCCTCATGGTCGCGGCCATGTCGATCCTGTTGACGGCGACCGTTGGCGACGACAGGTTCCGTGCGCTGTGGAATACGCCGAAATCGGTGACCGGCCATGTGCTGCTGCTGATGTTCTGCGGGGCGCTCACGCTGGCGCTCGGTGCCAGCGCCGTCGCCGCGCTGCGCCCGGTGCGGGCGCCCGCGCAGCGGTGGCCGAACCTCAGCCCCGCGGCGATCGCGCTCCTGTGCCGGACCAGTTCGGTCCTCGTGTGCCTGACGGTGTTGGGATACCTGGGTTTCGGGCTTCTCATGCTCCGTGCGGGCATCGGCTGGTCCGAGATCGCCGGCGCCTCGGGGTACTCCGGCTCCGCGCCGATCAAGACCGTGGTGGGCACCATTCCGGGCGTCACGACGATGACGCAGTTCGGTATCGCCGCGGTGATCGTCTCCAGTACCGTCCTGGCTCAACAGAATTCACGGACCGAACTCCTCAAGATCATCGCGGTCGTCGGGATGTCGGTGCCCCGGGCATTCCTCTTCGCCGAACGCCTGGCGATCCTGGAGCTCGCCGTCCCGGTCGCGGTAGTGGCCTGCTACCGGATGGCGGAGACACCTCGGATGCGGTCACTGGTGCGCCTGGTGCCGGTGGTGGCGCTGCCCGCGGTCGTCGTCGTCTTCTCGGTGTTCGAGTACTTCCGCAGCTGGGAGTTCTTTCGGGGCAGCGGGCGCAGTTTCTGGCAGTTCTCGTTCGAACGGGTCGCCGGCTACTACGCGACCGCCGTGAACAACGGCTATCTGGAGCTGAACCACCTGAACGTGGCGGGCCGTGAGCCGCTGACCACGCTCGAATTCCTCTGGGACGCACCGGGTGTCCGTCAGCTCAGGCTCTACGATCAGCTCGCCGGGAACTTCCCCGGCCGCAACGGCGTGGTGACCGACGCCGACTACGTCGCGATGCTCACCCAGTACGGCAATCCGGAGTTCAACAACGCGACGGGTTTTTCCATCCCATACCTCGATTTCGGCACGGCAGGCGGATTGGTCTTCTTCCTGATCGCCGGCGTGATCGCGGGGCTGCTGTACCGGTCCTTTCGCGAGGGTTCGCCGGCCGGCCTGCTGCTGTACCCGCTGTTCTTCGTCGGCCTGATCGAGCTTCCGCGCTACATGCACTGGACGCAAGGACGTTCGCTGCCGTCCTGGGTGGCGCTGAGCGTCGTCGCGCTGCTGCTCACCCGGGCGGACCGGGCGTGGCGGCGCACCGGGCGCGACGACGTTCAGGAACCGGTCGCCGCGCTGACCTGAGCGTCCGGTACGCCCAGCGCCCGGGTGAGCACCGCCGCCGCCGAACGTTCCCACGAGTATCGCTTCGCGTTGCGGTGTCCCCGGTCGACGAGGGCGGCCGCCAACCGGGCGTCGGCTTCCAGTTCGTCGATCCGGGCCAGCAGTTCGCGGTCGTCGTCGGGATCGAAATAGAGGGCGCCATGACCGCCGACCTCCGGCAGCGAGGCCGCCGTCGAACAGATCACCGGGCATCCCAGCAGCTGAGCTTCGAGGACCGGAAGGCCGAAACCCTCGTACTTCGAGGGGAACACCAGCGCGCGTGAATTCCGGTACAGCCACACGAGTTCGGCGTCGGTGAGCCGGCCCGCCACCGTCGCCGTGCCGCCCAGGTCGCCGGGCGCGGAGAAGACCTGTTCGCGGCCCGCGGCTCCCACCACCACCACATGCCGTCCCGACCCGGTCAGCGCCGCGACGGCGCCGGCGAGGTTCTTGTGTCGCGCGAGCGTGCCCACCACCAGGTACTGCCGGCCGTCGACAGCGAGATCCGGTCGCACCGGAGCCAGGTCGGCCAGACCGTCGGCGGCGCAGGGCGCCACCAGGAAGCGGCGCCGGTCGATCCGCAGGACGGTGGCGAGCTCGTCGGCACTGAACTCCGACACCGTGACGAGCCGGTGGGCCGTCCGGGACAGCAGGACGTACATCACGAGGTAGAACGCGACGAAGGCCCGCCGGAATGTCCGCGGGTGGCGAAACGCCGTCGCGTCGTGCATGGTGACGAGCTGGCGGCGTTTGAGGAGCGGTGCGGGACCGGCGAAGTTCAGCAGCATCCGGCCGGCCGTCACGGCGGGCAGGTACAGCTGCTCGAACAGCA
The DNA here is from genome assembly GCF_014218295.1 of Mycolicibacterium litorale. The sequence goes on from NZ_AP023287.1 coordinate 1,421,490, forward strand.
CTCCGCCGAGCGGCGCACGACGGATCTCGACATGGGCCGCCGACGCCCACGGGGGCTCCGGGGCGCCCCTGGGCAGATGAAGCACCAGATCCACGGCTGCGGTGGCGACCAGGCAGCGCACCATCTCGGTGGCGTATCGCTGCGTGCCGGTCAGCGGTTGGGTCAACCACTTGCCGTTGACGTGCACCGGCCCCATCAGCGAACCCCGGCGTACGGCCCGTAGAGCTCCTTGAGCGCAACCTGTTGGCTGCCGTCGCAGTTGTCGGCCAGCGCCACCCTGGTGGCCTCGCGCACGGCGGCCCGATCGGACGCGGTGCGCAGCGCCGTCAGGACGTCGGCGAACTCGGCGGGTTCGGCGAAGGTGAGCGGCAGTCGCTGCCCGGTCAGGTAGGGCCGTGTTCGCGCCACCACCGGCAGGCCCGCGGCATCGGCCTCCAGGATCGAGATCGGCAGCCCTTCCCACAGCGCGGTATGCAGATAGACGTCGCCGCGGGCGAGTTCGGCGAGGGCCTCGGCGCGCGCCAGCCAACCTGTCACCTCGATCCGCCGGTCCTCGAGGTAGCGGGCGTATTCCGGGTCGCCGTCACCGATCCACACCGCCTGCAGGTCGGGATGGGTTCGCCTGGCGCAGGCGATGGCGTCGGCGAAGAATGCGGGGTCCTTCTGGGCGCCGAGCCTGCCGTTGCCGACGACACGCAGCCCATCGCCCGGGGTGGGGCCGTTGACCGCCGGGATCGTGCACGGTCCGGCGACGTTGGGCACGGTGACGATCCGCGGACCAGCGAGCGGCCACCGCGACAGGCGGGCCTCGCGCGGCGAGCACGCGCCGAAAGCGCTGGTGTTGAAGGCGAGCAGCCATTCCGCCGCCCGGAACACCGCACGTACCGCCGGCCCCACGTCACGGCGCTCGAAGGAGTAGCAGTGCGGTGAGTAGACCACTGGGCGGCGGGCGGACCGGCGCACGGCGAGCCGGGCGTACACCCCGCCCTTGCTCGAGTGGGCGTGGACCACGACCGGACCGTTCAGGCCCTTCAGGTAGCGGCGGATGAACCGCAGCCGTGCGCCGTGGCCACCGGGCAGCTCGGTGCTAGCGGCGAAACCGCTGAATTCCGCTGCGCCGACCGCGGCCTCGGGGCGGCGCGCGTAGACGAGGTGGTGCTCGGCGGAGGGGTAATTGCGCGCGAAGTCTCGGATCGCCGCGGCGGTGCCGCTGGCGAACGACTCGGTGACGTGCACGACGGTGAGTGAAGTGGTCACGATGCTCCTCGCGGGTCGGCGGGTCAACCGACGTCGACCGGTCGGCCGTCGGCGGTGAAGTCGGAGATCTGGACGGATCCGGCCGGTGCGTCAACCATCAGCGGCCGAATGTCATTGCTCTGCAGTGTGATTCGATTCAAGTCGATCCCGTCCACCGATCCCGGTCCGGTCAGCACGCCCACGTTGCGCTGTGCGGACGGCGGGGTCCCGGCGATCGTCAGATCGGAGATCGACACGTCGCGCACCGAGTGACCGGCGTGGCCCGAATACACCAGCACCGCGCCGTGCACCACCGCCGGATCGGTGTTCGCGCCCGTGACCGTGCCGCCCGCGACGTGGATCCCGGCGACCGAGTCGGTGTAGTAGGGAGCGCCCTCCGAGGCGATGTAGACCCCGGCACCGCTGGTGCGCGACACCATGATGTCGCGCACGGACACGTCACGGCCGCCGACGACGGCGATCCCTCGGCCCCAACGGGTTCCCTCGACGACCGGTGCCGTGATGGTGATTCCCGCGCACGGACGGTCGGTGCCGTAGGAGACCACGGCCACGCCGTCGTCGCCGGTGCGTTCGGTCCGCGGGTGGTCGAGCGTGCCGTTGGAGGCGCCGTCGGTCATGTGGATGCCGTCGGCGAGGGTGTCGCGCACCGTGACGCGGGTGAGACGGAAATCGGTGACGCCGTCGACGAACACCCCGGCGGCGGCCGAGCCGTCGACCGTCACGTCGGTGACCGAGACGCCGTCGCCACCGACGACGAGCTTGTGCTGGTCCAGGCCGGTGTAGCGCGGACCGTCGGTGGGCGCGGTGAGCGTCACCTCGCTGACGGCCACACCGGGCGCCTCGATCTGGACAGCGGACGTCGGCGCATGCGTCGCGGCAAGGGTGGCGCCGTTGCCGACGATCCGGACACCCGGGACCGTGATCCGCAGGACGCCGTGGTGGAAGTAGGTGCGCCGCTCCAGCCGAAGGGTGTCACCGGGCCGCAACCGGTCGAATTGGGCTTGCAGCGAAGTGGTTTCGTCCGGTGGCGCACTGTGCGCGGCTTGGACGCCCAGCACCGCCAGGACGGTGACCAGCGCCGTGGTGAGCAGGGCGGTGAGGAGCGTGTCAGCGTGCGGGCGCATACGTGCCCTCCGCTTCGAGTGCCAGGGTGACGTGGTCGCCTGTTCCCACGACGGTGAAGTGGCGTTGCATCGTCGAGGTCACCCACCGCATGAACGCGTACTTGTCCCGGGCCGGGATCGCCATCCCGGGAAAGAAGTCGAGTTCCGGGGCGTCGCGGCGGTCGAGCAGATCAGTGGGGTGCAACAACATCGTCATCCCGATGCGCCGTGCCAGGCACAGCCGGACGGCCGTGCCGAAGTACCACCGCGCCACCCGCGGCGACACCGAGTACAGCTGCATCAGGTAGGACCCGTGGATCGGGGTCCGCAGCAGCGGCATGGTGGTGACCGGCAGTTCGGCGATTCCGCTCGGGGACCGGTGCGGTCGCAGGGACAGCATCGCCTGATTCGCGCCGCCGAACAGGTGCGCGCGTTCCTCGCGCTGCTCGGCGGTCAGCGTGGCGGTGCGGAGGTGGTGAGCCCGCGCGAGCGGTCCGATCCACGTGGGGAAGGTGCTCGCGTCGTAGGTGTATCCGCGTTCGGCGAGGAGCCGCTCCAGGGTCGGGCTGGTGCTGTAGCCGGGCCCGCGGAACCCGGTGGGCGCCGGTGCGCCGGCGGCGACGATCGCCGCGTGGGTGCGGTCGATCTCCTCCGCAACCCGGGCGGCGCTGTATCGCTGCAGCCACGGTTCGTGCTCGTAGGAGTGGTTGCCGATCTCGTGTCCGGCGGTGGCGAACGCGTGCACCGCCTCCGCGCCGTCGTCGCGGTCGGCGTCCGCGCCGATCACGAACACCGTTGAGGTGAGGCAGGATTCGCCGAGGAACTCCACGAGGCGCGGCGTCGCGGTCGAAAGATAGCTGGGCCGCGACTCCCACTGCCGGTCACCGTGGGTCTTGAGGAACGACCAGACGTTGTCGAGGTCGAACGAGACGCTGGCGATGGGACGTGCGTTCGTCATCGGATGTGCCCCTGAGGGATCGGGTGGTCGGAGAGGGCGGCGTCGATGCGGCGGGGGCACTCGGCGACGACGGTGCCGACGCGTGCCATGGTCAGAACGCCGGCGACGATGAGCACCAGGCCGACGACGAACCAGGGGATCCGGCCGTCGGCGATCTGATCGCCGACCAGCGCGATCCCGGCCGCGGACGCGACCACCATGGTCACGGCGTCCATCGCGGCGCCTGCGGATGTCGTCGACCCGCGCTGCAGCGCCGCGGCCAGCAGGACCTGGCCGAGTGCGGCGGATGCCAGCGTCAGCCAGGAGAGCGGATGCGTCGGCAGGGCCGGCCACTCGAGTGACGGCAGCGGGCGGCTGGCCACAGCCAGTACCGCGAACGCGGTACCGGCCAGGCCGGCCAGCGGAACCGCACCGCGTGCCCGCCACGCGGCCGGTACCAGAGCCAGGCATGCGGCCAGCAACGCGGTCAGCACCCACCCGGTCGCTTGCGGCACCGCAGCGACCCGGGACGGTTGGGCGGCCCCCGCCAGCAGGGCCAACGCCACCGTCAGCACCGCGAGGACCGCGACTTCGGCGCGGGTCACCCGCCAACCCAGCGCGATCGCGCCGATGACGGCCGCCACCCCGACGGCGGCGCATGCGGCGGCCTGCACCAGGTACACCGGCAGCGTCTCCCGGGCGTAGAAGGCCAGCAGGAAGCCGGCCACCTGGGCGGCCAGCCCCGTCGCGTAGCAGGGATCGGTCGCCAGCCGCGTCGCCATGCTCAAGCTAAGGCGATTGCTGATGTGGTTACGGCGAGCCGAGACGCTTTGCAGAATCAGCCCGACAGCGTACGAAAAGGTCGACATGGTCAGCGTAAGAGCGGCTATCACCGGGAAATCACTGCCGTTTCTACTGGTCGGAAGGATCGGTGGCGAAGTGCATAGAACTTTGCCAAGCGAATTTACAACACTTCACTGTCTCAGGCATAGTGGGCGATGTGACCGAAGTCCACCTGGTAGCAGGAACCCGTCCCGAGGCCATCAAGCTGGCGCCGCTGGTACCTGCTCTGCGGGCGCACGGTATGGCGCCGGTGTTCATCGCCAGCGGCCAGCACCCGACGATGGTTCATCAGGCGCTCGAAGCGTTCGGGCTCGAACCGGACGTGACGCTGAGCATCGACCGCGGCAGCGGAAGCCAGGCCGAGCTGATGGCCGCGCTGACGATGCAACTCGACAAGCACTGGGCGCAGGAAACTCCCGATGCGGTGGTCGTCCAGGGGGACACCACGACGGTGCTCGCCGCGGCGATGGTGGCCTTCTGGGCGAAGCTGCCGATCGCCCACGTCGAGGCAGGTCTGCGGTCACACGATCTGGCCGCGCCGTTCCCCGAAGAGGGCAACCGCAAGCTCGTCGGTCAGATCAGCCGGCTGCATCTGGCGCCCACCGCGGAGGCGCGGGCGAACCTCGAGCGGGAGGGCACCCGTGCGGGTGACATCGTGGTCACCGGCAACACGGTGATCGACGCGGTACTCGACATCGCGGCGCGGGGCCGGTGCATCGCCGACCCGCGGGTGGCCCGATTCGTCGCGCGAGCCCATGCGGGCCGCAGCAGGCTGCTGCTGGTGACCGCGCACCGGCGGGAATCCTGGGGTGCGCCGCTCGACCGCGTGCTCAATGCCGTCCTGCTGCTGCTCGACAAGTACTCCGATGTCGAGGTGGTCCTGCCCGCACATCCGAATCCGGCGGTGGCGCAACAGGTTCACGCGGTACTCGGTGGGCACCCGCGCGTGCTGGTGACCGAGCCGCTGGCGTACCCGGTGCTCGTCGCGACCCTGGCGGCGTCCACGTTGGTGCTCTCGGACTCGGGCGGGATCCAGGAGGAGGCGCCGAGCTTCGGCGTCCCCGTCATCGTGCTGCGCGAAGTCACCGAGCGGATGGAGGCCGTCGACGCGGGCTGTGCGGTCCTCGTGGGCACCGACCGCGACGCGGTGCTCGACCACGCCTGCCGTCTGCTCGACGATGCCGACGAGCGGGCGGCGATGGTGGCGAAGGGCAACCCGTTCGGTGACGGCCGTGCGGCCGACCGCTGCGCCGCGGCGATCTCCCGGATGCTCGGCCGGACCCATCACGGCCCGGCGGAATTCCGCTTCTGAGCCGGACCCGCGGCCCGGCCGGTGTCAGCTCAGCCGGGCCGAACACCCGGGGAGGGATTCCATCGCCCGCGATGTCGACTGACGGCGCGCCGACTCGCCAGCTCGGAAAACCCTGTGAGCTCCGGAGTCGTTGCTGAGACGGATGCCAACGGCTCAGGCCAAGGTCCGGGTGACCTTCTCCATGGCGCGGCGGCGCTCCAGTGCGTCCGAATCGGGATGTGCCACCTGCACCAACGAGCCGCCGACGGCGTAGACGGCGAGCAGACGGGACACCACATCGTCGGCGGTCGCCCACTCCGCGGTGGACAGCACGCGATCGCGCGGCTGGAGGCCCGCGGCGGTCGCGGCGCGGGCGGCAGCGGCGAGCACGTCGTCGACCGCCCGCCCGTCGAGCGCGGGCCCCGGCGCACGCTCCGGGACGATCTGGTCGCCGTGCACACGGACGGCGGTCGCGTAGTCGGTGATGCCGACGGGCAGATCGGGGACCGGTCTGCCGAACGGATCCAACGACAGCACCGCGATCTCACCGGCGCCGACCGCGGCGTCCGCCTCGTCGATCCGGTCCGCGGTGCACAGCGCGACGTCCGCGCCGTCGCCGCCACCGCCCACGAGTGCCTCCGCCCCGATCCACCACAGCCCGAACAGCACCGCGGCGGTCTGCCAGTGCGCGGGCAGCAGCACCGCGATCCGGCTCGACGGACCCGCGCCGAGTTCGTCCCGCAGCAGGTTGCCCGTCTTGGCGGCCCAGTTGGCCAGCGTCACGGCGGAGACCTCGATGCGTTCGCCGGTGGCGTCGTCGTAGTAGGTGATGCTCGGCCCTGCGGGGTCGGAGTCCAGGAGCGGACCGAGCAGTGCGGCGGTGACGGTCAGTTCACACACTCCGGATCGTCGGAACCGGCGGTGATGATCTGCGGGGGAGGCGGCGGTGCGGCCGGATCCACTTCCCCGGTGCCGGCCGGGTCGGCGGTCAGCATCGTCGGGTCGGTGCCGTCGAGGCCCGAACCCGGTCCGGTGTAGTCGTCGGACAGCACCACCCGCACGGTGCCCGGTGCCACGGAGCCGTCCTCGACGACCGCGAGACCACCCAGGTCCCGCGAAATCGCCTGTGCGCCCAGGTCGTCGGCCTTCGCCGCCTGAACCTGGCTCTTGTCGACGGCTCCGCCGTCGTAGTTGCCGGTCGGCCCTGGGGTGAAGCCCTTCTGCGCCAGCACCGCCGACACGGAGGCGGCCAGACCGTTGATGTCGGTCGCGTTGACGACCTCGACGGTGGTCTTGTCCGGGGTGTAGGCGAGTTCCTCGGTCTTGCCCTCGTCCTGTTCGTTGAGCAGGCCGGTCACCCACTCCTGGACCGCCGCCGGGTCGACGCGCACCACGCTCTGCATCCCGTCGTCGCTCCAACCGTCCTCGCGCAGCACCGGGATCGTCGCGAAGGCCACGTTGCCCGCGGCGAGCTTCTGCAACTGGTCGACGAAATCCATGATGTCCCACCCGTCGGACAGGACCACGGAGCGCTGGACGGCCGCTTCCAGCCGGCTCAGCGTCGCCGGGCTCGACAGGGTCTTCGAGGAGATCACCTCGTGGGCCAGGGACGCCATCACCGCCTGCTGGCGTGTGACGCGGTCGAGGTCGCCGCGCGGCAGGTTGTGCCGCTGCCGCACGAAGCTGAGCGCCTGGGGCCCGTTGAGCTTCTGCCAGCCGGCGGGGAAGTCGGCACCCGAAAGCGGTTCGTAGACGGGTTCTTTCAGGCAGACATCGACGCCGCCGAGGGCGTCGGTGATCAACGCGAAGCCCAGCAGGCCGATCTCGGCGTAGTGGTCGACGGTCACGCCGGTCAGATTGGCGACCGTCTTGATCAGCGCCTCGCGGCCGTCCTCGACCGCGATCGGCTCGGCCTCGGCGGGATCCATACCCTGTTGCTCGACGAGCTCCTTGAGCTTCTCCAGGTGGACCGACCCGTAGACACCGTTGATCTTCATCTTGCCCAGTCCCGGCGCCTGGACGTACGAGTCGCGGGGGATCGAGATCGCCGTCGCGGACTGCCCGTTGTTCGGGATACGGATCAAGATGATCGTGTCGGTGTTGGTGGAGACGTCGTCACCGGCGCGCAGGGTAGCCAGCTCCTCCTGCGACAGGGGGTTGCCGTGGGCGTCGGTCCGGCTGTCGGAGCCCACCAGCAGGACGTCGATCGCGCCGTCCTCGCCGCCGTCGCCGAGTGCCGGGGAACTGATGTGGTTGATGCCTTCTTCGAACGAGCGGATCCGGCTCCACGCCACACCTGTCCCGAGCACCACGGCAAGGGTCACCGTCACGGCGACGGCACGAAGGACTCGAGCGGGCATCAGCTCAGGCTACTGGCGACGGCAGCGCAGACGGGGTAGCGATCGTCGGCGCGCCAGGACCCGTGTCAAACTCACACCCATGCCGCAACGTCTCGTGATCACCGGTGCCGGCGGCATGGTGGGGCGCGTCCTGGCTGCTCAGGCCCGGCGGCAGGGCCGTGACGTGCTGGCGCTCACCTCGGCCGACTGCGACATCACCGATCCCGCCGCCCTGTCGCGTCATGTCGCACGTGGCGACATGGTGGTCAACTGCGCGGCGATGACCGACGTCGACGCCGCGGAATCCGATCCCGACCGCGCGCACGCCGTCAACGCCGACGGACCGGGCCACCTCGCCGCGGCCTGCGCGCGGACCGGCGCGGGCCTGATCCACCTGTCCACCGACTACGTGTTCGGTGGGGACTTCGGCGGGGCGCCACCGAGGCCGTACGACATCGAGGACGAGACCGGACCGCTGAGCGTCTACGGACGAAGCAAGCTCGCCGGCGAGCGCGCGGTGGTCGACGTGCTTCCGGACGCCTACGTCGTGCGCACCGCCTGGGTCTACGAGGGCGCCGACGGTGCCGACTTCGTCGCCGCAATGCGTCGCAAGGCCCTTGGCGCCGACACCGTCGACGTGGTGGCGGATCAGATCGGATCGCCGACCAGTGCTCACGACCTGGCCGGTGCGCTGCTCGAGATCGCCGACGGCGGGGTGCGCGGGCCGGTGCTGCACGCCGCCAACGCGGGGCAGGCCAGCCGGTTCGACCAGGCCCGCGCCGTCTTCGAGGCGCTGGGCGCCGACCCGGAACGGGTCAGGCCCGTGGGCAGCGACCGGTTCCCGCGGCCCGCGCGGCGGCCGGTGTATTCGGCCCTGTCGGGTGCCGGGTCGGCGGCGCGCGGGCTGACACCGCTGCGCCCGTGGCGCGAGGCGCTGGTCGCGGCCCTGCACGGGGAGCGCTGACGTGCCACTACCCTCTACGCCGTGTCGCGTGAATCGGTGGTCGCCTGATGAGTGACGAGTTGGTCGTCGTCACGGTGACGTATTCACCGGGGCCGCACCTCGACCGGTTCCTGGCGACGCTCGCCCATGCCACGGACCGACCGGTGACTGTCGTGATGGCCGACAACGGCTCCACCGACGGCGCACCCGAGCGCGCGGTCGAGCGCTACCCCAACACCAGGCTGCTGCGCACCGGCGGCAACCTCGGGTACGGCACCGCGGTCAACCGCGCGGTCGACTCCCTCGAGCAGGACCCGGGTCGCGACACCGTGGACTCGGAGTTCCTCATCGTCGCCAATCCGGACGTGCAGTGGGGGCCGAAGTCCATCGATCTCATGCTGGACGCCGCGGAGAGGTGGCCTCGGGCCGGCGCACTGGGGCCGCTCATCCGGGACCCCGACGGTTCGGTGTACCCGTCGGCGCGGCACCTGCCCAGCCTGATCCGCGGCGGGATGCACGCCGTGGTCGGCCCGTTCTGGCGGTCCAATCCGTGGACCGCGGCCTACCGCCAGGACCGGGCGGAGCCCAGCGAACGCCCCGTCGGCTGGTTGTCCGGCAGTTGCCTGCTGCTGCGCCGGGCCGCGTTCGCACAGATCGGCGGGTTCGACGAGCGCTACTTCATGTACATGGAGGACGTTGACCTCGGTGATCGGCTGGGTCGGGCCGGCTGGCTCAACGTCTATGTCCCGTCGGCGGAGATCCTGCACGACAAGGGCCACTCGACGGGTCGGGATCCGGCCCGCAACCTGGCCGCCCATCACCGCAGCACCTACACTTTCTTGTCTGATCGCTACCCGCACCGATGGCAGGCGCCGTTGCGGGCGGCGATGAAGGGGGCGCTGGCCGTGCGGGCGGGGTTGGTGGTGCGCAAGGCTCGTCGACAACAGGCCAAAGGGGGGTAGGACATGGTGAATCCGGCTGAGGTCGACGCCGTCGTTCTGGTGGGCGGACAGGGCACGCGACTGCGCCCGCTGACGCTGTCGGCGCCGAAACCGATGTTGCCGACCGCAGGTCTGGCCTTCCTCACCCATCTGCTGTCCCGGATCGCCGAGGCGGGCATCGAGCACGTCGTGCTCGGCACGGCGTACAAGGCCGACGTCTTCGAGGCCGAGTTCGGCGACGGATCGAAACTCGGACTGCAGATCGACTACGTCTTCGAGGACGAACCGATGGGCACCGGCGGCGCGATCGCCAACGTCACCGACAAACTGCGCTACGACACCGCGATGGTGTTCAACGGCGACGTGTTGTCGGGCTGCGATCTGCGGGCGCTCCTCGACAGCCACGAGAGCAAGGACGCCGACGTCACGCTGCACCTGGTGCGCGTCGGCGACCCCCGCGCCTTCGGCTGCGTGCCGACCGACGACGACGGGCGGGTGACCGCGTTCCTGGAGAAGACGCAGGATCCGCCCACCGACCAGATCAACGCCGGCTGCTACGTCTTCAAACGCGAGGTGATCGACCGCATCCCACGGGACCGGCCGGTGTCGGTGGAGCGTGAGGTGTTCCCCGGGCTGCTGTCCGCGGGCCTACGGGTGTGTGGTTACGTCGACGCGACGTACTGGCGGGACATGGGTACGCCGGAGGACTTCGTCCGGGGATCGGCCGATCTGGTGCGGGGCATCGCCCCGTCGCCGGCGCTGAGCGGCCACCGCGGTGAGTCGCTGGTGCACGACGGCGCCTCGATCGCGCCGGGCGCGCTGTTGATCGGTGGCACCGTGGTGGGGCGCGGCGCGGAGATCAAGGCCGGCGCCCGCCTCGACGGCGCGGTCATCTTCGACGGCGTGAACGTCGGGGCCGGTGCGGTGATCGAACGCTCCATCATCGGGTTCGGCGCGCGAATCGGTCCGCGGGCGCTCATCAGGGACGCGGTGATCGGCGACGGCGCCGACATCGGCGCTCGCTGCGAACTGCTGCGCGGGGCGCGGGTGTGGCCCGGCGTGACGATCCCCGACGGCGGGATCCGCTACTCGACCGACGTCTGACCCCGGCGCCCGGCCTCGGCGGCCAGCTGGGCCAGTCCGAAATCGGTGTCCGCGGGCAGCGCGTCGAGCGGCCACCAGCGCAGGTCCAGTGACTCGTCGGAGCGGGTGATCCGCGCGCCCTCCGGAGCCCGCACCAAGAACTGCAGGTCGAGGTGACGTGTCGGCACCCCCAGCGAACACGTCACCGGGTGCACATGGACGGCCGCGAGGTGCGGATCGATCACCAGCCCGTCGATGCCGGACTCCTCACGGGCCTCGCGCAGCGCGGCGGCGACGACGTCCTCGTCCTCGGGCTCGCAGTGTCCGCCCACCTGCAGCCAGCGGCCGAACCGGGGGTGCAACGTCAGCACGGTGTGGGTGCCGGTGTGGTCGAGCACCAGCGCCGAGGCGGTCACGTGGCCCGGCACACAGGAGCGCAGGCAGCCGTCGGGGCGGGCGGCCAGGAACGCGAGCACGGCGTGGCGCAGCGAGTCCTGCGCCGGGTCCGGGGCGTCCCAGTCGGTCAGGATGTCGACCGCGGATCCGTGCAAGCTCACCGGCGCACCAGGAAGTCCCGCGGCGGCACCGGGTCCCGTGGGCCGGTCGGTTCGGCCGGATAGCCGACCGCCACCGCACCCAACGGTTCCCAGTCGGCGGGTAGATCGAGTTCGTCGCGCACCACGTCGGCGGCGAAGATCGTCGACCCCACCCAGCAGCTGCCCACCTCGCGGACTGCCAGTGCCACCAGGAACGCCTGGACCGCGGCGCCGACGGCGACGGTGAACATCGTGTGCTCGGCGGCGGTGCGGGCGGCGTCCGGGTAGTCGTGCGCACCGTCGGGCACCAGAAACGGGATCACGAGTTCCGGTGCGTCGTAGAGGATCTGGCCGCGGCCGAGCCGGCGTTCGACGGCATCCTCACTCAGGCCGTCGGCGCGCAGATCGGCCCGCCACTGGTCTTTCATCCGGTCGAGCAGGCGGGTGCGGACGGCGCGGTCGGTCACCCAGACGAAGCGCACCGGCCGCGTGTGGTGGGGGGCCGGCGCCGTGAGCGCTTCGGCGACGGCCTCCTCGACGATGCCGGCCGGCACCGCGGCGGAGCCGAAGTGGCGCACCGAGCGGCGCAGCAGCTGCGCCTGTCTGCGGCCCTGCGCCATCGACTCCTCGGTGCCCAGCCAGAAGAGGTCCTCCTCACCGGGGCGGAGAAGGTCACGGGCCGTGGAATCGTTGTCCGGCAACGACAATCCGCGCACGACGGCCACCGGGATGCCGGTGAGCTTGCCCTTGACCAGGTCGGCGGCCGCCGCGATCTCGTCGGCGACGGCGACCTCGGTCACCAGGAGTTCGTTGCCGTGCGCGTCGTGGGCGCCGGCGTACCCGTACAGCACGCTCACCCCGGCGGCGCCGATCGCCGCGTCGATCTGACCGTTGCGCCACGCACGCCCCATGGTGTCGGTGATGACGATCCCCACGGTGACGCCGAGCCGTTCGGCCAGGCCGGTCCGCAGGCGGGCGGCGCTGCCGTCGGGGTCGACCGGCAGCAGCGCCAGCTCGCGGGTGTCGACGTTTGATCCGTCGACGCCGGCGGCCGCCTGGATGAGGCCGATGGCGTTCTCGGTGATGAGGGTGCGCCCCTTACGGGCCAGCACGCGCACCGCCTCGTCGTCGATGAGCTTGCGCCGCAACGCATCTCGTTCGTCAGGATCCTCCGGCGCGGTGACGATGCGGCCCTCGCACTTCGAGACCACCTTGCTGGTGACCACGACGACGTCACCGTCACGCAACCACGGTGCGGCGTCGGCCAGCGCGGCCGCGAGGTCGTCGCCGGGCCGGAACTCCGGCAACCCGGGAACCGGAAGCAGTTCGATTGTCCCGGCGGAGCCGTGTTCCATCACAGCGTCACTCCGGCCAGCCGCACCCCGGCGCGGACCATCTCCGCGGTCGCCGCCGGATCCGTCATCAACAGCGGCACCGCCTCGACCGCCACGCCGTCGATCTGTGCGCTGTCACCTTCGTGCACCAGCCATCCGTCGAGGATGCCGGTACCCGAGCGGGCGCCGTAGTGGCGTCCGACCGCTTCCGACGTCGATGCGACGCCGATCACGGAGAGGCATTCATCGGCCATGCCGCGCAAGGGCTTTCCGGCGACGATGGGGGAGTACCCGATGATCTTGGCCGGTGTCGACCGCAGTGCGCCGCGGATGCCCGGGATGGCCAGGATGGAGCCGATGCTGACCACCGGGTTGGACGGCGCCAGCAGGACGACGTCGGCCTCGGCGATGGCCTCGGTGACGCCCGGGCCTGCGGTGGCCTTCTCCGCGCCGACGAACGCGAAACTGTGCGTGGGCACTTTCGCGCGGTAGCGCACCCACCACTCCTGGAAGTGGATCGCGCGGCGCTCGCCGGTGTCGGGGTCGGTGATCACGACGTGGGTCTCGCTGCGGTCGTCGCTGGCGGGCAGCAGCCGGGCGCCCGGTGACCACCGGTCGCACAGCGCTTCGGTCACCTGGGACAGCGGATAACCCGCCCGCAACATCTGGCTGCGCACCAGGTGGGTCGCCAGGTCGCGGTCACCGAGTCCGAACCAGTCGGGTTGGACGCCGTAGGCCGCGAGTTCCTCTTTGGCGTGCCAAGTTTCGTCGCGATGCCCCCATCCGCGCTCGGGGTCGATGCCGCCGCCGAGGGTGTACATGCACGTGTCGAGGTCCGGACAGATCCGCACCCCGAACATCCACGTGTCGTCGCCGACGTTGACCACGGCGGTCAGCTCGTGGTCGGTTGCGGCCTGCGCGGTGTCTCCGGCGAACTGACCCAGCCCGAGAAGTCGTTGCACGCCGAGCAGGAAGCGTGCCCCACCGACGCCGCCGACCAGAACCGTCACCTTCACACCGAACGAGACTAGGCGCTCCACCGCACCGGGGTTGCACCGCTCCTCACGGTCGACGGCGGCGGGTGTGTGACGGATCGGACACGCCGAGATTTCCGACGCGCCGCAGAACTGTCACGAGGTGATATGAATTCCTGTTCCAGCGCTTGACCCCAGCTGCCAACGCGTGTGTAATCACACCAGTGTCATTTCCCGGTTGGCCAGCCGATTTCGGTGTCGCAGACCGAGATTCGATCACTTGTTCGAATTGGGTTGGCCGCACAGCACCGTGTGCGGCCGAGTGGATCTACGACACCGAGTGAGGAGGGGCGGGAAATGTCTTTTGAGCAAAGCGAATTCGATCGCGTGGTCCGGTTCGACAGCCGGCTACTCGGCTCCGTCGGCGGGGCGCCACAGACCGAAGCGGGGGCTGCACCGATCGGGGCCATGGGGCGGCCTCAGCTGAGTCTGGTTCCGGAACGGATCGAGGCCGACACCGACGAAGCCGACGATCTGTGGCAGGAGCGCGCGCTGTGCGCTCAGACCGATCCCGAGGCCTTCTTCCCCGAGAAGGGTGGATCGACCCGCGAGGCCAAGCGGATCTGCATGGGCTGCGAGGTCCGTGACGAGTGCCTCGACTACGCCCTCGCGCACGATGAGCGCTTCGGCATCTGGGGCGGGCTCTCCGAACGTGAGCGCCGTCGCCTCAAACGCGGCATCATCTGAGCCCGGCCCGCCCCGCTACGGGGACCGCGCCTCAGTCGTCGTCGATCGTCGGGTCGATGACGGTGGGTTCGACGCCCAGATATGTGGCCACCTGAGCCACCAGCACCTCATGTAACAGCTCGGCGAGTTCGTCGGAGTCCTTGGCCCGGCGCTCGATCGGCTTCCTGAACAACACAATTCGCGCCCGCGTGGAGTTACCGCGGACATCGACTCCGGCCGGGATCAGCCGGGCCAACGCCACCGGCCCGTCGGCCACCACCTCCGGCGGCCACTGCACACTCCCCGGATCCTTCGGCGCCATCCGTGGAATCTCGTCCACGGCGACATCCAGTCCGGACACCCGGTCCTGCCACCGCCGCTCGATCGGCTCGTACGCTTCCAGCACCGCCATGTCGAACCGCTCGGCGCGGCTGCGCCACCCGGGTACGGTCGGCGGCAGAAGCGGGCCGCGCATCTCGCGACCGCGGCGCGATCTCCAGCGGTTGACCTCGGCCACGATCACTGATCGTAACGGTTGGCTATCGGCCGGCCCGCCGCTGCGCGTGTCCGGCGGCACGGGGCGTTTCTCCCGCGATAGCCTTCCGTTCGTGAATGTTCCCCGTCGCTGCTGCCGGCCCGGGTGCCCCCACTATGCGGTGGCGACGCTGACGTTCGTCTACTCCGACTCCACCGCTGTCGTCGGCCCGCTGGCCACCGTGTCCGAACCGCACTCGTGGGATCTGTGTGTGGGCCACGCCGGGCGTATCACCGCGCCGCGCGGGTGGGAACTGGTCCGCCACGCCGGGCCGTTGCCCTCGCACACCGACGACGACGACCTCGTCGCACTGGCCGATGCGGTCCGCGAGGGTCGTGAGTCCGTGGCGCCGGCGTCGCGTGTCGTCCCCGGTTTCTCCGATCCGACGAGCGGCGCGCAGGGCGGGGCGCTGCTGGCGCCGCCGGTGCGCCGGCCGGAACCGACCGGACGGCGCCGCGGCCACCTGCGGGTGTTGCCCGACCCCGCGGACTAGCACGGCGAGGGCGTCATAGCTGCGGAACGAAACCTCCGGTGCGGATAGGCTGACGGCAACGTCCCCGTCTCCCAAGGAGGAGTATGTCTCGGCCGGCTGCGACGGTGCATCGCGTCATCAAGGCGTATGACGTACGTGGCCTGGTGGGTGAGGAACTCGACGAGCCCTTCGTGGCCGACGTCGGCGGCGCCTTCGCGCGACTGGTCTCCGACACCGCACGCCAGATCGTCATCGGCCACGACATGCGGTCGAGTTCACCCTCCTTGTCGGAGGCCTTCGCCGAGGGTGTCATGGCTCAGGGCCTGGACGTCGTCCGCATCGGCCTCGCCTCGACCGATCAGCTCTACTTCGCCTCAGGCCTGCTCGACTGTCCCGGTGCCATGTTCACCGCCAGTCACAACCAGGCCGCCTACAACGGCATCAAGCTGTGCCGGGCCGGCGCCAAGCCCGTCGGCCGCGACACCGGTCTAACCCGGATCGCCGACGAGGTGATCGCCGGGGTACCCGCCCACGACGGACCGCGCGGCACCGCGTCGGACCGCGACGTGCTGTCCGATTACGGCGAGTTCCTGCGTTCGCTGGTCGACATCTCCGGGCTGCGCCCCCTGCGGGTCGCCGTCGACGCCGGTAACGGGATGGCGGGCCACACCGCACCGGCGGTCCTCGGCCCGATCGAGGCGGTCCGGTTGTTGCCGCTGTTCTTCGAACTCGACGGCACCTTCCCCAACCATGAGGCCAACCCGCTGGATCCGGCCAACCTCGTCGATCTGCAGTCGTTCGTCCTGGAAACGGGTGCCGACATCGGACTCGCCTTCGACGGCGACGCCGACCGCTGCTTCGTCGTCGACGAGAAGGGTCAGGCCGTGTCGCCGTCGGCGGTGACCGCCCTGGTGGCCGCCCGCGAACTCGGCCGCGAGATCGGCGCGACGGTGATCCACAACCTGATCACCTCCCGTGCGGTCCCCGAACTCGTCGGCGAACGCGGCGGCACCGCGGTCCGCTCACGCGTCGGGCACTCCTACATCAAGGCGCTGATGGCCGAGACCGGTGCGATCTTCGGCGGTGAGCACTCGGCGCACTACTACTTCCGCGACTTCTGGGGTGCGGACTCCGGGATGCTGGCCGCGCTACATGTGCTGGCGGCGCTCGGCGAACAGGACCGCCCGCTGTCGGATTTCATGGCCGACTACCAGCGCTACGAAGCGTCCGGCGAGATCAACTTCACGGTGGCCGACGCGCCGGCCTGCGTGGAGGCGGTGCTCAAGTCCTTCGGCACCCGCATCCACTCGATCGACCACCTCGACGGCGTCACCGTCGACCTCGGTGAGGGCCGCTGGTTCAACCTGCGCACGTCCAACACCGAACCGCTGCTGCGGCTCAACGTGGAAGCCCGCACGGTCGAGGAGGTCGACGAGGTGGTCCGGCAGGTGTCCGACACGGTGCAGACCGAGAGCGCCGCGCAAAGCAGGGCATCGACGTGAGTGCCGGCTCCGGCTCGTCGGCTGCCGTGGTGGACCTCGACGACGGTGAGGGTCTGCTCGCCGCCGACCGCGAAGGGCTGCTGAGGGCCGCGGCGATGGCCGGTGCGCAGGTGCGCGCCACGGCGGCCGCGCTCGACGAGGGATTGCTCGAGCCGTTGCGGTCCGGTCAGCCGCCCCGCACCGTCATCTGGCTGGCGGGCCGCGGTGCGGCTGAGACCGCCGGTGCGATGCTGGCCGCCGCGTTCGGTGCCACGGTCGCCGCCCCGATCGCCACCGTCGCTGAGGCGCCGCCGTGGATCGGTGCGCTCGACGTCCTCGTCGTGGCCGGAGACGACCCGGGTGACCCCGCCCTGGTGTCGGCCGCTGCCACCGGGGTCCGCCGCGGTGCCCGGGTCGTGGTGGTCGCCCCGTACGAAGGACCGCTTCGCGATGCGACGGCGGGGCGCGCGGTCGTGCTGGCGCCCCGGCTGTGGGTGCCCGACGACTTCGGGCTGTCCCGCTACCTGGCGGCTGGACTGGCCGTCCTGCAGGTCGTCGACCCCGGGCTGCGGGTGGACCTGGGCGGGCTCGCTGACGAACTCGACGCCGAGGCGTTGCGCAACAGCGCGGGGCGGGACCTGTTCACCAATCCGGCCAAGGCGCTGGCCGAACGGATCTCGGGCCGCGACGTCGTCTTCGCCGGTGACAATGCGACCACGCTGGCGCTCGCCCGCCACGGCGCGGCGGTGCTGTTGCGGGTGGCGCAGGAGACGGTGGCCGCGGTCGGTCTCGGCGACGTGCTGGTCGCGCTGCGCACGGGATTCGGGGCTGCGGCGCCGGGCGGCTACGGGACCTCCCTGTTCCACGACGAAGAACTCGACGGGCCGTTACCGCGCCGGGTGCGTACCTTTGTGCTGACCACCGACGCGGAGCGCCCGATGGTGGCGGCGCGTGTCAGTGGGTACGACGACATCGACGTGGTCAACGCTGAAGATGTGCCCGACGGATCGGAACCCAGCGGGGTTCCGGCCGCCGGCAGGGGGATGGAACAGCAATTGGCGAAGTTGGCCGTGCGGTTGGAGATGACCGCGGTCTATCTGCGACTGGTTCGGGGTTGAGCGAGTGCATCTGCTGAGGGGGGCGGTGCGGACCTATGCCTGGGGTTCGCGGACCGCGATCGCTGAATTCACCGGAAGGCCAAGTCCGACAGCGCATCCGGAGGCCGAGCTGTGGTTCGGTGCGCATCCGGGGGATCCGGCGTACCTGCAGTCCGACGACGGTGAGGTCTCACTGCTCGACGCGTTGCGCGCCGACCCCGAAGGTCAGCTCGGGTCGGCCGTACTCGACCGGTTCGGCGACACCCTGCCGTTCCTGGTGAAGGTGCTCGCCGCCGACGAACCGCTGTCGTTGCAGGCCCATCCCAGTGCGACGCAGGCCGCCGAGGGTTTCGACCGAGAAGAACGGCTGGGCATCCCGGTATCGGCGCCGATGCGCAACTACCGCGACCGCAGCCACAAACCCGAGCTGCTGGTGGCGCTCGACCGGTTCGAGGCGCTGGCGGGGTTCCGTCCCGTGGCGCGCACCGTCGACCTGATGCGCGCGCTCGGTGTGCCGCAGCTCGACCCGTTCGTCAACCTGTTGCACGGCCAGTCCGAACCGGACGGGCTGCGCGCGTTGTTCACCACGTGGATCACCGCCCCGCAACCCGATCTCGACGTCCTGGTGCCCGCGGTGCTCGACGGTGCGATCGACTACATCCGGACCGGGCAGACCGAATTCGCCGCCGAGGTGAAAACCGTGCTGGAACTGGGCGAACGCTACCCCGGGGACGCCGGCGTGCTGGCCGCCCTGCTGCTCAACCGCATCACCCTGCAGCCGGGCGAGGGCATCTACCTGCCCGCCGGAAACCTGCACGCCTATCTGCACGGAGTGGGCGTCGAGGTGATGGCCAACTCCGACAACGTGTTACGCGGTGGGTTGACACCCAAACACGTCGACGTGCCCGAACTGCTGCGGGTGCTCGATTTCACGCCGACTCCCGATCTGGTGCTCCGACCTGAAACAGGCAGAGACGCAATCGAACTCGAGTACCATACGCCTGCCCCGGAGTTCGCGGTGTCGGTGCTGCGCCTCGACGGCGACAGTCTCGGTCACGAGGTCGACGCACCTTCGCGCCATGACGGTCCGCAGGTGCTGGTGTGCACCGACGGCGCCGCGGAAATGCACGCCAAGGGCGGCGACACGCTCACCGTGCCGCGGGGTGCGGCAGCGTGGGTGACCGCGGACGACGGACCGATCCGGTTGCTCGCGGGCGAGCCGACGACGCTGTTCCGCGTCACCGTGGGGATCTAGCGCACCTCACCTCACCGGATGGGCACGAGTTCGCGGGTCCTGCGTTTCGTCGACCGCTTCTCGGCCAGCCACAGCCGCATGTTGTGGCCGATGGTGCGGCCGACCAGTCGCGGCGACGGGACCATGTAGAGGCTGTCGAGCAGGCTGAACCGCCGCAGGAACCACTCGGCCAGCACGGGATCGGTCTCAGCGGCGCCGAGGAACTGATCGAACAGGCTGCCGACCGGGCCGTACCACCTGGGCATGGGGCCGCTCGCCCGGTGCAGCGTCAGATCGCCGATCGCGTTCATCTGCCACACCGGGAACGTGGTCTTCGCCGTCGCCTTGCTGAGCGCGCGTGCCAGATCGGGGTGGGGGTGTTGCAGCGCCCGGCGTAGGTGACCCGCCTGCAGCGAGGTCATCGTCATGCCCTGTCCGAAGGTCGGGTTGAAGCTCACCACCGCGTCCCCGAACGGCACGATGCCCGCGGGGAACCGGTCGAGCTTGTCGTAGCGCCGCCAGCGACTGGTCGGGTATTTATGGAATGCCATGTCGCCCAACGGTTCACCGGCGCGCAGCGCGGACGCGACATGCGCGGGGAGGATGGCGTCGGCCAGGTCGCAGATCTCGGCGAAGTTCTGCGGCGGCGGTACCTTGCCGACCCCGAAGGTCGTGACGTTCCAGTTGCCGTCCTCGTAGAACAGCATGCCGAGGCCGAGCGGTTGGTCGACCGATGCGCCGGCCACCACCACCTTCTCGGCCAGCAGCCCCTCGGGGATGTGCACCTGCTGGGTGGCGTAGGCGATTCCGACGTCCACGGTGTTTTCGTGCGGCCGTTCGAACCCCCACTGCGTCAACCACACAGGCAGCCGGGTGCCCCTGCCGGTGGCGTCGACGACGAGGTCGGCGAGGACCTTCTCCGGTTCCCCGTCGGCGTCGAGCAGGACGCCGGTGACGCGCTGGGCGGCGGCGTCGAAGATCGGTTCGTCGACCGACCGGCGTTGCACGGTGACGTTCGGAATCGCCGTGGTGCGCCGTCGGATCTGCCATTCCAGCTGCGGTCGGCTCGGCACGTAGGCCGTGAACTCGTCGCGCAGGGTGTGCTGGGTGCCCAGGACGTGGCCGGCGGCGCCGAAGTGGATGCAGTCCGGCCGGTTCTCCAGGATCGGGACGCCCTCGGCGACCATGTCGTCGAGCAGGCCGGGGTAGAGGCTCTCGAACTCCTGAGCGCCGCGCGCCATGAGCAGATGGACGTGACGGCCCTGCGGTACCGCGGCGCGGTTGACCGGGCCGTCCGGTAGGTCGTCGCGTTCGTACACGGTGACGCGGTCGTAGAAGTCCGCGAGCACGCGCGCCGCGCACATGCCGGCGATGCTGCCCCCGATGACGATCGCGTGTTTAGCACTCCGCCCCATCGGGTCACAGTACTCGGTACATTCCCCAGATCCGGGCCCGAACTGGCATCTGGACCCATCCGAAAGGGAAACGTCATGGCCGGCAGATGGCGCACGAAATCCGTCGAGCAGTCGATCGCCGACACCGACGAACCGGGGACCCGGCTCCGCAAAGATCTGAGTTGGTGGGATCTGACGGTGTTCGGGGTGTCGGTGGTGATCGGCGCAGGCATCTTCACCATCACCGCGTCGACGGCGGGCAACCTGACCGGGCCGGCGATCTCGATCTCGTTCATCATCGCCGCGGTCGCCTGCGGGCTGGCGGCGCTGTGCTACGCCGAATTCGCCTCCACAGTGCCGGTCGCGGGCAGCGCCTACACGTTCTCCTACGCGACGTTCGGTGAGTTCGTCGCCTGGATCATCGGCTGGGACCTGATCCTGGAGTTCGCGGTCGCGGCGGCGGTGGTCGCCAAGGGATGGTCGAGTTATCTGGGCACGGTCTTCGGCTTCGGCGGAGGGATCGCGAACGTCGGCGGCTTCGAGGTGGACTGGGGTGCGCTGGTGATCATCGCCTTCGTGACCCTGCTGCTGGCCCGGGGGACGAAGCTCTCGGCGGAGGTCAGCCTGGTGATCACGGTCATCAAGGTCGCCGTGGTGCTGTTGGTCGTCATCGTCGGGTCGTTCTTCATCAAGGCCGCCAACTACACGCCGTTCATCCCGCCCGCGGAGACCGGCGAGGGCGGCACGGGATCCGAACAGTCGCTCTTCTCCCTGATCACCGGGGCCGAGGGCAGCCACTACGGCTGGTACGGCCTGCTCGCGGGCGCCTCGATCGTGTTCTTCGCGTTCATCGGTTTCGACATCGTCGCCACCACCGCGGAGGAGACCAAGAACCCGCAGCGTGATGTGCCTCGCGGCATCCTGGCGTCACTGGCCATCGTCACCGTGCTGTACGTGGCCGTCTCGGTGGTGCTGTCGGGCATGGTCTCCTACACCGAGCTGCGCCACGCGGGCAGCGGCGCGAACCTCGCGACGGCGTTCGAGGCCAACGGCGTCGACTGGGCGGCGACCGTCATCTCCATCGGCGCGCTGGCCGGTCTGACGACCGTGGTGATCGTGCTGATGCTGGGGCAGACCCGGGTGCTGTTCGCGATGTCGCGGGACGGCCTGATGCCGCGCCGGCTGGCGCAGACCGGGGACCGTGGCACGCCGGTGCGGATCACGCTGATCGTCGGGGTGGTCGTCGCGATCGCCGCGACGGTGTTCCCGATCGGCAAGCTCGAGGAGATGGTCAACATCGGCACGCTGTTCGCGTTCGTGTTGGTGTCGGCCGGGGTGATCGTGCTGCGGCGGACCAGGCCGGATCTCGAGCGGGGCTTCAAGGCGCCGTGGGTGCCGCTGCTGCCGATCGCCTCGATCATCGCCTGCGTGTGGCTGATGCTGAACCTCACCGGACTGACCTGGATGCGGTTCCTGATCTGGATGGCGATCGGTGTGGCCATCTACTTCGTCTACGGACGGAGGCATTCGGTGCTGCGCCGGCGTGAGCGCGAGGTGGTCGCCGAGTAGTTTGTACAAAACTGGGTCCAGTGTCTAGACGCCGGACAAATACGCCTCTATAGTCAACACATACTGTGTTGACACTCACATGGAGGTGGTGTGGCCGTGACCGCTGATTCGCAGGCTCTCGACATCGACCAGTGGCGCGACAAGAAACGACATCTGTGGTTGATGGGCCTGATCGCCCCGACCGCGCTGTTCGTGATGCTCCCGCTGGTGTGGGCACTCAACGACGTGGGCTGGCACGCGGCGGCCCAGGCGCCGTTCTGGATCGGCCCGATCCTGCTCTACGTGTTGTTGCCCGCACTCGATCTGCGGTTCGGGCCCGACGGTCAGAACCCGCCCGACGAGGTGATGGAGCGACTGGAGAACGACCGGTACTACCGCTACTGCACCTACGTCTACCTGCCGTTCCAGTACGCCAGCGTCGTCCTCGGCGCCTACCTGTTCACCGCCCCGGATCTGAGCTGGCTCGGGTTCGACGGCGGCCTGGGCTGGCCGGCGAAGGTCGGGCTCGCCCTGTCGGTCGGGGTGCTCGGCGGGGTGGGCATCAACACCGCGCACGAGCTCGGCCACAAGAGGGATTCGCTGGAACGCTGGCTGTCGAAGATCACGCTGGCCCAGACCTGGTACGGCCACTTCTACATCGAGCACAACCGCGGCCACCACGTCCGCGTCGCCACCCCTGAGGATCCGGCGTCGGCGCGGTTCGGGGAGACGTTCTGGGAGTTCCTGCCCCGCAGCGTGTGGGGCAGCCTGCGCTCGGCGTGGGAGCTGGAGGCCAAGCGGCTCGAGCGGGCGGGGAAGAGCAGGTGGCATTGGTCGAACGACGTGCTCAACGCGTGGGCGATGTCGGTCCTGCTGTGGGGTGCGCTGATCGCGGTGTTCGGCTGGGGCGTGCTGCCGTTCATGCTGATCCAGGCCGTGTTCGGGTTCAGCCTGCTCGAGACCGTCAACTACCTCGAGCACTACGGGCTGCTGCGGCAGAAACTCGCCAGCGGCCGCTACGAGCGGTGCGCGCCGGTACACAGCTGGAACTCCGACCACATCGTGACCAATCTGTTCCTCTACCACCTGCAGCGGCACAGCGATCACCACGCCAATCCCACCCGCCGGTACCAGACGCTGCGCAGCATGGAAGGCGCTCCGAACCTGCCCAGCGGATACGCGTCGATGATCGCGCTGACGTACTTCCCGCCGCTGTGGCGCAAGGTGATGGACCATCGGGTGCTCGCGCACTACGGCGGCGACATCACGCGCGTCAACATCCATCCGCGAGTGCGCGACAAGGTGCTGGCGAGGTACGCGGCGTGAGCGCCTACCGCTGCCCGGGGTGCGGCTACGTCTACGACGAGGCGAGAGGCGCCCCGCGCGAGGGGTTCCCCGCAGGCACCAGCTGGGACACCGTCCCCGACGACTGGTGCTGCCCGGACTGCGCCGTGCGCGAGAAGGTCGATTTCGAACCCGTCTAGACGTCGACGGCCGGATACGAGAGGAAAACCATGGACTACAAACTGTTCGTCTGCGTGCAGTGCGGTTTCGAGTACGACGAGGAGAAGGGCTGGCCGGAGGACGGTATCGCCCCGGGCACCCGGTGGGATGACATCCCGGACGACTGGAGCTGTCCGGACTGCGGCGCGGCCAAGTCGGACTTCGAGATGGTGGAGGTCGCCAGGGGATGAGCGGCAGGTCTGGGCGAGGGAAGCGCCGGAAGAGGTTAGTCTCGCGCGTGTGATCAGCCCGCGCGACCGCCGCGTTCCCTACGCCGAGGCGTCGAGAGTGCTGCTGCGCGACTCGATCCTCGACGGCATGCGCGAACTGCTGCGCGGCCGGGACTGGTCCTCGATCACGCTGACCGACGTCGCCAAGGCCGCCGGCATCAGCCGGCAGACGATCTACAACGAGTTCGGCTCACGCCAGGGGCTCGCCCAGGGTTATGCGCTGCGCCTGGCGGACCGCCTCGTCGACGCCGTCGACGACGCGATCGAGGGCAACGTCGGTCAGGTGTACGAGGCGTTCCTCGAGGGGTTCCGCGCGTTCTTCACCGAGTCGGCCGCCGATCCGCTGGTGATCTCGCTGCTGTCCGGGGAGACCAAGCCCGACCTGTTGCAGATCATCACCACCGACAGCGCCCCGATCATCAGCAGGTGCTCGGACCGGTTGACGTCGACGTTCCAGCACAGCTGGGTCAAGGCCAGCGACGAGGACGCCGGAATCCTGGCCCGCGCCATCGTGCGGCTGGCCATGAGTTACGTCTCCATGCCGCCGGAAGCCGACCACGATGTGGCCGGTGACCTGGCCCGTCTGATGACACCCTTCGCGGAGCGCTACGGTGTCATCGAGCAGAGTTAGCAGCGCCGCTGCTGCGCGCGCTAGCGTCTACTGAGCTGACTCAATTGCGAACTGTGCGGGGGAGAAGGAACAAGAAATGACCACGACTGAGCAGCGACTGACGGTCGATGTCCGCAACGGCATCGAGTTCAAGGTCGCCGACCTGTCCCTGGCCGACTTCGGCCGTAAAGAGATCCGCCTGGCGGAGCACGAGATGCCGGGTCTGATGGCACTGCGCCGCGAATACCACGACGTGCAGCCGCTGAAGGGTGCGCGCATCTCCGGTTCGTTGCACATGACGGTGCAGACCGCGGTGCTCATCGAGACGCTGGCCGCGCTGGGCGCCGAGGTGCGCTGGGCGTCGTGCAACATCTTCTCGACCCAGGACCACGCCGCGGCGGCCATCGTCGTCGGCCCCAACGGCACCCCCGAGGAGCCGCAGGGCATCCCGGTCTTCGCCTGGAAGGGCGAGACGCTGGAGGAGTACTGGTGGGCCGCCGAGCAGATGCTGACCTGGCCGAACGAGCCGGCCAACATGATCCTCGACGACGGTGGCGACGCCACCATGCTGGTGCTGCGCGGTGCGCAGTTCGAGAAGGCCGGCGTGGTGCCGCCCGCCGACGAGAACGACTCCGCGGAGTACAAGGTCTTCCTGAACCTGCTGCGTGAGCGGTTCGAGACCGACAAGACGAAGTGGACGAAGATCGCCGAGTCGGTCCAGGGTGTCACCGAGGAGACCACCACCGGCGTGCTGCGGCTGTACCAGTTCGAGGCCGCAGGCGAGCTGCCTTTCCCGGCGATCAACGTCAACGACTCGGTCACCAAGAGCAAGTTCGACAACAAGTACGGCACCCGCCATTCGCTGATCGACGGCATCAACCGTGGCACCGACGTGCTCATCGGCGGTAAGAAGGTGCTGATCTGCGGTTACGGCGACGTGGGCAAGGGCTGCGCGGAGTCGCTGGCCGGCCAGGGCGCGCGTGTGCAGGTCACCGAGATCGACCCGATCAACGCGCTGCAGGCGCTGATGGACGGCTTCGACGTGGTGACCGTCGAGCAGGCGATCTCTCAGGCCGACATCGTCATCACGTCGACGGGCAACAAGGACATCATCACCCTCGACCACATGAAGGCGATGAAGGATCAGGCGATCCTGGGCAATATCGGCCACTTCGACAACGAGATCGACATGGCCGCCCTCGAGCGGTCCGGTGCCACGCGGCTCAACATCAAGCCGCAGGTCGACCAGTGGACCTTCGAGGACGGCAAGTCGATCATCGTGCTCAGCGAGGGTCGTCTGCTGAACCTGGGCAACGCGACCGGTCACCCCTCGTTCGTCATGAGCAACAGCTTCTCGAACCAGGTGATCGCGCAGATCGAGCTGTGGACCAAGAACGACGAGTACGACAACGCCGTGTACCGGCTGGCCAAGCACCTCGACGAGAAGGTGGCGCGCATCCACGTCGAGGCGCTCGGCGGCACGCTGACCAAGCTCACCAAGGAGCAGGCGGAGTACATCAACGTCGACGTCGAGGGTCCGTACAAGCCGGAGCACTACCGGTACTAGAACGCGCCGCACCGAACGTGCGCTCACCGCGAGAAATCTCGACAATCCTCGCAGTGGGCGCACGTTCGGCGTTAGGGTCGGCCTGTGGGGCGGGGGATCCGGGCTGTCTGCGCTGTGCTGTGCCTGTTCGTCGTCGCCGTCATCGCGGGCGCCCCCGCCGCCGCTGACGATCCGACGATCGACGACCACCACCCGTACTTCAACGAAGACGAATACCAGGCGTTCTACACCCCGCCCGACCCGCTGCCGTCGGGCGCTGCCGGGGACCTGATCCGCACGGAACCGTCGCGCCTGGTGCTCGAACCGTCCGGCGCGCTCGGCATGATCATGGCCGACGGGACGCGGATCATGTACCGCAGCAACGACGCTCGCGGCAATCCGGTCGCCGTCACCGGCACGTACTTCGAACCGCACAACCCGTGGCCGTTCGGTGGTGCGCGTCCGCTGCTCGTCTACGGTCCCGGAACCCAGGGGCAGGGCGACCAGTGCGCACCGTCGCGCCAGTTCAACCAGGGCATCCACTGGTCGCCGTATCTCGACATCGCGTTCAACTACGAGGAGTTGTTCATCGCGACGATGGTCGCCCGCGGCTTCGCGATCGTGATGACCGACTACGAAGGTCTCGGCACGCCCGGCCTGCACACCTACGTCAGCCGGGTCTCTCAGGGGCACGCCATGCTCGACGCCGCCCGAGCGGCGAAGAAGTTGCCCGGCACCTCGCTGGAACCGAACGGTCCCGTGGCGTTCTGGGGGTACTCGCAGGGCGGCGGAGCGGCCGCGTCGGCTGCCGAAATGGCAGGGCAGTACGCGCCGGAGATCGATGTCGTCGGCACGTACGCGGGCGCGCCGCCGGCCGATCTGAAGGCGTTGTTCCCGTTCGCCGACGGCAGCATGCTCGTCGGGGTCGTCGGATACGCGTTGAACTCGGTGATGACGGCCTACCCGGAACACGAGGCCGCGATCCGGGCGACGCTCACCCCGCGTGGTGCCGACATGCTGTTCAAGGTGCAGGACCAGTGCATCGCGGAGACGATTTCGAAGTTCATGTTCCGGCACCTGCAGCCTTACTTCAACCAAGACATCCACCAGCTCGTCGAGCGGGAGCCGTTCAAGGGGTTGTTCGAGGAACAGAAGCTGGGACGGTCCAAGCCCAACGCTCCGGTGTTGATCAACGCCAACCGATTCGATCCACTGGTGCCGTGGGCGCCGGCGATGCAACTCGGCCGCGACTGGTGCGCGCAGGGCGCCGACGTCGAGGCCCGCACCAACGAACAACCGCCGTTTTTGAACAAGGCCGTGATCAACCATGCGATGCCGATGCTCGTCGACGGCGAACCGGCGATGCAGTGGATCGCCGACCGCTTCAAGGGAGTGCCGACGGCACCGAACTGTGGGCGCTTCTGAGACCTTACGTGTCGGTGACCACCGTTTCGTGCGACGAGCCCGGGGGTACTGAGAGCTCACATTCACTTGACGAGAGGGCGTGGGATGGCCGACATGCGTATCGGTGACGAGCAGACCTTCAGCGAGACGGCGCTCATCGCGCCGATCAACCTGATCTCGCACGCGACCGTGAGCAGTGCAGTCGCCAAGCTGCAGGATGATCACGGAATCACCGACGCGGACACGGCTTTTCGGGCTCTCCTGACCGTCTCGCAGCGCTACGACGTGAAACTGCGGCACCTGTCGGCGGCGGTGCTGTCGATGGAGCCGGCGAGCGCCACCGTCAAGAGTGCACCGGCGCCGGCGCTGTCGTTCTCCCTGCGCGGCCGCGGCGACCTGCCCAAGCGGGCGGATGTGCTCAACGATCTGCTCACCGCCGCGGTCGACCTCTTCTCCGCGCCCGCGGGTGCGGTGCAGTTGCGCGACACCATGCACGGCGGGCTGTGCATCGAAAGCCACGCCGGTCTGCCCGAACAGTTCCGCCACCACTTCAGCTACGTGGAGGATGCCGGCTCGGCCGCCGCGCACGCCACCGCGCACTGCGAGGTCGTACGGGTCGACGATGTCGCCATCTCGCCCCTGTACAGCTTCTCCGACATGGAAGTCCTTGCGTCCTGCGGGGTTCAGGCCGAGCTCGCGGTCCCCATGTGCGACGAGGACGGCCGCAACCGGGGCGCGGTGACGGTGATGTTCGATTCGCGGCGGCCCCGCATCGACCCGTTCTCCGTCGAGATGCTGCACGGCCACGCCGATTCCTGCGCGCAGTGGCTGCGGTGGTACGACAGCACGGTGATGCCGAAGCTGGTCGGCGCGGTGCACGATGTCTCGGCGGCGCTGGTCGCCGAGGCGGGCGCGGTCTCGGCGTAGACCGCAAAGGTGCCGTAGAGTCGGCTGTCGATGACACCTGGCTCCGAGGACGTCCTGCGTACCGCCGAAACGTGCTTCGCGACAGGTGATCACCGGCGCGCCGAGGAGGTGCTCCGCACGGCGCTCGCAACGGACCCCCGGAATCCGCGGCTACTGACGGCCTACGCCCGGGTGAAGCTGGGGCAGTCCGACTGGGCCTCGGCCGCCGGTAGTGCCCACGCCGCGCTGTCGGTCGAACCGGACAACGAGCACACGATGCGGGTCTACACCCGCGCGCTCGAAATGCTGGGCCGGACCGACGAGGCGCTGTCGATGGCGTGGCGGACGGTGACGGCGCATCCGCTCAGCCATCAGGCGCACTACAGTCATGCGCGCTTGCTGAAGGCGACGGGGCGCGCCCACGAGGCGATGGCGGCGGTCAACGAGGCGCTGAGGCTCAATCCGTCGGATGGCGACGCGATCGTCCTGCGCGGGGAGACCCTCGAGGCGCTCGGACAGTTCGGTTCGGCCGAGGCCGACTATCGGGAGGCGCTGCGGCTGAACCCGCGGCACGCCGACGCCATACACAGTCTCGCGATGCTCGACCACGCGCGCGGTAAGAGATGGAACGCGGTGCGTGGCTTCCTGGCTGTCGGGCAATTGGATCCGTCGTACGGGAATGTGGTGCGGCAAAACGTCGGAGCGGTTGTGACCGGCGTGCTGCGCCGCTCGTCGTGGCTGGTGCTGGCCGTGGGATTCGCGGTGATCGTGGCGTACACGCTGAACGAGGACGGACATCCGACGGTCGTTCCGCGGGTCATCGCGGGAGTCGGCGCGGCCGCGTTGGTGGTGATGTTCACGCGGATCGCGCGCGAGGTACCCGGCCGGACACTGAAAGCGGTGCTCAAACACCGCCAGATCCTCGCGATCCGGATCGTGCAGCTGCTCGCCGCGGTCCTATTCGGTGTGCTCACAGCGGTTTTCGGCGCGATGACGGTCCCGGCGGTGCTTGCGTCGGCGCTGGTGTTGTCGCTGCCGATCGTCGTGATCGTCGGTGGCCTCACCGGCGAGCGGCTGTGGTGAGGTCGTCGCCGTCCATCGCGTACGAGTTCACGCCTTCCTCAACCCGGCCTTGGTGTGGCGAACGCGCGGCGGAGAGCGAAGTGAGTACGGTTCCGCCGTGGTCTTCGTCGGGATGGGCGCAGGGTGACGTTCTGACCGTCTGCGACCAGGTGGTCGCAGGACAACTCACCTTCGTGTTCTAGGCCCGGAGGTGAGAACACCGACCTGTGCTGACGCCCGTTCGTTGTGTCGGTGCTGTGGAGCGAAGCACCCGGTTCGCGGAGCCGGCACCGGTCAACGACGACGCTGGGATCCAGCGGAACCGACTCGATGGTGTTCACCGGCGGACGACTCAGGTCGGCGAAGAAGTGGGCATCGAGCCCCGAACAGTTCGGGAAACCGGGGGGAAGTCGACCGGAAGACCGCGAAATGATCACGCCTCGCCCGCTGATTGCCTAGCCTGATTCTGATCCGTACTGCGCTGCTGGTGGATTCTGGCGCCCGGGAGGGGGAGCGGCGATGGATGTCGAAGTCGGCGATGTCGCGCAACAGGCCTACACCGGTGCCCTGCCGCAGTGGTCCGAGGTCGAGTCGCTGGTCGAAGCCGCCCACCGGCGGTGCAAAGCGGAAACCGCCGGTGTGGTGGCCGATTACATCCCGGTCCTCGCCGAGGCCGACCCGGATTGGTTTGCGGTCTGCGTTGCCGAGGCCGATGGCAGCGTGCACACCGCCGGCGACATCGACGTCGAATTCTCGATCCAGTCGATCTCGAAGGCGTTCGTCTATGCACTGGTCTGCGAGGCTCACGGACACGACGTGGTGGCTCGACGAATCGGGGTCAACAACACCGGTCTGCCGTTCAACTCCGTGATCGCGATCGAGCTCAACGATGGCCACCCGATGAACCCGATGGTCAACGCCGGCGCGATAGCCACGACCGCGCTGGTGCCCGGCGACACTCGCGACGAGCAGTGGAACTCCATCGTCTTCGGGCTGTCCGAATTCGCCGGAAGAACTCTGGAAGTCGACCACGCCGTGTATCGGTCGGAATCGGAGACCAATCAGCGCAACCGGGCGATCGCGCGGTTACTGGAAAGCTACGGCCGCATCGACCCGGACCCGCTGACTGTCGTCGACGTGTACACCCGGCAGTGCGCGCTGCGGGTGACCGCCCGCGATCTGGCCGTGATGGGGGCGACGCTCGCTCATGGTGGGGTCAACCCGGTGACGGGCCGGCGTGTGGTCTCGGCAGGAGTGTGCCGCGACACGTTGGCCATCCTCGCCGCCAACGGTGCCTACGAGCGTTCCGGTGAATGGCTCTTCGACATCGGGCTGCCCGGCAAGTCCGGAGTGGCCGGCGGGTTGGTGACCGTCGCGCCGGGCAAGGCAGGCATCGGCACCTTCTCCCCGCCCTTGGACGCAGCCGGGAACAGTGTGCGCGGTCAACGCGCCACGGCGTACCTGTCGCGGGTGTTGGGGCTCAACATCTTCGCCTCGCAGGCCCATACGCCTTTCGCCCAGAGGAAGGACCACCCGTGACCGCTCGAGCGACCGCGGACAGCGAGGAGCGCGCCCCCTGGCTTCCGATGGTGGGCCTGTTCCTCGCGCAGATGCTCATGTCGTTCAACGTTGCGGCACTGCCGGTGTCGATCGGTGGCATGGTCGAGGATTTCGGCGTGCCTCCCACCGCGGTCAGCACCGCCATCGTCACCTACGGACTCATGGTGGCGGCACTGGTGATGGTGGGCGCCAAAATCGGCCAGCGCGTCGGCTGGCTCCTGGTTTTCCGGGTCGTCGTCGCGGCGTTCGCCGGCTCGGCGCTGATGATGGTGCTGTCTCCGTCGGTGGCCTGGGTGATCGCCGCACAGGCGGTGGCGGGCGCCTCGGCGGCGATCATCGTACCGGCCCTCGTCGCCCTCATCGCTGCGAACTATCGTGGAACCCAACAAGCTACTGCTGTGGGGTCACTGGGTTCGGCGCGTGCGCTGTCCGGGGTCAGCGCCTTCCTGATCGGCGGCACACTGGGCACCTTCGTCGGCTGGCCGCCGGTGTTCGTCATAGTGCTCGTCCTGGCCGTGGCGGTGTTCCTCTTCAGCTTCCGCCTGCGCTCGGCTGCCGGCAACAAATCCGTCGACATCGACGTCCTGGCGGCGTTGTTGATCGGCGCCGCCATTGTGGCCCTGACGCTGGGCTTCAACAACCTCAACGGGTGGGGGCTGTTGCAGGCCACGCGTGAGGCTCCCTTCGACGTTCTCGGCCTGTCGCCGGCGCCGCTGCTGGTATTGGTCGGAATCATCCTCGGGCAGGGGTTCCTCGTCTGGACGCGCTACCGAACCGGCGCGGGCAAGGTGCCTCTGGTGAGCCTGTCGGTGCTCGGATCCTCCCGTGAACGCGCCGCCGTATACGCGATGTTCATCGTCGTTGCGCTGGAAGCAGCGCTGAACTTCACCGTGCCGCTGTACATCCAGATCGTCCAGGGCCGCACGCCGTTCGACACGTCGCTGGCGATGCTGCCCTTCAACCTCACCGTCTTCATCACCGCGACCCTGGTTGTGCGCTCCTATGAACGCTTCTCGCCGCGTGTGATCGGCGTCTTCTCCTTCATGTTGACCACGCTTGCGCTGCTGTGGCTTTCGTTCGTCGTGACCAACAACTGGGAGACGGTGCCGACGATCCTCGGACTCATCGTGTTCGGCATCGGGCAGGGTGCCCTGGTGACGCTGGTGTTCAACGTCCTGGTGACGGCGGCACCCAAGGAACTCGCCGGGGACGTCGGCTCGGTACGCGGTACCACCCAGAATCTGGCGTCGGCGGTGGGGACGGCGGTCGCCGGTGCGATGTTGGTCGGCATCTTGTCCCTCAACGTGGGCCAGGCGGTGATCAACGACGTCGACATCCCCGACCGACTGATCGCGCAGGTCGACCTAGACCAGGTGAACTTCGTCAGCAACGACCAGCTGCGGGAGGTCCTCACCCGAACCGACGCTTCAGAGGCAGAGGTCGACGCCGCGGTGCGGATCAACACCGACGCACGACTGCGCGCGCTCAAACTCGGCTTGCTCATCCTGGCCGGCGTCAGCGCTCTCGCGATTCTGCCCGCGTCCCGCCTGCCCGGCTATCGCCCAGGTGAGATCCCTGAAACACTGGTCGCGAGAGACGGTCCCACCGGACCAGACCGGGACCGTTCGACTGACGGCACTGTGCTCGAAAAGTGAATGGCCTCCCCGGCGAGCGGCTGTGGTGAGTTCCTGGACCGGCGTTCCCCGGTTCCACCCCGGCCTCTGGATCAGGACCACTGCTCACGGGGTGGGAACATTGCGGCGGTCGCCTGATGCAGGTCGAGATCGGTGTTCCCTCGAGAGAGAAGGTCGACGCCAGCCATCGACTGTCGTTACGCCTGTAGAGGCTTCGCCGAATGCGTTGTCAGCCGGACACCGGCCCGTTTCTCACAGTCGCTTGATATCCCGCAGCTCTGATGCCGCTCATCAGGTCGGCCTCCAGCGTCGCACGCTCGTCGGGCGTGAATTCGATACCTTCGGTGCCGATCACCTGGAGTTGCCAGGACCCGTCGAACTCGCGGAACAAGACGATCTTCGCGTATCGCTCGCCGCGGCGAGCGATTCTCCGATATCCGAACTGCTGGTCCCAGTCGTCGGTCAAGCGCCCGAACTTCTTCAGATCGAGCGTGGTCCGCAGACGTTCGAGACCCGACTGGTCGACGTCGCCTCGAATATCCATCACCAGGATGTCGTGCATCGTCATGGATCGTTGCCTTCCGATTGGATACGCCAGTCTGACTCACGAAAGTGCGACGAGACGCCCGACGAAGAAGTGTCGGGTGGGCCCGCACTCGTGAACAACGCGGGAACAACCGGTCTGCCGGTTCGGTCAGTCCAGTCCTCCGCCCACTCCCAGAGGGACGGGAACATCTTCTGGAAGATGTTCTTGTTCACGAACCCGTACTTGCGGTTGATCAGGTCTCCTTGAGAACCCTCCGCCTCCCACCGCTCGCGGCATGCGTCGACCATCCGGTCCGACGAGACCTGGATGTCATAGTCGCTCGGCTCGTCTTCCAGTCCAAGGAGGTGCATGGAGTCGAACGGGCGCCGGATGGGGCGGTTCTCGTCACCACCGAACCAGGTAGCCATACGCTCCAGCGCCTCCGGGCGGTCGGAAATGTCCGACTCGACGGGCAGTGACTTGTGTTCACCCGAGAAGAACCGCGCGGACGAGCCCTGCAGACGGAGATCCACGTCATCCGCGCGCAGGCCTTCGCGCGCCAATGCGTCGAACAGTGAGTTCTTGAACTCTCTGAACTCATCTCGCGTCATACCGAGCGGAGCCTCACGGTTGGCCCAAGCCTCAACTTGGTCAGGCGAAATGCCGAGGAACTCACAGTCTCTCGGCAGGATGCGGTAACCGGAGTCATCCGCGGGTAGCAGTCCCGCCGCATGCTCTCCTTCCGGCCCTCCCCACGAGGATCCGCCATCGTCGTCGTTCGATGTCGAACCGGTCTCCTCGAATGGTCGGTCAGCATCCTCCCGGTACGCCTCAGGACGGTGGGCCGGCTCGTCGTGTTCTCCTGGATCCCGCCCGCCTACACCTCGGTCGTGTCCACTTCCGGCCACACTCCCTGGTTCTGCCGACTGACCCATTCCGCGTGCGCCATCGCCACGCTCGACAGCCAGTCCGTCGGTTCGTGCAGGAAGGTTCCCTTCTGGATCGTCAGTGGATGTTGGTGCGTCGGTTCGGGCGGATTGGTCAACGACTCCGCCGTCAGCTGGTACTCGATCCGGTCCTCGTCCTCCCCGATCCGGTGAACCGTGATCTTCCACTGGTGCGGGTAGATCTGCCGCCCGGGCAGCGGCCTGCCCATCCGCTTCGCTTCCGCGTACTCCCGCGCGATCAGATCCATCGGCAGGCTCGACTGAACGGTCACGATTCCGGTCTCCTTGTCGATGATCAGGCTCGCCATCCCCAGCCCGCGCTCCAGGTTCTCCTCCGGAGGGATGTCCTCCTTGCAGATCCACCCGCTCTCGAACGGATGCACCGTGAAGGTCACGCCCGGTTGTATCCGCGCCAGATACTCCAGCGCCTGTTCCCGCGTCTCCACCTGCATTTCCGCGTCCTCCTTCACTGGGGGATACCTGAGTCGCCCACAACGATGCACTGCGCTCGATCATCGACGCCGGTGGCCGATCGGACGTGGTCCGCATCTGCGGGTCCCACCACACCGGCCCGGCTGCACCCTCCGGATAGACCACGACTGTCGCATGCGATCCTTCGATGACCGGCCGACCGTCAGGGTGATACAGCGGTTGACCGGTTCGCATATCGCGCGCGTGCCATTCATTGACCACCAGCGCTGAAGAGCCCGGTCCCATGTCGGATATCCGCTGATGCAGCTCGGCGTATCGATCTGCGATGGGAAGTCCCGGCGATACCGGCGTCACCGGACCGCCCAACCAGTCGGACGCGCGCTGAAGACCACTGCGTTCGCCACTTCGCGTGTCGATCGCGCCATTCGGCAACAGGTCCGGATACCGCGGCGCAGACACCGTCGGATCGCCCCTGAACGAGGAGAGCGCCGACAACGAACAGTCGAGGCAGTTGTTCGATCGGCCCGGAACGGTGTGCCCGCCGTCGTTGATCAGATTGCCGTAGTCGTTGGTCCTCGGGTCGGCATACCGGCGGACATCGCCACCGGAATCGCGCAACGCGTTTTCCACCGCCTCCTGGTATGCGGGGTGTTCCACCGGCCGAAGCTCGCCTGGGCCATACCTTCTCGCGTCGGCGGGGTTGCCCACCGGTCCGAAGTGATGCGGGGCGTTGTGTGCAGGGCCGCCGTGGTGGTGGGAGTTCCCGTCACCGGGATTGCCCGGTCGATCGTTACCCGATGCGCCGGGAGCGTGGTGCGCTGTCGGCTGCGCCGTCGCCGCGGGACCGTCCCGTCTATCGCCGTCTGCCCGCGCAGTATGCGGCTCTGGTGTGGCATGTGTCGGCCCAGCGACCGGAGGCGCCGCATGGGCCGCAGCGGGATTCACCGGTGCCGATGGAGTGTGACCAGGCGTCGGCCCGGTGGCCGTCGGCTGTTGTGCCCGTGCGTTGTCGGGCGGTGTGGCAGCGCGCGCGTCGGATGCCCGGCTATCGGGGGTCCGGGTGTCCGGCGGGCGCGTTTCAGCACCGCGAGCGGGCGGCTCGGGGCTCTGCGGTGTGCTCGCGCTGTGCGTGGGCCCCGCGGCGTGTGGCGCCATCGGCGCGATCCCCGCCATACCGGCGGGCGGCGTATCGGTGCCGAATTCATGGCGTCCCGCATTGCCGTCGACCGGTGTATTCGGTTGCTGCGCGGGGACATTCGCCTCCGACGCGGTGCGTTCCTGCCCGCCATGGTGATCGTCGGCGGGCGGGTGTGCAGCGGCCGGCTGATCGGCGGGTGTGTGCACGCGCGCATCCGACTGTCCATGGGACTCGACTGTGTTCGGTGCGACATGTCCCGAGGCCTGATCGCCGGTATGCCGATCGGGCGACGGCGACATCGCCGCATCGGGCCGGGCCGTCGCGTTGGGGGCGTCGCCAGTGTCCGGTGTCCTCGGCTCAGCGGCCGTATCGCGCGGGCCTGCGGGGCTCGATGAGTCCGGTGAGTGCGACGTGACAGGCGGTGTCTGGGTGTCCGGCGTGGCACCGTTGTTCGGCGTGGTCGGCTGGTTCGCCGGCGTGTCGGCAGAGCCGGGCCCCGGTGCGGCCGGTGACTGCGGCGGCGGTCCATCCGACCGCCCCGGCCCGGAATCCGGTGGACCAGTGGACGTTCCGGGCGGACCGGGCGGCGGGCCGTCGCCTCCGCGGATCCCCCCACCATCTCCGCCACCCGGGGTTGCCGCCGGGCCCGGTGGCTCGGGCGGCCCGGCGGGACCTTCCAACCCCCGCGGGCTCGCGGGTGCGTCGACACCGCCGGGGCTCGTCGGGTTGAGCAGCGACTCTGGGATTGCCGGCGGCCGGGCCTCAGGAACGTCGGGAACGCGCGTACCGAGGTCGTCGATGCCGGGGACATTGTCCAGACTCGGCGTGCTGTTGCCGGAGCCGAGCCCCCGCAACCCCGGAATCCTCCCGTCCTCCAGCAGCCCCCTGGTCGCCTTGAGCCCTCGGGCGAGGGTGCCCGTCTTCGACAGTGCACCACCGGGCACGAACAGCGATCCGATGTTGAACGCGGCCTCACCTGCGGCCCTGCCCGGGTGGTCACTCGACCACTTGTCCCATGCCACGAATTCCTTGCCCATGTCGGCCAGGACGCCGGGCAACGTCGTCGGGTCCTGAGCCACCGACCACGCCACCTCCGCCATGCCCTTCCAGGTGTCGGGATCGGCCATCGCCACCGTCCCCGCGACGGTGTTGATCAATCCCGTGGTCAGACCGACCTGGAAATCGGTGTACAGGGTGAAGGCATCGGCGAGCGCCCCGCCCACCTCCTCGCCCAACAGCGACTCCAGATGCGGCCGTACCCATTTCTGTAGCGACGTCACCGCGTCGCCGATGGCGGTGGCGAGCTGTTCCAGCAGCCCGACAACACCTTTCACCTGACGCTGGAAGTTCTCCAGCACGGTGCCGACGTCTCGGGCCACCTCCCGCAGGATGTCGTCCGCCTCGCCGGTGAAGATGCCCTTCACCGTGTCCCACACGCCGTCGAGGGAGATCCTGTCCAGCAGGCGGCGGATCGCGTCCTGGGTTTCCTGGACACCGTCGGCGAAGGTGTCGATCGACCGTCCGACTTCGGTGCCCAGCCCGGACAGCTCGCTTGTCGCCTGGCCCAGCTTGTCGAGCGCTTCGCCGATCTTGGCGCCCTCGGGGATCTTCTGTGCGGACACGGTGGTTCTTACCGGCGCCATGGCGTCGTCGAAGACCGACAACCCCTGGCCCAGGTTGCGCCACTGCGCGGCGGTGAGCCGCATCATGCCGGAGCTTCCCGACGGCCACGTCAGTGCCGCACCCGCGAACATCCCGCCCGGCAGCGCGTTCAGGAAGGGCACGATCACATGCCATGTGGTCGGCGGGGGGACCGTGGTGCCATTGGGCCCGGTGGCGGCGTCCCCGGGTGTTGTCTGGCTCGGCTCGCCGCCCAGCGCGCCCGTCGGCCCCGATCCACCGACGGTCGAGACCGCGTCGGCATTGGCGTAGTTGTGACCCGTCGCCTCGATCATGTAGCCGACGGTCTTGAACGCGTTCGCGGCATCGGCCAGACCATTGGCGAATTCCTGCGCCTGGTCGCCGTACTTGAGTCCGAAGTCCAAACCGGCGGGATCGGTGCCCGAGGCGATGCCGCTCGACACGAGCGAACCCAAGGCGTCCGACAGCATCCCCAATTGCGTTCCCAGGGAACCCAATCGGCCGCCGGCTTGAATCAGTGCCGGTGGATCGACCTCGATCCGCACCCCTGACACACCGCCGACTACTCCCACATCCGGCCGTTCTTCTCCACGGTATCGGCGTAGTTCCTTCGCGCCGTCTCAGCGATGTTCTTCAGCTGTGACAGCGCCTGTTTCATCTGTTCGGCGCCGTCCTCCCACTGCTGCTGAGCCCGGGCCTGGGAATCCGACGCCTCACCGTGCCAGGTCATGCGCAACGCGGCCATCGTGCGATCGACGTCCTCGAGGCATTCGGCGACGTCGCGATCGAACTCCCTCATGTGGTCGATCGCCGACTGCATCTGCGTGAAACTCACCACCAGTTGGGTCATCGCGGCTGTCCCTCCGCCGCGCGCGGCGCAACGGTGCCTTCGGGCGCCGACCGCGGCGGCTGGACGGGTGCGGCCGACCCGGTCAGCTCGCCGGCTTCCGCCGATTCGGCGGACTGCCCGTCGTCTGAGTCGGCGGTCCCGTCACCGGCCTGTTGAGCCAGTTCGACGATCTGCTGCGCGAGCGCGGCAGCCTGCTGCGCCAGCCCGCCCGCCGCCTGCGCCGACTGGCCCGCGGCGCCCTGCACCGCCTGCGCGGCCGTCGGGAGCATCTGGCCGAGCTGCGCAGCCGGCGCGCTCATCGGTACGGACATCGGCGCGCTCGTAGGTTGCGAGAGGTTCATCTGCTCGGCCAGGTCGCCCCCGCCACCCCGGCCGCCCGCGGGCTGGAAAGAGGCGTGCCCGGCACCCGGGCCACCGGCGCCTCCGCCGGTCGCTGCGCTGGACCCGTTGGGCTGATGCATCGCCGAGTTGACCGCTCCGGCGGCCTGTTCATCGGTCTTGGCGTACTCCTTGGCGGCGACGGTCAGCAATTGCGACATCGTCTGCAGACCGCGCACGACCTGTCCGGCGCCGCTGTGCCACTTGTCCCATTCCTTCTGGAAGGCCGACGCCGCCCCGCCCTTCCAGCCGGATCCGAGCAACTGTCCGACTTCCAGGTCGATCCCTGACAAGCCGTCCTGCAGGCGCTGTCCGGCATCCGCCAGACGTGCCGCCGCGGAGTCGAGTTCCGAGACGACGACTTCTACCGATTGCCCCATAAGCGAACCTCCATCTCTTCGGCGGTCGGCTTCGGACCAGACGTCGGTGGGATCCGCGGCGATGCGGTGACGCCGAGGGGCAGCGGGAGCGGCTTCCCCGTCAGCAAACCTCCGGCCAGTCCGTGTAGAGCCTATCGGCGGTGCGGGGACGTCGGATGCACCAGTTTGGTCCTGGTGGAACCGATCCCCGCGGCGCCGCGTCTAACGCCGTCCCGGCGGTTGCGGGGCATGGAGGTCGAACCGCACGCCGATCATCCGGATGAGGAAGCAGACGCCGGCCGCGCTCAGCGCCGCGACCGTGCCACGGTGGCCGA
Organism: Mycolicibacterium litorale; assembly: GCF_014218295.1. The sequence goes on from NZ_AP023287.1 coordinate 1,460,619, forward strand.
AGCTGTACGCCGCGGCGGCGCATCCCGCACCGATCAGTGCGGGAATGGCGTAGAGCTCACTGCGCAGGACCGTGGGGATGCGCCCGATCATCACGTCGCGGATGGTGCCACCGCCCACCGCGGTGATGGTGCCGACGATCATGGCCTGTACGACGCCGAATCCCATGTCGAGCGCCTTGTAGGCGCCCAGCACCGCGAACACGCTCAGACCCACGGCGTCGAGCACGGTGATCGGGATGGCCAGCCGTTCCAACCGGCGGCTGAGGATGAACGCGATCAGGCCACCGCCGGCCGCCAGCGCGAGATACCGCCAATCCAGGAACGTGGCAGGCGGGAGCGCATCGAGCAGCACGTCGCGGATCGCGCCGCCGCCGAGACCGGTGAACATCCCGAGGGTGATGACCCCGAAGATGTCGAGCCGCTCGGCGCGCACCGCGGTCAACGCGCCGTTCAGCGCGAAGGCGAAGGTGCCGACGAAGTCGAGCGCCAACAGCAGCGGCGTTTCCGTCGGCATGCAAGAGGTATACCCACGTGAGTCGTGCCGGGCTGCGAAGGGGGCACACATGACGGCGACGGACACCGTTCTGCGGGGGCTGGCCGGGATCCGGGATTGGCAGCAGGACTGCTACCGGGACCTGCACGAGCATCCGGAACTGTCGCACCGCGAATTCGCAACGGCGCGGAAAGTGGCGGACCGGCTCGGTGACCTCGGTTACCGGGTGCGCGACGGCATCGGCGGCACCGGCGTGGTCGGGGTGCTCGCCAACGGGTCCGGTCCCACCGTGCTGTTGCGTGCCGACATGGATGCGCTGCCGGTCGCCGAGGAGACCGGGCTGGACTACGCGAGCAGGGTGCGGAGCGCCGATGGCGACGGCCACGAGGTGCCGGTCATGCACGCCTGCGGACACGACGTCCATGTGACCGCCCTGTTGGGCGCGGCGCAGCTGCTCGCCGAGGGCGCCGAGCACTGGAGCGGCACGGTCGTCGCGTTGTTCCAGCCCGCCGAGGAGACGGCCGACGGTGCGCGCGCCATGGTCGACGACGGCCTCGCGGACGTGCTGCCGGCCGTCGACGTCGCGCTCGGTCAGCATGTGCTGCCCCTGCCCGCGGGCATGGTGGGCACCCACGCCGGCCCGTTCCTCGCCGCCGCGGACAGCATGCGCATCACCGTGCACGGCCGCGGGGCGCACGGCTCGATGCCGCAGTCCTCCGTCGATCCGGTGGTGCTGGCGGCGATGATCGTGCTGCGGCTACAGACGGTGATCTCCCGCGAGGTGGCGCCCGTCGAACCGGCCGTGCTGACCGTCGGCAGCATCCGGTCGGGTGCCAAGAGCAACGTCATCCCCGACCGGGCCGAACTGCAGCTCAACATCCGCACCTACAGCGAGAAGACGCGGACCACCATCCTCGACGCCATCAGACGGATCGTCACCGCCGAATGCGCGGCGTCCGGGTCGCCCAGGGAGCCGGCATTCGAACTGTTCGACCGGTTCCCCTTGACCGACAACGACGTCGGCACCACGAACCGGGTGCACGGCGCCTTCGTCTCGTTCTTCGGGGACAACTGCTGGGAGATGCCGCAGGGCGCGGCCAGCGAGGACTTCAGCGAGATCCCGACCGCACTCGGCGTGCCGTACACGTACTGGGGCGTCGGGGGCGTCGACGCGGCAGCGTTCGCCGCGGCCGCCGAGGCGGGACGGGTGGAGCAGGACATCCCCGTGAACCACTCGCCGAACTTCGCGCCCGTCATCCAGCCGACCCTCGACACCGCGACCCAGGCGCTGGTGGTGGCCGCGATGTCGTGGCTCACGCCGTCGGGCTGACCGGCACCGGCACCCCGTTACGCTCGGCGCGTGCTCATCGCGATCGAGGGTGTCGACGGCGCAGGCAAGCGGACACTGGCCAACGGCCTGCGCGCCGCCTTCGAGTCCGACGGCCGGTCGGTCGCCAACCTGGCGTTCCCGCGCTACCACCGATCGGTGACCGCGGACCTCGCCGCCGAGGCGCTGCACGGCGGGCACGGCGACCTCGCCGGCTCGGTGTATGCGATGGCGGTGCTGTTCGCGCTCGACCGCGCCGACGCCCGCGAGGAGATCGAACACCTGCTCGCCGCCTACGACGTCGTCATCCTGGACCGCTACGTGGCCTCGAACGCCGCCTACAGCGCCGCCCGCCTGCACCAGTCCGCCGACGGGGACGTGGTCGAGTGGGTGCGCGCGCTGGAGTACGACCGGCTGCGGCTGGCCGCCCCGGACCGGCAGATCCTGCTCGATGTACCCACCGAACTCGCCGCCGAGCGGGCGGTGCGGCGCGCCGAGCAGGAAGCCGACCGGGCCCGCGACGCCTATGAGCGCGACGACGGGCTGCAGCGCCGCACCGGTGACGTCTACGCCGCACTGGCCGCCACCCATTGGGGCGGGCGCTGGTCGGTCGCGGGGCCGGACGTCGACGCCGCCGCGCTCGCGGCCGAGATCATGGCGCCTTAGCAGCGAGAAAGCCGCAAAACGCCCAGTGTGGTAGCCGGGTTTTATCGCGATCTGGTGACACCATGGACACCATGAGGCAAAGGATTCTGGTTGTCGACGACGATCCATCGCTGGCCGAGATGCTCACCATCGTCCTGCGCGGGGAAGGGTTCGACACCGCCGTCATCGGCGACGGCACCCAGGCGCTCACTGCCGTCCGAGAGCTCCGCCCGGATCTGGTGTTGCTGGACCTGATGCTGCCCGGCATGAACGGGATCGACGTCTGCCGCGTGCTGCGGGCCGATTCCGGTGTGCCCATCGTCATGCTCACCGCGAAGACGGACACCGTCGACGTCGTCCTCGGCCTGGAATCCGGCGCGGACGACTACGTCATGAAGCCGTTCAAGCCCAAGGAACTGGTCGCCCGCGTGCGCGCCCGGCTGCGCCGCAACGAAGACGAGCCGGCGGAACTGCTGTCGATCGGCGATGTGGAGATCGACGTCCCCGCCCACAAGGTCACCCGGCAGGGTGAGCAGATCTCGCTGACCCCTCTGGAGTTCGACCTGCTGGTGGCGCTGGCACGCAAACCACGCCAGGTGTTTACTCGAGATGTGCTGCTCGAACAGGTGTGGGGATACCGTCACCCCGCTGACACCCGTTTGGTGAACGTGCACGTCCAGCGGCTGCGCGCCAAGGTCGAGAAAGATCCGGAGAATCCGCAGGTGGTGTTGACCGTTCGAGGAGTGGGATACAAGGCCGGACCTCCATGATCTGGGGCGCGAGACGGCGGATCCGGGGCGGCTTCTGGCGATCGGGACCGCTGATCCGCGGACTCGGTGCGCTGGGCCGGGCGTTGAGTCTGGTGTGGCGTCGCTCGCTGCAGTTGCGCGTCGTCAGTTTGACGCTCGGCCTCTCACTCGCCGTCATCCTGGTCCTGGGCTTCGTGCTGACCAGTCAGATCACCGACCGCATCCTCGAGGTCAAGGTCAAGGCCGCGACCGAGGAGATCGAACAGGCCCGCAACACCGTGGGCGGAATCGTGGGCGGCGAGGAGACCCGCTCCCTCGACAGCAGTCTGCAGCTGGCGCGGAACACGTTGATCGACCGCAAGGCCGACGCAGGCAGCGGCCCCGCCGGTGCCTACGACGCCGTGCTGGTGGTGCCGGGTGACGGTCCGCGAGCCGCCACCGCGGCGGGGCCCGTCGGCCAGGTGCCCGACGCCCTGCGCGACTTCGTCAAGGCCGGACAGGTCAGTTACCAGTACGCGACCGTGCGCACCGACGGCTTCACCGGTCCCGCACTGATCGTCGGCAGCCCCACGTCGTCGGATGTGACGAATCTCGAGCTGTACCTGATCTTCCCGTTGAACAACGAGGAGTCGACGATCGCGCTGGTGCGCGGCACCATGGCCACCGGCGGCATCGTGCTGCTGGGCCTGTTGGCCGCCATCGCGCTGCTGGTGGCCCGGCAGATCGTGCTGCCGGTGCGGTCGGCCTCGCGCATCGCCGAGCGGTTCGCCGAGGGGCATCTGTCCGAGCGGATGCCGGTGCGCGGTGAGGACGACATGGCCCGGCTTGCGGTGTCGTTCAACGACATGGCCGAGAGCCTGCAGCGCCAGATCACCCAACTCGAGGAGTTCGGCAACCTGCAGCGGCGCTTCACCTCCGACGTGTCCCACGAATTGCGGACGCCGTTGACGACGGTGCGGATGGCGGCCGACCTGATCCACGACCACAGCGACGACCTGGACCCGGCGCTCCGGCGGTCGACGGAGTTGATGGTGAGCGAACTCGACCGGTTCGAGACGCTGCTCAGCGATCTGCTGGAGATCTCGCGGCACGACGCCGGCGTCGCGGAACTCTCGGTGGAGTCGGTGGACCTGCGCGCCACCGTGCAGAGCGCGCTGGACAACGTCGGCCATCTCGCGCAGGACGCCGAGGTCGAGCTCGTCGTCGACCAGCCCGCCGAGGAGGTCATCGCGGAGGTGGATCCGCGGCGCGTGGAGCGCATCCTGCGCAACCTCATCGCCAACGCCATCGACCACGCCGAGCGCAAGCCGGTGCAGATCCGGATGGCCGCCGACGAGGACACCGTCGCGGTGACGGTACGCGACTACGGCGTAGGTCTGCGGCCGGGTGAGGAGAAGCTGGTGTTCAGCCGGTTCTGGCGGTCGGATCCGTCGCGGGTGCGGCGCTCCGGCGGAACCGGCCTGGGTCTGGCGATCAGCATCGAGGACGCCCGGCTGCATCAGGGCCGGCTCGAGGCGTGGGGCGAACCCGGCAAGGGTGCCTGCTTCCGGTTGACGTTGCCGCTCGTGCGGGGTCACAAGGTGACGACGAGCCCGTTGCCGCTGAAACCGATCCAGCCCGAGGCGACGCCTCGCCGCGTCGGACGCGAACGGCAGCCGGCAGGGGAGACGGTGTGAGGCGCCTCTGGGCGGTGGTGTGCCTGGTCGTGGTGGCACTCGCCGCGTCGGGATGTGCGGGGGTGCCGAATTCGTCGGCACCGCAGGCGATCGGCACCGTCGACCGGCCCGCGCCGCCGAGCCTGCCGAAACCGACGCCCGGCATGGACCCGGACGTGTTGCTGCGCGAATTCCTCAAAGCCACCGCCGATCCGGCGAACCGGCACCTGGCCGCCCGCCAGTTCCTCACCGAATCGGCATCGCAGTCGTGGGACGATGCCGGCAGCGCGCTGCTGATCGACCGGGTGGTGTTCGTCGAAACCCGTGAGCCGGAACGTGTTTCGGTGACGATGCGCGCCGACATCCTCGGCTCGCTCTCCGATGTCGGCGTCTTCGAGACGGGGGAGGGGGCGCTGCCCGACCCCGGCCCCATCGAGCTGGTGAAGACCTCGGACGGGTGGCGCATCGATCGACTGCCCAACGGGGTGTTCCTCGACTGGCAGCAGTTCCAGTCCACCTACAAGCGCAACACGCTCTACTTCGTCGATCCGACCGGAACCACCGTCGTCCCCGATCCGCGCTATGTCGCGGTGTCCGACGCCGACCAGCTGGCCACGGAACTGGTCTCGAAGCTGATCGCCGGCGCGCGCCCCGAGATGGCCAACACGGTCCGGAACCTGCTGGCGTCCCCGCTGCGGCTGCGGGGTCCGGTGACGCGCGCCGACGGCGGGAAGACCGGCGTGGGACGCGGCTACGGCGGCGCCCGCGTCGACCTCGAGAATCTGTCGACGACCGACCCGCACAGCAGGCAGCTGCTCGCCGCCCAGATCATCTGGACCCTCAACCGGGCGGGGATCAACGGGCCGTACGTGATCAACGCCGACGGCGCCCCGCTCGATGACCGCTTCGCCGACGGGTGGGAGACCTCCGACGTCGCCGCGACCGATCCGGGTGCGTTCGCGGGCGCCGCGGCCGGACTGCATGCGCTGATGGGCGGGTCGCTGGTGTCGTTGGACGGCCAGCGGGCGCCGCGTATCCCCGGATCGTTCGGCCAGGCACCCAATCAGGCCTCCGCGGCGGTGTCGCGCAGCGGCCAGGACGCCGCCTCGGTCGTGGTGCTGCGGCCCGGTGCACCCGACATGCAGTCGACGCTGTGGATCGGGCCGCTGGGTGGACGCGCGAACCAGGCGTTGGAGGGACGGAGCCTGTCGCGGCCGAGCTGGTCACTCGACGACGCCGTGTGGGTCGTGGTCGACGGCGCGAACGTGGTGCGGGTCATCCAGGACGCGTCCGGGCAGCCCGCCCGGCTGCCGGTCGACGCCGGTCCGGTGGCGATGAAGTTCCCCGGTCCGATCGCCGAACTGCAGCTTTCCCGCGACGGCACCCGGGCCGCCATGGTGATCGCCGGGCAGGTCATCCTCGCCTCGGTGGAACAGACGCAGGGCGGCCAGTTCGCCCTGACCTATCCCCGTCGACTCGGCTACGGGCTGGGGGAGACGGTCGTCTCGCTGTCCTGGCGCACCGGTGACGACATCGTGGTGAGCCGCAAGGACCCGCAGCATCCGGTGTCCTACGTGAACCTCGACGGCGTCAACTCGGACGGGCCGAGCCGCAACCTCGCCATGCCGGTCACCACCGTCGCGGCCAACCCGTCGACGGTGTACGTCGCCGATGCCCGTGGCGTCGTCCAGCTGTCGCCTTCGACCGCCGAAGGCGACCCCACGTGGACCGAGGTGCGCCCGCTGATGGTCGCCGGCACGGTGCCGGTCCTCCCGGGATAGCCTCGGCTCCGGAACCTGACGCCCACAACGCTATTCGGGTTCGTCGTCCGCGCCGTCCGCGTCGGTGAGGTAGCGCTGCGGGTGGAAGTGGTTGTTGGTGCGGGGTTGGCCGGTGTCGAGGTGGGCCGGTGGGATCCATTGGGTGCGGCCGTTGCCGGGCCGCTTGGTGGTGTAGCCGGTTTTCTCGATCAAGAGGTTGGCGGGTTGGCAGGCCAGGGTGAGGTCGTCGATGTCGGTGGCGCCGCCGTCGCAGAAGTCGTGGGTGTGGTGGACTTCGCACCAGTAGAACGGCACCGTGCACTGCGGATGGGTGCAACCCCGGTCGCGGGCGAACAACGCCAACCTCTGAGCAGTCGTCGCATTGCGGCGCGCCCGGCCGAGGTAGAGCACTTCTTCGGTGTGGTCGTCGAACACCGCCAGATAGTGGCGGGAGCGGGCGGCCATGCGGATGAGGTCGCGGATGGGGAGCCGGTTGCCGCCACCGGTGGCCGCCCACCCGGCGGCGCGTTCGAGTTCGTTGACGGTGGTGGTGGCGACGATGGTGGCCGGCACACCGGCGATCTGCCCAAGCCCGCCGGATTCTACGACGTCGCGCAGGACCCGATTGACCGCGTCGTGGTGTCGTTGGTCGGCAGTGCGGTCATCGGGGCCGACGTGGTCGGGCGGCAGATTCGCGCCAGGGGCACCGCGTTTGGCGATCGCCACGTCGAGGAAGGCGCGGGTTTCGGGGGTGATCCAGCCCTCGATGCGGCTCATGCCGTCGGCTTGTTGGCGGCCGATCTTCAGACCGCGGCGGCGGCGTTGGGTGTCGTGGTCGGGTTCGGTGCCGTCCTGATCGATGAACGCCAGCAGGGTCTGGGCGACCTGGCGGAAGTCTTCGGGTCGCAATCGTGTGGCGTGGTCGACGAGGTCGCGTTCGTAGTCGTCACGGCGGGCGAAGGACACCCAGACGGGCAGTTTCTTGACGAATTCCTGGAGGATACGCACGTGCGGGGTGCCGATCGCCCCTGCGGCGATTGCGGCGGCGGTGTGGCTCAGCTCGGTCGCGACCCGGTCACCGGTCAGGGTGTGCCGCGGCCCGAGTTGGCGGGCGTCGGTGAGCCGTTCACCGGCGTCTTTGGCCGAGATCCGCAGCCGGTTGGCCAGCAGCTCCTTGAGTGAGGTGGCCCCCAGCTCGTGGGGTGAGGCATCCATCATCCGGGCAGTGAGCCGGTGCTCCACACTGGGCAGCGCCCACACCGCCCGCTTGATCTCGTCCAACTCGGCGATCACCTGCGCATGGGTCAGGTCGTCGATGGCGGCGGTCTGCAGATCGGCGACCACCACCCTCAGGCGGTCGACCGCGGCGCTGAAACCCATGACTCGAACACTAGTTCGAATCACCGACAAGTCGCCGCTTCGCGGAGCTGTCGCCCCCTCCGGCCACACTGCAGCCATGCTCGACCTGATCCTCCCGCTCGAATGCGGCGGTTGTGGCCGGCCGGCCACGCGGTGGTGCGAACACTGTGCCGCGACGCTAATCGTGCGGCCCGACGAACCGCACCTGGTCAGCCCGCGCCTCGATCCCGGCGTTCCCGTCTTCGCGCTGGGCAGATACGCCGGTCCGCGGCGACACGCGATTCTCGCGCTCAAAGAACGCGGCCGCGCCGATCTCATCGCGCCGCTCGCAGGCGCGCTGCGCGAGGGTGTCAAGCACCTGGGGTCGTGGGGAATCGTCGAACCCTCCGTCGCCTTCGTGCCGGCGCCCACCCGCCGATTCGCGGCCCGGCGCCGCGGCGGTGACCCGGTGACCCGAATCGCCCGCGCCGCCTCACTCGAGGTCGTCTCGGCCCTGCGCTCGCGCGCGCTGACGCGGGACTCGGTCGGTCTGTCGGTGCCGGATCGGCAGCGCAATGTCGCCGACCGGATCCGGCTCGTCCGTCCCGTGCGGGGCGAGGTCGTGCTCGTCGACGACATCATCACCACGGGTGCCACAGCCACCGAATCGGTCCGTGTACTGCAAACTCACGGCGCCAGGGTGGTTGCTGTGCTCACCCTCGCCCACGCGTGACGGCTAGCGGTGGTGATCGCGGACGGATCAAACCGCCGTGAAGAACGTGAAACAGTCGTGAGAACCACTGGCCGACCGGGTAAACAACGACTACCGTCGGGCTTAACCACCCGTGAATTCACGGCGGCGCTCAGAACGAGGCGCCACTTCACCGCACAACGGTAGGAGGTGACAGTCGACACCTTGCGCCGGTGGGCTGCGGACTTCCATGCGACACCCAACTCCTGTCGGCGCGTTCCGTGACGATCCCGGCACGCCCTCTGCGTGCGACGCGAAAGAGAAACGAGTTGCCAAGTATGTCAACGTCTTCCATGCAAACTGACCGCACGATGGTGATCGAGGAGGAAGCGCCCGTCGAGGCGCCGAAGGCCGAAGTCGTCGTCACGGGCCGCAATGTCGAGATTCCCGATCACTTCCGAACCTACGTAGCCGAGAAGCTCGCGCGCCTCGAGCGGTTCGACCGCAGCATCTACCTCTTCGACGTCGAACTGGACCACGAGAAGAACCGCCGTCAACGCAAGAACTGTCAGCACGTGGAGATCACCGCACGCGGACGCGGTCCGGTGGTCCGTGGCGAAGCGTGCGCGGACAGCTTCTACGCCGCCTTCGAAGCCGCGGTGAGCAAACTCGAGAACCGGCTGCGCCGCAGCAAAGACCGCCGCAAGATCCACTACGGGGACAAGCGGCCGGTGTCGGTGGCCGAGGCCACCGCCGCGACCGCGACGATCGAGGAGCAGAGGTCCCAGCCCGCCGACGAGGCCGGTGCGCTCGACGGGCTTCCGGTGGACGATCACGAACCGGGACGCATCGTCCGCGTCAAGGAGCATCCGGCCACGCCGATGACCGTGGACGATGCGCTGTCTCAGATGGAACTCGTCGGCCACGACTTCTTCCTCTTCCACGACAAGGAGTCCGACCGGGCCACCGTGGTGTACCGCCGCCACGCCTACGACTACGGCCTGATCCGGCTGGCCTGATCCGGCTGGCCTGATCCGGCCGGCCAGATCCGACCGGCCTGATCCGGCTGGCCTGATCCGTCTCGCGACGACCCCGCGACGCCACCCCGTCGCGGGGTTTGTCGTGCGAACACGCTCCCGGAGCGCCAGGAAAGCGGCGTTCCCAGGTCCGACCTCTACCATGGGACTCGTCTGATACCTCAACCCACAGGGGAAAAAGCGTGCTCGATAAGTTGCTCCGTCTCGGTGAAGGCCGCATGGTCAAGCGCCTCAAGAAGGTGGCTGACTATGTCAACACCTTGTCCGACGACGTCGAGAAGCTGTCTGACGCCGAACTGCGAGCCAAGACCGACGAGTTCCGCAAGCGCATCGCGGACGGCGAAGACCTCGACGACCTGCTGCCCGAGGCCTTCGCGGTGGCCCGCGAGGCCGCCTGGCGGGTGCTCAACCAGCGCCACTTCGACGTCCAGGTGATGGGTGGCGCCGCCCTGCACTTCGGCAACGTCGCGGAGATGAAGACCGGTGAGGGCAAGACGCTCACCTGTGTGCTGCCCGCGTACCTCAACGCCCTGAGCGGCAAGGGGGTGCACGTCGTCACCGTCAACGACTACCTGGCCAAACGCGACAGCGAGTGGATGGGCCGTGTGCACCGCTTCCTCGGCCTGTCCGTCGGGGTCATCCTGTCCGGGCTCACTCCCGACGAGCGGCGCGCGGCCTACGCCGCCGACATCACCTATGGCACGAACAACGAGTTCGGCTTCGACTACCTGCGCGACAACATGGCGCACCGCCTCGAGGACCTCGTGCAGCGCGGCCACAACTACGCCGTCGTCGACGAGGTCGACTCGATCCTCATCGACGAGGCCCGCACCCCGCTGATCATCTCCGGCCCGGCCGACGCCGCCTCCAACTGGTACAGCGAGTTCGCCCGCCTCGCGCCGCTGATGGAGAAGGACGTCCACTACGAGGTCGACATCCGCAAGCGCACCGTCGGCGTCCACGAGATCGGCGTCGAATTCGTCGAGGATCAGCTCGGCATCGAGAACCTCTACGAGGCCGCCAACTCACCGCTGGTCAGCTACCTCAACAACGCGCTGAAGGCCAAGGAGCTGTTCCAGCGCGACAAGGACTACATCGTCCGCAACGGCGAGGTCCTCATCGTCGACGAGTTCACCGGCCGCGTGCTGCTCGGCCGGCGCTACAACGAAGGCATGCACCAGGCCATCGAGGCCAAGGAGCACGTCGAGATCAAGGCCGAGAACCAGACACTGGCCACGATCACGCTGCAGAACTACTTCCGTCTCTACGACAAGCTCGCCGGTATGACCGGCACCGCCCAGACCGAGGCGGCCGAGCTGCACGAGATCTACAAGCTCGGCGTCGTGCCCATCCCGACGAACCGCGACATGATCCGCAAGGACCAGACCGACCTCATCTACAAGACCGAAGAGGCGAAATTCATCGCGGTCGTCGACGACGTCTACGAGCGGTACGAGAAGGGCCAGCCGGTCCTCATCGGCACTACCAGCGTCGAGCGCTCCGAGTACCTGTCCAAGCAGTTCACCAAGCGCAAGATCCCGCACAACGTGCTCAACGCGAAGTACCACGAGCAGGAGGCGAACATCATCGCCGAGGCCGGCCGGCTCGGCGCGGTCACCGTCGCCACGAACATGGCCGGTCGTGGTACCGACATCGTGCTCGGCGGCAACGTCGACTTCCTCGCCGACCGGCGCCTGCGCGAGCAGGGGCTCGACCCGGTGGAGACCCCCGAGGAGTACGAGGCCGCGTGGGAGGCGACGCTCAACCAGATCAAGGCCGAGGCCAGCGAGGAAGCCGAGGACGTGCGCGCCGTCGGCGGCCTCTACGTGCTGGGCACCGAACGCCACGAGTCCCGGCGCATCGACAACCAGCTGCGTGGACGCTCCGGCCGCCAGGGCGACCCGGGCGAATCCCGGTTCTATCTCTCTCTCGGCGATGAGCTCATGCGGCGCTTCAACGGCGCCACGCTGGAAGCGCTGCTGACCCGGCTGAACCTGCCCGACGACGTGCCGATCGAGGCGAAGATGGTCACCCGGGCCATCAAGAGCGCGCAGACCCAGGTCGAGCAGCAGAACTTCGAGGTCCGCAAGAACGTGCTCAAGTACGACGAGGTGATGAACCAGCAGCGCAAGGTCATCTACGCCGAGCGCCGCCGCATCCTCGAGGGTGAGGACCTCGCCGAACAGGCCCACAAGATGCTCGTCGACGTCATCACCGCCTACGTCGACGGCGCGACCGCCGAGGGCTACGCGGAGGACTGGGACCTCGAACAGCTGTGGACGGCCCTGCGGCAGCTCTATCCGGTCGGCGTCGACTACCACGACCTGGTGGATTCCGATGCGGTCGGCGAGGCCGGCGAGCTCACCCGCGACGAACTGCTCGACCTGCTGATCAAGGACGCCGAGCGGGCGTACGCCGAACGCGAGCGCGAACTCGAGGAGTTGGCCGGCGAGGGTGCCATGCGCCAGCTCGAGCGAAACGTGCTGCTCAACGTCATCGACCGCAAGTGGCGTGAACATCTCTACGAGATGGACTACCTCAAAGAGGGCATCGGCCTGCGCGCGATGGCGCAGCGCGACCCGCTGGTCGAGTACCAGCGCGAGGGTTACGACATGTTCGTCGGCATGCTCGAGGCGCTCAAGGAGGAGTCGGTCGGCTTCCTGTTCAACGTCACCGTCGAGGCGGCGCCCGCCGCGCCGTCGACCCGGGTGGCACCGGTCGCCGCACCTCCTGGGCTCTCGGAGTTCGCGGCCGCCGCCGCGCAGGCCCAGGAGCAGACCGGTCAGGGCGGGGTGGCCACCAAGGAGCGGACGACGCCGGCGCCCACGCTGCGGGCGAAGGGCATCGACAACGACCCGAACGGCAACGGGGCACCGCTGACCTACGTCGGTCCCGGCGAGGACGGCACCGCCGAGGTGCAGCGTTCCAACGGCGGTCCACGCCACGCCGCACCCAGCGGCACCACCCGCAAGGAGCGCCGCGAAGCCGCGCGTAAGCAGGCCAAGGCGTCGCGGCCGCGGCGCGGCTGAGTCAGCCGATCTGCAGGGCCACCACCCGCCAGCGGCCGTCGCCGGTGGTCTCGACGCGTGCCGCGATCGCGCGGACCCGCTCACCCCGGGTGTAGGTCGCCGACACCTCCGCCGCGGACGGCCCGGCGCTGTGCAACCGCATGCGCCGCAGCGTCGCGGGGTCGCCGTAGCGGCTCCGGCACAGCGTGCCGACGGTGTCGAGCAGCGGCGGCGCCAGCACCGGCTTCAGGTGGGTCAGCGGTCGCCTGCGGTCAAGGACCTCGAGGACCCGGCGCAGCGCCAGATCGGCGAACACGGCGGCCGCCCGCGGTGCGGCCGGTTCCGCGCCGGCACGTGCGGCCGGGCGCAGCATCCTCGGGGTGCGCCGGTGCAGCGCGGCCGACGTCGGCGGGGGACACGCCGTCCCCGGCAGGCCGGCCGGGGCCGGTTCGTAGTCGATGACCGGCGAGGTGAACGACGGACGCCCGGCGTCCGCGGGTGATGACGACGATGACTGGGTCACGGCACTCTCCAGGCTCGGCACGACACGACACGACCGTCTGCTGGAGAGGAACAGACTCACTCATCGTCGCACGGTTCCGGGCAGGTCACGAGCACCCGTGATGCGGCTGTACAGATACGGCCGCTACCGTGACGGTGAATCGGGCGGATTTCGGCGAAAGGGGGGTGGCGGATGGTGAGCCGGCTGTCGGCTTCGGACGCGGAGTTCTTCCGCCTCGAGAACACCTCCACCCCGATGTACGTCGGCACGCTGTCGATTCTGCGCAAACCCCGCCGCGGGTTGAGCTACGAGACGCTGCTGCACACCGTCGAGCAACGCCTGCCCCAGATTCCGCGGTACCGGCAGAAGGTCCGTGAAGTGACGATGGGGCTGGCACGGCCGGTGTGGATCGACGACCGCGACTTCGACATCACCTACCACATCCGTCGCTCGGCGTTGCCGTCTCCCGGCAGCGACGCCCAACTGCACGACCTCGTCGCGCGGCTCGGATCCCGGCCCCTGGACAAGTCCCGGCCGCTGTGGGAGATGTACCTCGTCGAGGGGCTGGCGAAGAACCGCGTGGCGATCTACACGAAATCGCATCAGGCGCTGGTCAACGGGATGACGGCGCTCGAGATCGGCCACGTCATCGCCGACCGCACGCAGAAGCCGCCCGACTTCGGTGAGGACATCTGGATCCCCGCCCGCGAGCCCAGCGACCGCGCCCTGCTGCTGGGTGCGGTCGGCGAATGGATCACCCGCCCCGCCGAACAGCTGTCCGCGGTCCGGTCCGCCGTGACCGATCTGACCAATGCCGAACAGCTGGTCGCCGCGACCCGTCACGTCGCCGACATGGCCCGCACGCTGGCGCGCGGTACGGCGCCGAGCAGTCCGCTCAACACCACGGTGTCGCGGAACCGGCGGTTCACCGTGGCCGGACACCGCCTCGAGGACTACCGGACCGTGCGGGCGCGCTACGACTGCGACGTCAACGACGTGGTGCTCGCGGTCATCGCCGGCGCGTTGCGCAACTGGCTGCTCTCACGCGGGGAGCCCGTCACTCCGACGGCCACCGTCCGCGCCATGGCGCCGATGTCGATCTACCCGGACGCCGACATCGACTCGACGGGGCCCGGTCAGGCGATCAGCCAGGTGTCGCCGTTCCTGGTCGACCTCCCGGTCGGGGAGAGCAACGCGGTGGTGCGGTTGTCGCAGATCGCCCACGCCATCGAGACCCATCCGACCGCCGCCAGCCTGGTCGACGCCCGCACCATCGTCACGCTGTCCGGATTCGCGCCACCGACGTTGCACGCCATGGGAATTCGCGTGGCCACCAATTTCCCGGCCCGCCAGTTCAACCTGCTCATCACCAACGTCCCGGGTGCGCAGAAACAGATGTTCGTCGCGGGGACCAAGCTGCTGGAGACCTACGCCGTTCCGCCGCTGCTGCACAATCAGGTCCTCGCGATCGGCGTCACCTCCTACAACGGAGAGCTGTACTTCGGGATCAACGCCGACCGCGACGCGATGAGCGACGTCGACGTGTTGCCGGGTCTGCTGGCCGAGTCGCTCGAAGAACTCTTGGAGGCCGCTCGGTGACCGAGATGTGTCCGGCAGGGGATTGACGGGACCGCTTCGGGGGGTTCTCATGGTCAGACCATGACGGTCAGCAAAGAGAAGGACAAAGACGAACCGCGGCGGCGCAGCGTCAACTCGGCGCTCAAGTCGCCCACCGACGAGGCCATCCCGCATCCGGTGCTCGACGTCCCGGTCGAACAGGAGGCCTACACCGGTTCCCGGGGACTCGACTGGGTGGTTTTCGGTGTCACCGCCGTGATCGCGGTGGCCTTCCTGGTGTGGGGCTTCGTCAGCACCGATTCCCTGGCCACCGCATCCGGTGACGCCCTGGCCTGGGTGATGAACAACACCGGGTGGCTGTTCGTGCTCACCGCCTCGGGATTCGTCGTCTTCGTGCTGTGGCTGGCGCTCGGCCGCTACGGCAACATCCCCCTGGGCCGCGACGACGAGGAGCCCGAGTTCCGCAGCGTGTCGTGGGTCGCGATGATGTTCAGCGCCGGGATGGGCATCGGGCTGATGTTCTTCGGTGTGGCCGAGCCGCTGACCCACTTCGTCACCCCGCCGCCGGGCGCCGGACCGGCGGGCGAATCCGACGCCGTGCAGTCCGCCATGGCCACCACGCTGTTCCACTGGACGCTGCATCCGTGGGCCATCTACGCCGTCGTTGGGCTGGCCATCGCCTACGGCGTCTACCGCAAGGGCCGGCTGCAGTTGATCAGCTCGGCGTTCGAACCACTGCTGGGTGCGCGCGCCAACGGTCCGTGGGGCAAGGTCATCGACATGCTGGCGATTTTCGCCACGCTGTTCGGGTCCGCCGCCTCACTCGGCCTTGGCGCGTTGCAGATCCGCAGCGGCCTGCAGATCGTCGGCGGGATCGGCGAGACCGGCAACACGGTGCTCATCGTCATCATCACGGCTCTCACCGTGGCGTTCGTCCTGTCGGCGGTGTCGGGGGTGGCGCGCGGCATCCAGTGGCTGTCGAACATCAACATGGTGCTGGCGCTGCTGCTCGCGCTGTTCGTCTTCGTGGTGGGTCCGACGGTGTTCATCCTGAACCTGTTGCCGACGTCGATCGGCAGCTACCTGGCCGACCTGCCGATGATGTCCGCCCGCACCGGCGCCGAGGGCGCCGATGTCGACACGTGGCTGCAGTCGTGGACGATCTTCTACTGGGCCTGGTGGATCTCGTGGACCCCGTTCGTCGGTATGTTCATCGCCCGGATCTCGCGCGGGCGCACCATCCGGCAGTTCGTGGCCGGGGTGCTGCTGGTGCCCAGCCTGGTGTCGCTGGTGTGGTTCTGCATTCTCGGCGGGGCGGCGATCAACACCCAGCAGGGTGGGGTGGACCTGGCCGGCGAGGGCAGCAACGAAGAGCAGCTGTTCACGCTGCTCGAGCAGTATCCGATCGCGACCGTCGCGAGCATCCTGGTGATGGTCCTGGTGGCGATCTTCTTCGTCTCCGGAGCGGACGCGGCGTCGATCGTGATGGGTTCGCTGTCAGAGCGCGGCACGATCAGACCCACCCGTGGCGTGGTGATCTTCTGGGGTGTGACGACGGGTGCGGTGGCGGCGGTGATGCTGCTGGTGGGTGGCGCGGACGCGCTGACCGGTCTGCAGACGATCACGATCATCGCCGCGCTGCCGTTCGTGCTGGTGATGATCGGGTTGGCCGTCGCCCTGGTGAAAGACCTGCGCCGCGACCCGCTGGTGATGCGGAAGAAGTACGCCGCCGAGGCCGTGGACAGTGCGGTGATCCACGGTGTGATCGAACACGGTGACGACTTCATCATCTCGGTGGAGAAGGATCCCGACGCCAAGTAGTTAGTCTCGCGGGATGCGCGTCTACATCCCGGTGACCCTCGCCATGCTGACCCAGCTCGTCGCCGACCGGTCGCTGCGGGCGGTGAACGGCACGGCGTTCGCGGTCACGCCCACGTTGCGCGAGTCCTACGCCGAAGGCGACGAGGACGAACTGGCGGAAGTGGCGTTGCGGGACGCCGCGCTGGCGTCGTTGCGGCTGTTGGCCGCCGATGAAGGCGCCTCGAATCTGCCCCCGCGGCGGGCGGTGCTCGTCGCCGACGTCGACGGCGCGGCGGCCAGGCCCGACCTCGACGACGCGGTGGTCCGCCTGACCGGTCCGGTCGCGTATTCGGACGTGATCGCGGCCTACGTCGACAACGCCGATGCGGAGAACGCGGTGCGGCTGGCGATCAACGCGGTGGACATCGCGGACTTCGGCGACGAGGACGCCGAGCTGACGGTCGGCGACGCACAGGACCACGATCTCGCGTGGTACGCGCCGCAGGAGCTGCCGTTCCTCCTGGAGCTGCTCTAGGACTGGATACGGGACCGTAAGTTACGGTACCGTAGGTTCATGGCCAAGAGTCAGATCAAAGTCTCGGCCAAAGTCGCCGACACCGTGCGCCCCCACGTCGCCGCCAAGCATCCGGCGCTCAACGCGCTGCGTGCGATCGCGACGAAGATCACCACACCGTTGCTGCCCGACGACTACCTGCAGCTGGCGAACCCGCTGTGGTCGGCCAGGGAACTGCGCGGCCGCATCGTCGACGTCCGGCGGGAGACCGAGGATTCCGCGACGCTGGTGATCAAACCCGGGTGGGGTTTCACCTTCGACTATCAACCCGGCCAGTACATCGGTATCGGACTTCTCGTCGACGGCCGCTGGCGCTGGCGCAGCTACTCGTTGACCTCGAGTCCGCGCAGCGGGGGACGCACCATCACCATCACGGTCAAGGCCATGCCCGAGGGCTTCCTGTCGACCCACCTGGTCGGCGGGGTGGCGCCCGGCACGATTGTGCGGCTCGCGGCCCCTCAGGGCAATTTCGTCCTGCCTGATCCCGCGCCCACCTCGATCCTGTTCCTGACCGGCGGTTCCGGCATCACCCCCGTCATGTCGATGCTGCGGACTCTGGTGCGCCGCGATCAGATCACCGACATCGTCCACATCCATTCGGCGCCGACGGAGTCCGACGTGATGTTCGGCGCCGAGCTGGCCGCTCTGCAGCGCGACCACCAGGGCTACCGCCTGCAGGTGCGGACCACCCGCACCCAGGGCCGCCTCGACCTGTCCAGGCTCGAGGAGATCGTGCCGGACTGGCGTGAGCGGCACACGTGGGCCTGCGGACCCGAAGGGATGCTCAACGACGCCGAGAAGGTGTGGGAGCAGGCCGGGCTCGACGAGCGGTTGCACCTGGAGCGGTTCGCGGTGACGAAGGCCGCGCCGCACGGTCAGGGCGGGACCGTACAGTTCGCCCGCAGCGGTAAGACCGTCGAGGCCGATGCGGCCACCTCGCTGATGGACGCGGGGGAGAAGGTCGGTATCCAGATGCCGTTCGGGTGCCGGATGGGTATCTGCCAGTCGTGTGTCGTCGGCCTGGTCGAGGGGCACGTCCGCGACCTGCGCACGGGTGTTGAGCACGAACCGGGTAACCGGATCCAGACCTGCGTGTCCGCCGCTTCCGGCGATTGCGTACTGGACGTTTAGCGGTTACCCACTGGTAACCTACGACTTCGTAGGTTACGCTACCGTAGGTAGAGGAAGGAGGCGCCAGGATGGCAATCACAGACGTACCGGAATTCGCACATCTGACAGACGCCGACATCGAGAGCCTGGGTGTCGAACTGGACACGATCAGGCAGGACATCGAAGACTCCCTCGGTGAGCGCGACGCGCGCTATATCCGCCGCACCATCGCGGCGCAACGGGCACTCGAAGTGACCGGCCGGCTGCTGCTGGCGGCCAGCTCCCGTCGCTCGGCCTGGTGGGCCGGCACCGCGACGCTGGGCGTGGCCAAGATCATCGAGAACATGGAGATCGGCCACAACGTCATGCACGGCCAGTGGGACTGGATGAACGATCCGGAGATCCACTCGTCGACATGGGAGTGGGACATGGGCGGGGCCTCCAAGCACTGGCGGTTCACCCACAACTTCATGCACCACAAGTACACCAACATCCTGGGGATGGACGACGATGTGGGCTACGGCCTCATCCGGGTCACCCGCGACGTGAAGTGGAAGCCGTTCAACCTCGGCAACCTGCTGTACAACACGATCCTCGCCATCGGTTTCGAGTGGGGTGTGGGACTGCAGCACGTCGAACTCGGCAAGATCTTCAAGGGCCGGGACAACCGGGACGAAAGCAAGGTCCGCGCAAGGGAATTCGCCGCCAAGGCGGGTGCCCAGCTGGCCAAGGACTACGTGGCGTGGCCCGCGGTGACGGCCCTGTCGCCGGGTGCGACGTACAGGTCGACGCTGACGGCCAACGCGGTCGCCAACGTCATCCGCAACGTGTGGGCCAACGCGGTGATCTTCTGCGGTCACTTCCCCGACGGCGCCGAGAAATTCACCAAGACCGACATGGTCGGCGAGTCCAAGGGGCAGTGGTACCTGCGCCAGATGCTCGGCAGCGCGAACTTCACCGGCGGCTGGCTGCTGCGCTTCATGAGCGGCAACCTGTGCCATCAGATCGAGCACCACCTGTACCCGGATCTGCCGAGCAACCGGCTGCACGAGATCTCCAAGCGAGTGCAGCAGGTCTGCGACAAGTACGACCTGCCGTACACCACGGGTTCGTTCCTGGTGCAGTACGGCAAGAGCTGGCGCACCATCGCCAAGCTCTCGCTTCCGGACAAGTACCTGCGCGACACCGCCGACGATGCGCCCGAGACGCGCAGCGAGCGGATGTTCGCCGAACTGGAGCCGACTCAGCGGCGCGGACTCAAGTCGTCCATCGCCGCCGTGCGGGCCCGCCGTCGCGAGAAGCGCGCGCAGTCCCGCGGCGCACTGGCTGCATAAGCGCATCGACACTGCGGGGAGATCGCGATTCCGTCGGAATCGACGATCTCCCCGCAGTGTCGGCGTCGGGGGTCAGTCGGGGATGTAGTCGAAGGTGTCGGGATTGGGTCCCGTCCGCCCGTCCTCACCCTTGTCGAGGCCGGACAGCGCATCGACATCCGCATCGCCCAGTTCGAAGTCGAAGAGCGCGAAGTTCTCTTTGATCCGTTGCGGCGTCACCGATTTCGGGAACACGATGTCGCCCCGCTGGATGTGCCAGCGCAACACCACCTGCGCCGGGGTCTTCCCGGTGGCTTCGGCGATGCGGGTGACCACCGGATCGTCGAGCACCTGACCCTGGGCGATCGGCGACCACGCCTCTGTCGCGATCCCGTGCTCCTTGCCGTAGGCCCGGACCGCCTCATTGGTGAAGTACGGGTGCACCTCGATCTGGTTGACCGCGGGAACCGTGTCCGTCTCACGGGCGAGGCGCTCGAGATGGTCGACCTGGAAATTCGACACGCCGATGCTGCGCGCCCTGCCGTCCTTCTTGAACTCCTCGAGTGTCTGCCACGTCGAGACGAAGTCGCCGTCATAGAGGGTGGGAAGCGGCCAGTGGATCAGGAACAGGTCGACGTACCCGTCGTCGCCGTCGAACCCCAGCTCGCTCAACGTCGTGTCGAAGGCGCGACGTGCGTCGTCGGGGCGGTGGAACCCGTTGTTGAGCTTGCTGGTGATGAACACCTCGGACCGGTCGATCCCGGCGTCACGGATGCCCTGGCCGACGCCTCGCTCGTTGCGGTACATCTCGGCGGTGTCGATGTGGCGGTAGCCGATGTCGAGCGCGGTCTTCACCGCATCGGCCGTTTCGTCGGGTTTGATCTGGTAGACCCCGAATCCCAGCTGCGGTATCTGCGCGCCGTCGTTCAGGGTGATCGTGGGGACGTTGCTCAAGGTCGAGCCTCCTTCTGAAGTAGTTGCATCGACGCTGTGTGGGTGCCCGCTACTACAACGACGCACACGCTCGCGCGGCATCCGTCTCGGTCCTGTCAGAACGCTGTGGATCTGCGCACGATCAGGAAGGCCTGAGGGGTGGATTCCAGCCCGTCGTCGTCCGGTTCGCGCACCATGTCCACGTACGGAGTGAAACCGTGCCGCCGGGCCGCCGCGACGATCTGCTCCGGGGTCCGGCGGTGAAAGACCAGCGACACCGTGGTGCCGAACGCCTCGTCGAGGATGCGGGGTCGGTCACCGACCTGGAACGCCAGCAACAGCAACCCGCCGGGCCGCAGCACCCGGTGGAATTCGGCGAAGACGGCGTCGAGGTCGTCGTCGGGGACATGGATGACCGAGTACCACGCGCACAGTCCGTCAGAGGACCCGTCGTCGACGTCGAGGTGTGCCATCGCACCCACCCGGAAGTCCAGCTGCGGGTTGCGCCTTCGCGCCTCGCCGATCATGTTGGGAGACAGGTCGATTCCGGTCACCCGGGCGCCGTGCCGTGCGAAGAGGGCGGTGGTCGCCCCGGTCCCGCAGCCCACGTCGAGGATGTGCCCGCCGGCCCCGACCAGCCCGGCGAACGCCTGCAGCACGGCGAGTTCGACCGGCTTGCGGTCCAGCCAGTGGTGGAAACGGTCGGCGTAGGCGGCCGCGGTCGCGTCGTACCCGGCCCGGGTGTCGTCGAGATATCCGCCGGTCATGCGTCGTTGAGCGCGCCGAGCAGATGACGTGCCGCGCTGACGCGGCCGGCCGCGGCGCCGGTGAGGTCGTCCAGTGCGCATTCGGGATCGGCGGGCGGCCCCATGTGTCCGCAGCCGCGGGGACAGTCGGCGATCGCCTCGGCCAGATCCGAGAACGCCAGCAGCACATCGTCGGGCGCGATGTGGGCCAGCCCGAACGAGCGGATGCCCGGTGTGTCGATCACCCAGCCGCCGTCGGCCAGCGGAAGGGCGACCGACTGCGTCGACGTGTGCCGGCCCTTCCCTACCCCGCTCACCGCGCCGATCGCGCGATGAGCCTGCGGCACAAGGCGGTTCACCAGTGTCGACTTGCCGACGCCGGAGTGGCCGAGCAGTACCGTCACCTGACCGGTCAGCAGTGGGATCAGATCGTCGAGCGCCTCGTCGCGGCCCGCGGTGATGACCGTGAGCTCGAGATCGGTGAACTGGGCGGCGAACGGTTCGGCGGGGGCGAGATCGCTCTTCGTGAGGCACAGGATCGGCGTCAGCCCACCGGCGTACGCGGCGATCAGTGCGCGCTCGACGAAACCGGTGCGAGGTGGCGGGTCCGCCAGCGCGACGACGATGAGGAGCTGGTCGGCGTTGGCGACCACCACCCGCTCCGTCGGATCGGTGTCATCGGCCGTGCGGCGCAGCACACTTCGGCGTTCGCCGCGGCGCACGATGCGGGCCAGCGTGTCAGGTCGCCCGGACAGGTCGCCGACCACCTCCACATCGTCACCGACGACGATCGGGGTGCGGCCGAGCTCGCGGGCCCGCATCGCGGTCACCACCCGGTCGGGGTCGCGGTCGAGCGCGCAGCCCCAGCGGCCGCGGTCGACGGTCACCACCATGGCGCTGCGCGCGTCGGCGTGGTCGGGCCGGGTCTTGGTTCGCGGGCGAGAGCCCCGACCCGGCCGGACCCGGACGTCGGACTCGTCGTATTCGCGAGGGCTCAAGCGCCTGCCTCGGGGGCCGCGCCCGTCTGCCCGGCGAGCATGTCGGACCACAGCTGCGGGAACTCGGGCAGTGTCTTCGCGGTGGTGGCGATGTTCTCGATCTCGACACCGGGTGTGCGCAGTCCCACGATCGCTCCGGCCATCGCCATCCGGTGGTCGGCGTAGGAGTGCCAGACGCCACCGTGCAGCGGCGCCGCGGTGATCACCAGCCCGTCGTCGGTCTCCTCGCACTGCCCGCCCAGCCCGTTGATCTCCGCGCTCAGTGCGGCGAGCCGGTCGGTCTCGTGGCCGCGCAGGTGCGCGACACCGTGCAACCGCGACACCGCCCCGGGGCTGGCGACCGCGGCGAGCGCGGCCACCGCCGGGGTGAGCTCGCCGACGTCGTGCAGGTCGACGTCGAATCCGTCGTAGTGGCGGCTGCCCTGCACCTCGAGGTGGGAATCGGTCCGCTGCACCACCGCGCCGAGCTTCTCGAGGATCGCCAGGATCGCGTCGGCGGGCTGGGTGCTGGCCGCCGGCCAGCCGGTGATCCGCACCGCACCGCCGCTCACCACACCGGCGGCCAGGAACGGTACCGCGTTGGACAGGTCGGGTTCGATGGTCCAGAGCCGGGCGGCGACCGGGCCGGGCCGCACGGTCCACCGGTTGGCGCGGCTGTCGTCGACCTCGACACCGGCGTCGCGCAGCATGCTGACCGTCATCGCCACGTGCGGCGCCGACGGGACCGATTCGCCGGTGTGCACGATCGTCAGCCCGTCGCGGAACGCGGCACCCGACAGCATCAGGCCGGACACGAATTGCGACGACGCCGACGCGTCGATCTCGACGGTGCCGCCGGCGACCGAGCCCTCACCGCGCACCCGGAACGGCAGGCCGTCGCCGTCGACGCGCACCCCGAGCGCCCGCAGACCGGCGAGCAGCGGTGAGATCGGCCGGACGCGTGCCTGCTCGTCCCCGTCGAATTCGACGGTCTCGGTGCTCAGCGCCGCCACGGGCGGCAGGAAGCGCAGCACCGTACCCGCCAGTCCGCAGTCGACGCGGGCACCGGGCGCGGGTGTGAGGCCACCGCTGACCTCGAGGATGTTCTCTGGCGCGTCGACACACTCGACGCCGAAGCCGAGCGTCTGCAGCGCGCCGATCATCAGATCGGTGTCGCGGCTGCGCAACGCGCCGCGGATCCTCGACGGGCCCTGCGGGGTCGCCAGCGCCGCCAGGACGAGGGCGCGGTTCGTCTGCGACTTCGAGCCCGGGATCGTCAACGTCGCGTGGACGGGGGTCGGCGTCGAGGGGGCCGGCCAGTTGCTCACGCCTCCCATCCTGCCTTGTCGGTTCCGCGTGCCACTATCGGAGGTATGTGTGGACGTTTCGCGGTGACCACCGACCCAGCCCTGCTGGCCGAGAAGATCAAGGCGATCGACGAGACCACCACCGCACCCAACGAGTCCGGCCCCAATTACAACGTCGCACCGACCACCACGATCAGCACGGTGGTCAAGCGGCACAGCGAACCCGATGACGAGGCCACGCGTCGGCTCCGCTCCATGCGGTGGGGGCTGATCCCGCCGTGGACGAAGAGCGGACAGGACGGGACGCCCGACAGCAAGGGGCCGCTGTTGATCAATGCGCGCGCCGACAAGGTCACCACCTCGCCGGCGTTCCGCAGCTCCGCGAAGAGCAGACGCTGCCTGGTGCCGATGGACGGCTGGTACGAGTGGCGGGCCAATCCGGCCGACGGCGGCTCGGGCAAGAAGGCGGCGAAGACACCGTTCTTCATGTACGGCGCCGACGGCGAACCGCTGTTCATGGCGGGGGTGTGGACCACGTGGCGGCCCAAGGACGCACCGAAGGAGGCGCCGCCGCTGGTCAGCTGCACCATCATCACCACCGACGCCGCCGGCCCGCTCGCGCAGATCCACGACCGCATGCCGCTGACCATCAGCGCCGACGACTGGGATCGCTGGCTCGACCCCGACGCCCCGATCGACGAGGGCCTGCTGCGCGGCCACGGCGACCTCGACCGCATCGAGGTCCGCGAGGTGTCGCGGCTGGTGAACAACGTCCGCAACAACGGACCTGAACTGATCGCGCCGGCCGAACCGGAACCCGAACAGGCCACGCTGCTTTGACCCGACCACCGGAGCAGTCCGGTCCGCTGCACGACGTCGCGGTCGTCGACTCACTGGGGGCCGACCTGCGGGCCGCGGGGTTCACCACCGACGCGGTGAGCGACCTCCTGGGCGCCGACGCCGACGCGGCGTTCGCCCGGGGAGTGTGGTGGCCGGCGTTGCGGGCCACCGACCGCGCGCCACGCGACCGGGAGGCCCTTGCCGTTCTCGTGCGGCTGCTTCTCCTCGGCGCCGATGAACCCCGGGCGCGGGTCGACACCGCGTTCCCCACTTCCGGAGCCGACGCGCTGGTAGCCAACGGGGTGCTGGCGACGACCGCGCGGGGGACGTTGCGGGCGGCCCTCGACATCCGCCCGCACGGCGACGGGCAACGGGATCTCGTCGTCGTGTCCGACCTGGACTCCGCGCTGCGCGACGGCGCCGTGCGCCGCGACCACGTCCTCGGCATCGGCGGCGCGTCGGTGTCGCTGGCGCGTGCCGTGGTGCGGAACCCGGTGGAACGCGCGCTCGACCTGGGTACCGGGTGTGGGATCCAGGCGCTGCACCTCGACGCTCACTGCGCCGACATCGTGGCCACCGACACCAACGAGCGGGCGCTGACGCTGGCCGCGGCGACCGCCCGGCTCAACGGGATGTCGTGGGACCTGCGGTGCGGCAGCCTTTTCGAGCCGGTCGACGGTGAGCGTTTCGACCTGATCGTGTCCAACCCACCGTTCGTGGTGGGCGCCGGTGCCCGCGACTACATCTACCGGGATTCGGGGGTGGTCGGAGATGGCTTGTGCGCCACCCTGATTCGTCAGGTGGGTGCGCACCTGGAGCCGGGCGGCACCGCGCACGTGATGGCCAACTGGATCGTGCGCGAGGGCGGCGACTGGCGTGAGCGGGTGAGCGGATGGCTGGCCGACACCGGTCTGCACGCATGGGTGGTGCAGCGGGAATTCGCCGACCCGGTCAGCTACGTCTCGCTGTGGACGTCGGACGCCGGCGAGCCGCCGGAGCAGGCGGCCCGCCGGGGAGGGGAGTGGTTGGACTGGTTCGCCGAGGAGGGCATCGCCGGGATCGGCATGGGCATGATCGCGGTGCGCGCCCCGCGGGCCGGCGAGCAGCGCCCACCGGACTGCGTGCTCGAAGAGATCACCGCTGCCGACGAAGTGGTCACGGGCGTGGAGGTGGACGCGTTCTTCGCCCGCCGGGAGTACCTGCACCGCACCACCGACGAGGACCTGCTCGGCGCGCGGCTGTCCACGGCGCCGGTGTTCCTCGACGAACAGTCGCTGCCCGGGCCGGACGGCTGGCAGGTCGTCGGGGCGGCGGTCCGCCGTCCCGGTGGTCCTGGTGCGGTCATCGGTGTCGACGAGGTGTCGCGGGCATTGTTCGCCGGATGCCGCGGCGAGGTGCCGCTGGGCACGCTGATCGAATTGCTCGCCGCCCACCACGGAGTGGACGCCGACGCGTTGGCCACTGCGGCCCTGCCGGTGGTGCGGGAGGCGATCGGCCGCGGCATCGTCTACCAGGCGCGGTGAGCTATCGCCGCCGGCGCGGCGAAACGGCGGGCCCCGGGGGTGAGGCATTGCACCTACGGTCGTGCATGAGCCGCGATCCACGACCGTGCGTGCACTCTGTGTCGGTCAGGGACCGGTGTAGCCCGGTGGGTTGGGCGTGTCCACCCACAGGTCGACGCCCAACTCGGAGCCCGGGACGCAGTCGTAGACCGACAGATCGGTGACCCCGGATTCGAGAAGTACGTCTTCGCACAGCAGGGTCTGGCCGGTGTACTCGCGGGCCGGTCTGGTCAGCACGGCGTAGGCCGCGTCGGCGTACACCTCGGGTTTGCGGGCCCGGGCCATGGCCTCGTCGCCGCCGAGCAGGTTCTGCACCGCGGCGGTGGCCACCATCGTGCGGGGCCACAGCGTGTTCGACGCGATGCCGGCTTCGCGCATCTCTTCGGCGATCCCCAACGCGCACAAGGTCATCCCGAACTTGGCCATCATGTACGCGGTCGGGGTCAGCCACTGCGGTTCCAGCCGGATCGGCGGTGACAGCGTCAGGATGTGCGGGTTCTCGCGACCCTTCATGTGCGGGATGCAGGCCTGGGTGACGGCGTAGGTGCCGCGCACCTGGATGCCGTTCATCAGGTCGAAGCGCTTGAGCGGCACGTCCTCGACCGATCCGAGGTTGATCGCCGACGCGTTGTTCACGCAGATGTCGATACCGCCGAACTGCTCGACGGTCTCGGCCACGGCGGCGGTGACCGAATCGCCGTCGCGGATGTCGCCGACGATGGGCAGCGCCCGGCCGCCGGCCTCTTCGATCTCCTTGGCGGCGGTGTAGATCGTGCCGGGGAGTTTGGGGTGTGGTTCGGCGGTCTTGGCGACGAGTGCGACGTTGGCGCCGTCGGCGGCGACGCGCTTGGCGATGGCCAACCCGATGCCGCGGCTGGCGCCCGAGATGAACATGGTCTTTCCGGACAGTGGAGCGCCTGACGTCTGTGTCATGGAGGTGAGCCTATGTCGCGCGGATGTCGGCGGTCACCGCGTCGGTCAACCGGACGAGGTCTCGGGGCGCGACCGCGATCTCGAGACCCCGCTTGCCGGCACTGCACAGCACCCGGTCCCACCCCAGTG
Organism: Mycolicibacterium litorale; assembly: GCF_014218295.1. The sequence continues at coordinate 1,487,626 of NZ_AP023287.1, forward strand.
CCGAGGCGTCGATCACGGTCGGCAGCCGCTTGCGCTGACCGAGCGGCGAGATACCGCCGAGCACGTAACCGGTCGAGCGTTCGGCGGCTGTCTGCTCGGCCATCGCGGCCTTGGGCACGCCGAGCGCGGCGGCCGCCGCCTTCAGCGACAGTTTCGCGGGCACCGGCAGCACCGCGACGGCGAGTCCTTTCGGCAGGGCGATCACGAGTGTCTTGAAGACCTGGGCCGGGTCGATACCGCCGGCGGCGAGTTCTTCGACGGCTTCCTCGCCGTAGGAGCCGGCTCGCGGATCGTGCCGGTACTGCAGGACTTCGTGGTCGACCCCGGCGGCGATGAGAGCCGCGATCGCCGGCGTTGCTGCGCGCACGCGGGTCAGCTTAGAGGCGGCGGCGGGAACAACGGTGCGCGGTCTTGTTGTTGAGGGAAACGACTTCGGCGGCGTACGCAGCCGAGAACGCGTCGGTGACAACCACTAGGATCAAGGGAGGACTCTGGTGCCATTGGCCTGCCTGGAACGTCCGGTGGATCTGCCGGGCCTGTTCGACGGCGCCGCGACAGAAGGGACGGTGTCGACCACGATGACCGACATCGACGGATCGGCGGCCGAACGAGAAGAAACCGACGCCGAGCTGACCGCACGTTTCGAGCGCGACGCGATTCCGCTGCTCGACCAGCTCTACGGCGGTGCGCTGCGAATGACGCGCAATCCGGCCGACGCCGAGGATCTGCTGCAGGAAACCATGGTGAAGGCGTACGCCGGTTTCCGTTCGTTCCGCGAGGGGACGAACCTCAAGGCGTGGCTCTACCGCATCCTGACCAACACCTACATCAACAGCTACCGCAAGAAGCAACGCCAGCCGTCCGAGTATCCCACCGAGGAGATCACGGACTGGCAGCTCGCGGCGAACGCCGAGCATTCCTCGACGGGTCTGCGGTCGGCCGAGGTGGAGGCGCTGGAAACGCTGCCCGACACCGAGATCAAGGCGGCGCTACAGGCTTTGCCGGAGGAGTTCCGGATGGCGGTGTACTACGCCGACGTCGAAGGATTCCCGTACAAGGAGATCGCGGAGATCATGGATACGCCCATCGGGACCGTGATGTCCCGGTTGCATCGCGGCCGTAAGCAGCTCCGCGAGCTGCTGGCCGATGTCGCCCGAGACCGCGGGTTCATCCGCGGTGCGCAAGCGCCCGAGGAGGTGTCGTCGTGAGTGACGAAGAGCGGTGGACACCGCCGGTCGGCCCGGTGGACCCGGAGCATCCCGAATGCGCCGCGGTCATCGCCGAGGTGTGGACGCTGCTCGACGGCGAGTGCACCCCGGAGACGCGCGACAAGCTCAAGCACCATCTCGAAGAGTGCCCCGCCTGCCTGCGCCACTACGGCGTCGAGGAGCGGGTCAAGCGGTTGATCGCCGCGAAATGCGGCGGCGAAAAGGCGCCAGACCGGTTACGCGAGCGGCTGCGTATCGAGATCAGCCGCACCACGATCTACCGGAGCTGACGCCTCCGACAATCCTGCTGGCGAAACGGGCTTAAGCGTTGGGTCGCTTGCCGTGATTCGCCTTGGAGTGCTTACGGTCGCGCTTCTTGCGGCCACGCTTGGCCATGATGATCCTCCGTCTGGTCGGTGCTTACATCCCATTGTCGCATGCGCCGCCGACAGCTCTTTCCGCCTCCTGGGCGGAGCGCTCGGCGCCATCGCCTCGGACGGTGTGGTTCGATAGACCGGCAGGCAGCAGCCGAGAAATGAGTGGGGTGAAGATGGCCGAGGACGTTCGCGCGGAGATCGTGGCCAGTGTGTTGGAGGTCGTGGTTCACGAAGGCGATCAGATCGGCGAGGGCGACACCCTGGTGCTGCTGGAGTCCATGAAGATGGAGATCCCGGTGCTGGCCGAGGTGGCGGGCACGGTGACCAAGGTCAACGTCGCCGAGGGCGACGTCATCCAGGCCGGTGACCTCATCGCGGTGATCAGCTAGCGCCTCGCGTCGTCACACCGGTAGAGCGACATGTCGACCCTCGGTGATCTGCTCGCCGAGCACACAGTGCTGCCCGGCAACGCCGTCGACCACCTCCACGTGCTGGTCGGCGAATGGCAGCTGCTGGCGGATCTGTCGTTCGCCGACTTCCTGATGTGGGTGCGCCGTGACGACGGCGTCCTGGTGTGTGTGGCGCAGGTACGGCCCAACACCGCGCCGACTGTCCTGCTGGCCGACGCGGTGGGCACCACCGCGATATCCGAGACCATGCCGTTGGTCACGGCGGCCTTCGAGTCGGGCACCATCGGCAGGGAAGGCCCTGCGGCACAGAGCGATTCGCCCGGCTTGAACGTCGAGGCGGTACCGGTGCGCTACGGAGACGACGTCGTCGCGGTGCTCACCCACCAGACCGCGCTGGCGGCGCGGCGCACGGCGAGCCCCCTGGAAGTGGCCTATCTGGACTGTGCGGCGGATCTGCTGCTGATGCTGTCCGAGGGCACGTTCCCGAATGTGGGTGACCTGGCCATGTCGCGGTCGAGCCCCCGGGTGGGGGACGGGTTCATCCGCCTCGACGGCGCTGGCGACGTGGTGTTCGCCAGTCCCAATGCGATCTCGGCGTACCACCGTATGGGCCTGACCGCCGACCTCGAGGGCCACAACCTGGTGGCCGTCACCCGTCCGTTGATCTCCGATCCCTTCGAGGCACAGGAACTGGCCGATCACGTGCGCGACTCGCTGGCCGGCGGTTCGAGTATGCGCATGGAGGTCGATGCTGGCGGCGCCGCGGTGCTGCTGCGCACCCTGCCACTGGTGGTTCACGGGGCGGCGGTCGGCGCGGCGGTGCTGATCCGCGACGTCACCGAGGTCAAGCGGCGCGACCGCGCGCTGCTGTCGAAAGACGCCACGATTCGTGAGATCCACCACCGCGTGAAGAACAACCTGCAGACGGTGGCGGCGCTTCTGCGTCTGCAGGCCCGGCGCACGAACAACGCCGAGGGCCGTGAGGCGCTGATGGAGTCGGTGCGACGGGTCTCGTCGATCGCGCAGGTGCACGATGCCCTCTCGATGTCGGTGGACGAGGAGGTCAACCTCGACGAGGTGGTGGACCGGATCCTGCCGATCATGAACGACGTCGCCAGCGTCGGCCCACCGATCCGGATCACGCGTGAAGGGGACCTCGGTGTGCTCGACGCCGACCGGGCGACGGCGCTGGTCATGGTGATCACCGAACTGGTGCAGAACGCGATCGAGCACGCATTCGACGCCAACACCGCGCAGGGCAGCGTCACGATCCGCGCCGAGCGGTCTGCGCGGTGGCTCGATGTGGTGGTGCACGACGACGGGCGGGGCCTGCCCGCGGGGTTCAGTCTGGAGAAGTCCGACCGGTTGGGGCTGCAGATCGTGCGGACCTTGGTGTCGGCGGAGCTGGACGGCTCGCTGGGTATGCACGATGTCCCGACTGGCGGGACGGATGTGGTGCTGAGGGTCCCGCTGGGCCGCCGCGGCCGGGCCGCGCAGTGAGGCACCGCGGCCGGGCCGCGCAGTGAGGTACCGCGGCCGGGCCGCGCAGTGAGGCACCGCGGCCGGGCCGCGCAGTGAGGTACCGCGGCCGGGCCGCGCAGTGAGGTACCGCGGCCGGGCCGCGCAGTGAGGCACCGCGGCCGGGCCGCGCAGTGAGGTACCGCGGCCGGGCCGCGCAGTAGGCCGGAATACGAATTGAGTGGCGAGTGGTATTCAATACATTTGCCACTCGATAATGGCGTAGAACACACTGAAGGCCCCGACATTGTCGGGGCCTTCGACGTGTTGTGGAGCGATCAGACTCCGGTGCGGGCCTTGGTCCGTGCGTTGCGCCGCTTGAGGGCGCGACGCTCGTCCTCGCTCATTCCACCCCACACGCCGGCGTCCTGGCCGGACTCCAAAGCCCAGCTCAGGCACTCGGTGGTGACGGGGCAACGGTTGCACACGAGCTTTGCGTCGGCGATCTGCGCGAGGGCCGGACCGCTGTTCCCAACCGGGAAGAACAGCTCCGGATCTTCGTCGCGACAGACGGCCTTATGGCGCCAATCCATTCTTTTAACTCCTCACTATGTGCGCAGCAGGGCGCACGAGCTTTTCTTCGGCTGTTAACGCGTGCACACAATTTGTTTCTGCACTGTTGCATCCGATGCTTTCACAGGCTCGACGGATGTCAAGGGAAGCGCGTTAACACGTGTGCAACGTCACTTGGTGACCGCGTTAGCCGAGCGCTTACCCCGTTGTACTAAGATCAACACACTCGCGCCCAAAATTTCTTCCGGATTTCCATCGGCGCAGCTCAGCGGGTGAGTGGCGGTGGCGCGATCACTCCGAGGGCGTCGGGAACCGACGTGAAGGTCATGGTTTCACGCAGGCCTACGTAATCTCCGTCGATCTGGCAGGCGACCGGTACGTGGGACGCGATGCGGACCCAGGCGAGGTCGTCGTCGCGGATGAGGTGGCGGGCCACGGGGTTGGGGTCGCGGGCGAACATCTGCCGTGCCAGCCGCAGGTTCGCCCACGCGTTCATGCTGGTGGTGGCGAAGAGGCCGAGCCCGGTCTCGAACGTCGTCCCGGGGTTGGTCCAGATGGGCCTGGCGTTGGCGTAGGTCCAGGGGCTCGAGTTCGACACGAACGCGAAATGCACGCCCGGTACGGGCTCGTGATCCGGTGTGTGCAGCGTCAGGGTGGGCTCTTTGCGGACGCTGGCGAGGACCTCACGCACCGCAACGCGGATGTAGCGCGAGGCGGTCACCTTGCGGCCCTTGGCCCGCTGCGCTTCGACGGCGGCCACCACATCGCCGTCGACTCCCATCCCCGCGGTGAACACGGCCCAGCGCTCCCCGCAGTCCATCAGCCCGATCCGTCGCCACACCCCGCTGCGGCGGTACTCGCCGAGCAGGTCCACGAGCTGGTTGGTGGCCTCGATGGGGTCCGGGCTGATGCCCAGCGCGCGGGCGAACACGTTGGCCGACCCGCCCGGCACCACGCCGACCGCCGGGGAATCGCTGCGTCGGCCGTGCCGCAGGACGCCGTTGACCACTTCGTTCACGGTGCCGTCACCGCCATGCACGATCAGCACGTCGACACCGTCGGCGGCCGCGTCGTGCGCGATCTCGATGGCGTGGCCGCGGTGGTCGGTGTGGGCGACGGTGAGGTCGACACGGCTCTCCAGCGCGTGGGCGAGGAGGTCACGGCCTGCCGCGGTGGTCGATGTGGCGTTCGGGTTGACGATCAGCACGGCACGCACGAGGCATGAGCCTAACCGCGAGCATCTAGGCTCGACGTCGTGACCGTTCCCGCGCCGACGACCGTGCGTCAGGCCGCCGTGCTGGTGGCCCTCGAGGGTGCTGCCGGTGTGGCGGCCGCCTTGGTCTATCTGGTCAGCGGTTTCTCCGGTGCCGAGGAGGCCGGTCTCAACAAGTTCGGGACGGCGGCCTGGTTCGCGATCATCGGCGGCGCGGTGCTGGGCGCGGGGTGGGCGCTGTGGTCCGGACGGCGGTGGGGCCGGGGAATCGCGGTGATGGCGCAACTGCTGCTACTGCCGGTGACCTGGTACGTCGCGGTCGGTTCGCACCAGTGGTTCTACGGCATCCCGGTCGCCGCGGTGGCGGTGACCGCGCTGCTACTGCTGTTCAGCCCGTCGGCGTTGCAGTGGCTGGGCGCTCAGGACTCCGCCAGCGCCGACAGCTCCGGGCCCGACACCCGATAGGTGATCCAGTCCGTCTGCGGCTTCCCGCCGACGGCGTCGTAGAGGGCGATCGCGTTCTCGTTCCAGTCGAGCACCGCCCAGGACAGCCTGCTGTAGCCGTTGGTGACGCATTCGCGCGCCAGCGTCGACAGCAGCGTGCGGGCGAGCCCCCGGCGGCGGTACTGCGGGCGGACGAACAGGTCTTCCAGGTAGATGCCGGCCACGCCGTCCCAGGTGGAGAAGTTGTAGAACCACAGCGCTCCGGCGGCGGCCTGGCCGTCGATCTCGACGAGGTGGCCGTAGACCCGCGGTTGGTCGCCGAACAGCGCGTCATGAAGCTGCGCCTCGGTCACGGTGCATTCGTCCGACGCGCGTTCGAATGCGGCCAGTTCGTGCACCATCGCGGCGAGCTCCACTTCGTCGCCGGGTTCGACCCGTCGGATGTTCACGGTCATTGCGCTACTCCCAGTGCGGACAGGATGGTGGTGAATTTCGTTGTGGTTTCGGCCACTTCGTCGTCGGGGTCGGATTCGGCGACGATGCCGCCGCCGGAGTGGGCGGTTGCGCTGCGCCGGTCGGCCGCCAGTTGGGCGCACCGGATCGAGACCACCCAGCGGCCGTCGCCCGCGGCGTCGCACCATCCCACCGCACCCGCGTAGAAACCGCGGTCGCCCTCGATCTGTTTGATGAGTGCGGCGGCCGCGTCGGTGGGCACCCCGCCGACCGCGGGGGTGGGGTGCAGTGCCACCGCGAGATCCAGTGCCGTCGTTGATGTGTCGCGAAGGCGACCGGTTATCTGGGTGCTCAGGTGCCAGACGGCGGCGGTGGCGCTGAGATGCGGTTGCGGGGCGATCTGCAGATCCACGCAGAAGGGGTCGAGGGCAGTGCGGACCTCGTCGATGACGATCGCATGCTCGTGACGGTTCTTGGCCGATTCGGCGAGCGCGGCGCCGCTGGCGCGGTCCGCCGTGGGATCGGCGAAGCGCGGCGCCGAACCGGCGAACGGTTGGCATGTCACCACCTCACCGCGCCGGGCCACCAGCAGTTCGGGGCTCGCGCCGATGAGCGCCGCGCCGCCGTATCCGCCACCGGCCGCACTGAGGTCCACCAGGTACGCGTTCGCGCCGGCGTCGTCGGAGACCAGTCGGCGCAGCACGGTCCTGGCATCCAGGGGTTGGTCGGCGGTGAGACGCAGCGCGCGCGCCAGGACGACCTTGTGCAATGCGGTGGCCGGGTCGTTGAGGGCTCGCACGGCGGTCGCCACGCGCTCCCGGTGCTCCTGCGGTGCGGGCCGGAACTCCGCGACCCGTACGGCGGGCAGTGCAGCGGTGGGCCAGTCCGGCAGCGCCCCGAGGAATCCGACCGTCTGCGGCCGGAACAGCGCGGTCGGCGCCGTCAGGTCGAATGGCAAGGCGCCCAACACGATAGGAGCCTCTCCGGCGGCCAGTGCGGCACGTGCGGAGGTGAGCGCCGGGTAGGCGGTGTGCATCCCGTCGGCGACGACGATGCCCTGTGGGCCGGTGAGCACGAAGGTCGGTTCGGCCCCGTGAGTCGTCGGGCCGGTCACGTCGGTAGGCACGGATGCGGATAACCGGTCAGTGCCAGCGCACTGATCTGGCGCACCCCGTGCTCCCAACCGCACACTGCGATCGACGCGGCCACCATCGCGAACCGGATGCCTTCGGGCACTGGCAGTTCCGCCCAGCGGGTGATCACCGCGCGCGAGAAGTGACCGTGACCGACGAAGATCACGTCACGGGATCCCAGGTGCCCCAACGCCAACTCGACCGCGCGGTCGGCGCGTTCGCTGACCGCCTCGACACTTTCGCCGCCCGGGCAGCCGTGGGTCCACACCAGCCATTCGGGGTCGGTTTCGCGGATCTGCGCGGTGGTGCGGCCTTCGTACTCGCCGTAATCCCACTCGACCAGCACGTCGGACACCTCGTCGACGGTGAGGCCCGCGAGGGCGGCGGTGTCGAGCGCGCGCCGGCGCGGACTGCTGATCACCAGCGGATTGTCCAGAGTCAGCCGATCGAGCGCTTCAGCGGTATGCGTCGCCTGTTCGCGGCCGGTTGCCGTCAGCTCGAGGTCGGTGCGGCTGGTGTGCCGCCCAGAACGCGACCACTCCGTCTCGCCGTGGCGGATCAGCAACAGTCGATGGTCGGTCGGGCCCACACCCGTCGATTCTGCCGCACGGCCGTGTGTGGGGGCCTTTCGCGTGTCAGGATGGCCCTGTGACGCGAGTACTTGCGGTCGCCAATCAAAAGGGTGGGGTCGCCAAGACGACGACGGTGGCGTCGTTGGGCGCGGCGATGGCGGAAAGTGGCAAGCGGGTTCTGCTCGTGGACCTGGACCCGCAGGGTTCGCTGACCTTCTCCCTCGGCCATGATCCCGACAAGTTGCCGGTCTCGGTACACGAGGTGCTGCTGGGGGAGGTGGAACCGGATGCAGCACTGGTCGAGACGCCGGAAGGGATGTCGCTCCTGCCGGCCAACATCGATCTCGCGGGGGCGGAGGCGATGCTCCTCATGCGTGCGGGGCGCGAACATGCGCTCAAGCGCGCGCTGGCCAAGGTGATCGACTCCTACGACGTGGTGCTGATCGACTGCCCACCGTCGCTGGGTGTGCTGACCCTCAACGGTCTGACCGCCGCCGACGAGGTGATCGTGCCGCTGCAGTGCGAGACGTTGGCGCACCGCGGCGTGGGCCAGTTCCTGCGCACGGTGTCCGACGTGCAGGCCATCACCAACCCCGACCTCAAACTCCTGGGCGCGCTGCCCACGCTGTACGACTCGCGCACCACCCACAGCCGCGACGTGCTGTTCGACGTGGTCGACCGCTACGAGCTGCCCGTCCTCGCGCCGCCGATTCCGCGCACGGTCCGGTTCGCCGAGGCCAGCGCGTCGGGTTCGTCGGTGCTGGCCGGCCGCAAGAACAAGGGCTCGGTGGCTTATCGCGAATTGGCCAACGCGCTGCTCAAGCACTGGAAGAACGGCAAAGACATGCCGACCTACACCCCGGAGGTCTGACCGTTCACACCTGCGCCAGCACGTCGGCGACCAGCCCCGCGAGGTCGGCGGGCCGGGACAGGAACGGCGAGTGCGACGTGCCCATCCGGTGCACCTCGTCGGCGTGGCGCGCGAACCGCTCCTGAACCGCGGGCGGCAAGGCCCTGTCCTCCTCACAGATGATGTAGGTACTGGGCACCGTTTTCCACGCGGCCTCGGTCAGCACCTGCCGTCCGGCCGCATACGACAGATAGCCCAACTGTCTGACCGCCCGGTCGGCGGTGACGGCGTCGACGTCGCCGTAGAACACTTCGACGGGATCGGGGACGTCCAGATATCCGTCGCCGCCACATTGCCGGTGCGCGGCCGCCCAGCCCATCGGTGAGCCGCCGCTGACCGAGAACAGCGATTCGCCCACATCCAGGACGAACGCGGCGAGGTAGATGATCCGCCGGACATTGCGTGCACCAGACAGCGCCTGTGTGGTGGGTATCCCTCCGTAGGAGTGCGCGAGCACCACGGTCGGGCCGTCGACGGCGGCGACGGCCTCGGCGATCGCGGCCGCGTCGCCGTACATGTCGCCCAGGTGTGCCGGATCGTCTCCGGTGCTCGGCAACGCCACCGTGCGGGTGTCGATCCCGTCCAGTTCGTCCACCAGCGGCTGCAGATGGGCGGGCTTGTGCCACGCGCCGGGCACCAGTACGAGCGACGGCAGTGCCCGGCTCATCGCCGCGCGCTCACTGCGGTAGCGGGTTCTTCACGATGAGGTCGACGACGTCGACGCGCGAGAAGTCGGGTTCGAAGTGCGCGAGGATGTCGGCGTTCATCGTGCCGAACGTGGTGTGCGGCCGCTCCTTCATACCGTCGTGGAAGGCGTGCAGCATCCCGTCGGTGAAGTGGGTGCGCGGGTGGGCGGCGCACACCTCGGCGATCTGGTCCGTCGTCAAGGCCTCGGCGCCGGCGCCGACCACGTCGGTCGCCACTCCGGCGATGAGCAACGCGATCTCGGGTTCGAGGCGGTCCGGGATCTCCGGCGTGGTGTGCAACGCGACGGCGAGCCAGACGGTGCGGGCCGTCGCCTCCGGACAGCCGTGTTCGATCAGGAACGTCCGTGCGGCGTCGGCGCCGTCGAGTTCGAACCGCTGATCTGTCCTGCGGTACCGCGCGGTCAGGCCGAGATCGTGGAACATCGCCGCCGTGTAGAGCAGTTCGGGATCCGGGTCGAGTCCGCGGCTCCGGCCGTGCAGCATGCCCCACAGATACGATCGCACCGAGTGGCCGAACAGCAGCTCGTCGGCGGCATCCCGGACTAGTGCGGTGACCTCGCGCGCCATCGGCGAGTCCGGAACCTCAACCCCCGCAACGGTTTCCGCCATCATCGCCCTTTCTCGAGTTCGCTCACCACGCCGATGACGGGCTTTCCGGCCGGGCGGCGGGCCGGGTCGAAGGCCGCCGGCGCCTGGTCGAGTGGGCAGACGGTCACCGGTGGTGGACGCAGCCGACCGTCACGCACCCGCTGTTGCAGGCGGAGCAGCCCTTCGCGGTCCGGTTCGACGACGAAGAAGATCGCCCGTCCGCCGTCGGGTGCTTCACGGGGCGGCTCGGCGATGGTCACCAGCGTGCCGCCCGGACGCACGAGTCGCGCGGAGCGGTCGAGGATCTGCCCGCCGATCACGTCGAACACCATGTCCACCGGCGCGACATCCTCCAACTGGTCCTGCTGCAGGTCGACGAATGCGTCGGCACCCAACTGCAGCACCGTCTCCCGGTGGGATGCCCTGCCGGTGCCGATGACCCGGGCGCCCACCTCGCGCGCGAGTTGCACCGCGATCCATCCGACCGCGCCGGCGGCTCCGTGGACCAGGACCGTTTGGCCGGCGGTCAGCTGTCCGTGGTCGAGCAGTCCCTGCCACGCGGTGAGCCCGGAGATCGGCAGCGCAGCGGCGACCGTGTGATCGATGTCGGCGGCGAGCGGCGCCAGGTTGCGCGCCTCCACCGCGACGTACTCGGCCAGTGTGCCGTTGCGGGCCCAGTCGGTGACCCCGAAGACGCGTTGGCCCACGGTCACGCCGGTGGTGCCGTATCCGAGTTCGGCGACCTCCCCGGACACCTCGTGGCCGGGGATCGTCGGCGCCCGGTCACGGCCGGCGCGATCGACCCACGTTGCGGGCCAGTCCAGTTCACCGGGGGTGAAGCTCGCGGCGTGCACCCGGACGATGACGTCGTTCTCGGCCGCATGCGGGTACGGCACGTCGGCCGGCGTGAGCCCTTCGACCCCGGCTGTGCGGTCCCGCGCGACGATCGCTCGCATGGTGACTCAATCCTCCCGCCGCTGCGCATCGCGGTGACACAGGTGGTGCGGCTCCCGGAACGACTCACCCGCGGTGATCCCCCGGCGCGGCGCGCCCTCGCGTTCGAACAGGATCCGTCCTTCGAGGACGTGGCCGAAGACCAAAAGGTCGGACACTGTGGCGTTTCCCGTAGCCGGCATGTTGTCGACGCTAGTGTCGCGGCCTGCGGATTCGTGGGCCACTTCGGTGCGGTGAACGGGGGCCACTGGAGACGTCAGGGCAGCAGCCCGATCAGCGCCGCCAGCGCGGCCGACCACGCGCTGGGCGCGGGTGCGGCGAATCCGACGACCAGTCCGTCGCGGTCGCTGGCGGCGGCGGGATGGCGGTACAGGTCCAGTCCCTCGACGGCCAGCCGGCGCCACGGCGGCCGGCCGGCCAGCGCGCTCTCGCCGCCGCCGTCGAGTCCGAGCAGCGCGTGCAGCCCGGCCGGCAGTCCGTGGACCTCGGTGAGCGGTGACGACCGGGCGAGTGCCGCCAGCAGATGCTCGCGCCGACGCCGGTACTGCGCGCGCATGGTGCGGATGTGGCGGTCGTATCCGCCGGCCCGCAGGAATTCGGCCATCGCCAGTTGTTCGAGGAAGCCGCATGTGGCTTCCGTTTCGCCCTTCTGACGGATGACCGCCTCGGTCAGCCGGTGGGGCAGGACGAGCCAGCCCAGTCGCAGACCGGGGGCCAGGGTCTTGCTGACCGTGCCCAGATACCCGACCCGGTCGGGGTCCACGCCGTGCAGCGCGCCGACGGGTGTGCGGTCGTAGCGGAACTCGCCGTCGTAGTCGTCTTCGATGACCACGCCACCGGTGCGGCGGGCCCAGTCGATGACGGACGCGCGCCGGTCGGGCCGCAGTGGGACGCCCAGCGGGAACTGGTGCGAGGGGGTGAGGACGACACCGCCCACGTCCGGCATCGCGTCGAGCGCATCCACGTCGGCGCCGCCGGCGTCGACCGCCAGGGGCGGACATCGAAGACCCGCGTCGGTCAACGACCGTCGCTGCGCCGGCAGACCGAATTCCTCCACCGCGACCGCTGAAACGCCGATGTCGGCCAGGGCCCTGGCGATCAGGTCCAAACCCTCTGCGGCGCCGCAGCATACGACGATGTCGTCCGGTTCGCACCGGACGCCGCGCGCGCGTGCCAGGTACTCGGCGAGCGCCTCACGCAGTTCCGGCCTGCCGTGCGGATCGGCATAGCCGAACGCCTCGGTGGGCGCCGCCTGCAGTGCCCGCTTCACCGCGCGGGCCCACTCCTCGCGGGGGAACGACGACAGATCAGGATGGCCCGGGCGAAGGTCGTGTTCGGGACGTGGCGGTGTGGTGGTCCCCGGCCGCACCGTTCGGCTGCGGCGCACGTCGGCCGCGCGTTGCGACACCGTGGTGCGCGAACCGTGCTGGGAGGTCAGCCATCCTTCGGCGACCAGCTCCGAGTACGCGCGTGCGACCGTGTTGCGGGCCACCCCGAGGTCGGCCGCGAGCGTACGGCTCGATGGCAGCCGGGTCCCGGGCAGGAGCCGTCCCGACCGGATCGCGTCGCGAAGTGCCTCCATCAGACTGTCCCGCACGCGCCCGTCGGGCCGATCCAGGTGCAGGTCCAGCCCGGATACTGAGCCCGAAGTGTCTGCGGTCGTTGCCAATTCAGTGCCGGTGGTCGTGGCCGTCGGGACGCAGGGCCAGGGCGTGCGCCCGGTCGGTGACGCGATCGGCCGCCACGGCGCCGCAGGCGCTCAGCACATCCTCGAGCGCATCCAACCACTGCCGGTAGTAATGCCAGCTCTCACCGTCGCCTGCGGCCTCCCAGCGGGCGATACGCGCCACCAGGGCCGCCTGGAACTGCGGCCAGGTGAAGACGCCCGCCTCCGACAGCAGCACAGCCATGCCGAATGCGCGGCTCTCCCACGGTTCGGCGAACACGAGCTCACCGTTCGCACGCGGTGGGGCGGCCGGCCCTTCGGCCAGGTCGACGATCATCGCGGCGCCTCGACCTCTGCGACGCCGACCATCGCCTCGCGGGTGATCAGCGGGATCAGTTCTTCGGCCGCGAGGTGCTCGGTGCCCGCGGGCCGCCGCGGCAGCACCAGCCATCGCACCTCGGCGCTGGAGTCGTGCACGGTGATGTCGACGTCCGGCGGCAGGTCGAGGCCCATCTCGGCGAGTACCCGCCGCGGTTCCCGCACCATCCGCGACCGGTAGGCCGGATCCTTGTACCAGCTGGGCGGCAGGCCCAGCAGCTGCCACGGATAGCACGAGCACATCGTGCAGACCACCACGTGGTGGCTGGTCGGGGTGTTCTCCACGACGACGACGTGTTCGGTCTGCGCCCCGAGGAAGCCCATCTCGTCGATGACGGCGGTACCGTCGGCGAGCAACCGCCGCCGGAATTCCGGATCGGTCCACGCCCGGGCGACGACGTGCGCTCCGTTGAGCGGCCCGACGTGCGTCTGGTAGGTGGTGATGATCGCTTCGAGCGCGGCGGGATCGACCAGACCGCGTTCGGTAAGCAGTTGTTCGAGCGCCTCCGCGCGCAGCGACGGGGGAATGTCGCGGCCGGCCTGACCGACGCTCATGCGGCCTCCTCGAGGTAGCTCTCGAACATCTCGATCGTGGAGGTGAACGGTTCTGCGTCGGGGCCCCACAGTTCGTGCGAGTCGAAGGCGACGGTGTAGACGTACTGCGGGTTCTCGCCGCGGAAGTGGGCGTTGGTGTCGGGGAAGACGAACGCCGGTTCGACCAGCGTGACCACGCCGGTGTGCCCGCGCACGTAGCGGGGGAGCCGGGTGTGCCCGGCCGGGGAGATGTCCTTGGCCCGCACCCGCGCGCCGACCGCGAACGCGGGCGCGGCAGCCACGGTGCGGACCGAGCCGTTCTGGGCCGCACGGACGTCGCGTGTGGGCGGATCGGGGGCCGGCGGTTCCTCGACCCGCTCACCGCGCAGGTTGCGGGCGCGGGCGTCGACGGCCGAGGGCGCGAGCACCGCGTTCTCGGTGAGGAGCCGCTCGGCGCCGTTGAGCCAGCGACCGAAGTACCCGTCCTCGAGGTAGGCGGCGCGGTCCAATCGCTCGAGCGCGTGCCGGAACGAATCCAGGTTGCCGCCGGTCAGTCGGTTCGACATCAGCGTCAGCGCGAAGGCCCGGCCGTGCCACGGTTCCGGGAAGACCGGTTCGTCCGGCTGTGGTCGTTGCGCGCGGCCCCATCCTTCGGTACCGCCCATGTCCGCGATGCCGTCCATGCCCGTACACCTCCCGAGCTCCTGCGGGCAGTGTAGGTCCGCGGGTGCGGCGTTCGCGGGGAGTCAGCTGAGCCCGACGAGTTCGCCACCGCGCAGTTCCAGGACATGATCGCCGGACACCGCGGGAACGACCGCGCCGTCGACCGGGGGTCGGGCCAGCGCGATGTGGCGTTCACCGGTCCCCGTGGCGGGATCGAAGACGTCGTAGCCGGCGGTGACCGGGACCAGCAGACGGTCGGCCATCTCGGCGGCGGGCCCGAGCGGCATGCTCCCGCCCGAGGGGCTGACGGTGTACTTGTAGCGAAGTCCGGAGGCGTCGAACACCATGACCGAGTCGCCGGTCCACCAGGTGATGAGGTCACCTGCGCGCGAGGCGACGGCGTGCGGGGAGGCCGGTGTGGTCATCAGCGTGCTGGCGACGGTGGTCCCGGTCTCGTCGACGACGTTGACGGTCGGCTTAGGGGTCGGCAGATAGACGGCCGTCGTGGTGTCGGAGACGGCGATGACGCGGGCGTCGGAGTCGGCGGGCACGTCGGGCAGTTCGACGATCTTGACGTCGGGGACGTCTTCTTCGTCGGACGGCCGCAGCAGGGTAAGTCGTAGGTCGGATTCGCCGGGGCAGGCCTCGAGCACCGAGACCGCCGAGGAGCTGGCCGCGGCCGAGGTGAAGCGACACAGTGGGGCCGCGGGCACGTCGGGTTTGATGCGCGCGTCGAGCGCACCGTAGCTGAGCATCCGGACCATGTCCGAACGCCACACCTCGAGGCGGTTCTCGCCGGCCGACAGCACCGTGGTGCCGTCCGAGCTCAGCGTGACCTCGCGGTCGGCGTACCCCGTGCGGGCGTTGCCGCGCTTACCGGTCCTGCCGTTGATCGTGGTGACCTGACCGCATCCGCGCGAGTCCGGGTACACGGCCACCGCGTAGTGGTACACCGACGTCACACCGCACAGGGCGACGTCTCGTGCGTACCTCCACACCGTGTCGCCGGTGGCGGGATCGCGGCCCAGCACCGTCGATCCGTCACCGGTGACGACACTTCCCCCGACGACGACCGGCAGCCGGGTCTTCGGGCTCGGCGCGCTCCACAGCTCCCTCAGCGCCGACGGCACGCTGGTCGCGGGCTCGGGATCGGGGACCGCCGCCGCTGCCGGCTCGCTGATGGTGGCTCTGGCGTCGCTGGTCCACCACACCAGGGCCGCGACGACCGCGACGACGACGGCGATCGCCGCGGCGGCCATCACGTCACCGCGGGTGCGGCGCTCCGGTTTGACCACGGATGGTGCTGCCCGTCGGGTCAGCTGGTCGTGGACGCGGCCTTGCGCGGACGCCGACGGCGGCGCCGGCGACCGGCGGGGCCGGACTCGCCGCCGGAGTCGGCCTCGGTGGTGCCGTCACCGTCGGACTCCGGGGCCGCCGGCTGCTCGGCCGACGCCTCGACGTGGCCGGTGACCGGTTTGCCGGCACGGGTGCGCCGACGGTTGCGTGAGCGGTTGCGGGCCGGCTTCTCCTCACCGTCGCGCGCGGTGCGCTCGCCACGGTCGGAACGCTTGGCGTTCGCCCTCGTCTTGGGCTCGCCGACGGTACCGCCGGCGTCGGTGGGGATGTTCAGCTCCTCGTAGAGATGCGGTGAGCTGGAGTACGTCTCCGCCGGATCCGGGGTGTTGAGACCCAGCGCCTTGTCGATCAGTGTCCAGCGGGGCAGCTCGTCCCAGTCGACCAGCGTGACCGCGACGCCGGTCTTACCCGCACGCCCGGTGCGGCCGATGCGGTGCACGTAGGCCTGCTCGTCCTCGGGGATCTGGAAGTTGATGACGTGCGTGATGTCGTCGATGTCGATACCGCGGGCCGCCACGTCGGTGGCCACCAGCACGTCGACCTCGCCGGTGCGGAAGCTCTTGAGAGCCTTCTCGCGCGCGCCCTGGCCGAGGTCACCGTGGACGGCACCGACCTTGAAGCCGCGCTCGGCGAGTTCGTCGGCGACCTTCTGCGCGGTGCGCTTGGTGCGGGTGAAGATCATCGTCGCGCCGCGGCCCTCGGCCTGCAGGATCCGGCTGACCATCTCGACCTTGTCCAGTGCGTGCGCCCGGTAGGCGAACTGGGCGGTGGTGTCGTGTGTGGCGGCGGAATGCGGCGCCTCGGCCCGGATGTGCGTCGGCTGGTTCATGAACGTGCGGGCCAGCGTGATGATCGGATCCGGCATCGTGGCGGAGAACAGCATCGACTGCCGGGTGTCGGGGGTCTGGCGCAGGATGCGCTCGATGTCGGGCAGGAAGCCGAGGTCGAGCATCTCGTCGGCCTCGTCGAGCACCAGCACGGAGAGCCCGCCCAGCTGCAGGTGACCCTGCTGGGCCAGGTCGAGCAGGCGGCCGGGGGTGCCGACCACGACGTCGGCGCCGCGGCGCAGCGCCTCGATCTGAGGCTCGTACGGGCGGCCGCCGTAGATCGAGACGACCGAGAGTTTGCGATCGCCCGCGGTCAGATATTTCGCGGCCAGCGACAGGTCGCTGTGGACCTGTAGGCACAGCTCGCGGGTGGGGACGACGACCAGGGCGCGCGGGATGCCGGTCAGCTCCCTGTCGGAGTCGGTGGTGATCCGCTGCAGCAGCGGCACGCCGAAGGCGTAGGTCTTGCCCATGCCGGTGCGGGCCTGGCCGATCAGATCGTCGCCGGCCAACGCCATGGGCAGCGTCAGTTCCTGGATGGCGAACGGATGGTGGATACCTTCCTCGGCGAGCGCGCGGACGATCTCGTCGCGTACGCCGAGGCTGGCGAATGTCATGTCAACAGGTGTTGTCAATGGGGTCATGCGGGTGAACGTGGCCTTTCATAGTCGACCTCGTGGTCGGCCTCGTGGTTTTCCACGCGCACACGAGTCTGACGATGAAGCGGCCTCGTCGCCCGTGACGGGCGGTGCCGATCCGCTGGGCCCTGCGCTGTCGGAGGCGGGCCAACGCGTGCACGCACATTTCTTTCGGGAGCAGCCCGTGTCGTTCTGAGTCATCTGGGCCGCTGCCTGGCCCCATCATACCTTGGATGGCTTTGCCGGCGTGGATCGGCGCTCGACGGCCATTACAGTTGGGCCATGAATTCGACGCAGCCTGCAGCCTCGGGAGAGCAGACGGTCACTGCCGGGACGGCGGGTGTGGGGGCCGATCATCCCGGCGTCGACGAGCTGTTCGCGCTGCTCGCCTACGGTGAGGTGGCCGCGTTCTACCGCCTGACCGAGGAAGCGCGGATGGCGCCCAACCTGCGCGGGCGGATCAACATGGCGAGCATGGCCGCCGCCGAGATGCGCCACTACGAGTTGCTGCGCGATGCCATGGAGCGGCGCGGCGTGGACGTGGTGCCGGCGATGACGAAGTACGCCTCGGCGCTGGAGAACTATCACCGGTTGACGACGCCGAGCACGTGGCTCGAAGCGCTGGTCAAGACCTACATCGGCGATGCGCTCGCCGCGGACTTCTACTCCGAGATCACCGGTGCCCTGCCCGACGAGGTGGCCGCGGTGGTGCGCGGGGTGCTGGCCGAGACCGGGCACTCGCAGTTCGTGGTCGCCGAGGTGCGTGCCGCGGTGACCGCCAGCGACCGGCAACGCCACCGGTTGGCGTTGTGGTCGCGGCGGTTGCTCGGTGAGGCCATCACCCAGGCGCAGTACGTGCTGGCCGACCACGACGAACTCGTCGACCTGGTGATGTCGGGCGGTGAGGGACTCACGCAGATGGCCGAGTTCTTCGACCGGCTGCAGCAGACACACCAGTCCCGGATGCAGGAGCTCGGCCTGGCCTGAGCGGCTACTGCGTGCAGGTGGCGATCAGCGAGTTGTTGTTCTGCGCCACCAGCGCCGTGCCCGCGGCATCGGTGATCGCGCAGTTGAGCTGGCTGTTGACGCTCGTCGCGGTGACCGACTTCAGCTCGACACCGGGATCGAGCACCACGGTTTTCGACCACGGCAGCGCCACGTTGACCTCGGTCTGCAGGGCGCCCTGCTGGTCGGTGTAGATGACCGTCACCAGATCGATGAGCGGACGGTTGCCCGTGACCGTGTAGGTGATCGTGCGCGGATCGGCCGCGGGCGGCGGCGCGGCGGCCGCACTGGGCACCGGCGCCGGCGCGGCGCTCTCTGTGGGCGTCGGCGGCGGGGTCGGCGTCACGGTGGTCACGGTTTCGGGTGCCAGCGACGCGGCCGGGGGCGGCAGCGGCGCCGCCGTGTCGTGCGGGGCCGCCGCGGTGGCCGGTGGCCGGCTCTGCGCCGGGGGCGCCACCGTCGCCGACACCGAACCGCTGTCACCGCCGCCGAGGATGACCACCGTGCAGATCACCGCGACGAGCAGGATGGCGCCGGCCGCTCCGGCGATCCACTTCCAGCGGCTGTCGATGGCGGTGACGTACGCCTCGTAATCCTCGTAATCCTCGGCGTCGTAATCCTCGGCGACGTCGGGTTCGTCGTGGGCCGCGAGGTCCCGCTGGTAGTCGCCGTAGCCCCGGTGACCGGTGTAGCCGGAGTACTCGCCGTAGCCGGAGTACCCGCCGTAGCCGGCGTGATCGCGACGGCCGCGATAGGTGTCCTCGCCGAGGGCGGCGTCGGCGTACTGGCGATAGCCGGGGTGGTCGGCGCCGGAGTATTCGTAGCCCGGCGCCTCGCGGTGGCCCGGGTGGTCGGCCTGCGGGCGGTCCAGACGTTCGGTGCGCGTCGACGAATACGGCGAATAATGCCTGCTCATGATGGCTTTCCGGTAGCTTGCAGCGACTCTGGCTCCGATGCTAGCGGGGCAGAAGTGACAGATGAGGTCAGCGAGCACCCGATTCGGTCACGGTCCGGCCTCGGTTCGGTCGACGTCCGTGACCCGCGAACTTGGCTTCGCGCAGCGCGTAATCACCAGCGCGGCGCGGCGCGGAGGGCGTCCACTAGCCTTTCAGTGAACGAC
Source organism: Mycolicibacterium litorale (assembly GCF_014218295.1). The sequence goes on from NZ_AP023287.1 coordinate 1,506,813, forward strand.
AGCAGTCAGCGACGTACGACGGAAAGGTTCAGGCGTGGAGGTCAAGATCGGTGTTTCGGACAGCCCACGCGAGCTCGTCCTCCAGAGCGCGCAGACGCCCAGTGAGGTCGAGAAGCTGGTGACCGACGCGCTCGCCGAGGGTGCTGGCGGCGTGCTGGCACTGTCCGACGAAAAGGGCCGGCGGTACCTGGTGCAGACGAGCCGGATCGCCTACGTGGAGATCGGCGCCGCCGATGTGCGACGGGTGGGCTTCGGTGTGGTCGGCGCGGAGGCCATCAAGAACGGGTGAGCGGCACGTGGGACAGCCCGCCCCACGCGAAGTGCACCGTGCCGTCGACCGCATCGTCTTTGGAGATGGGCCGTTCGGCATCGAGCCAGTAGCGGGCACAGTCGACGCTGATGGCCACCAGGCCCACCGCGATCATCCGGGCCCGGTGTGCCTCCAGCCCTGAATCGCGGCTGATCAGATCGAACACGGCGTCCGTGCACGCCTCGGTGGCCACCTTCACCTGGGCCGCCACCTGCGGTTCGGTGGTGTAGTCGTTCTCGAAGATCAGCCGGTATCCCTGGCTGTCGTGCTCGATGAAGTCGAAGAAGGCCTGTACGGCCGCGCGCAGCCGCTGGCGGTTGTCGGTGGTGGTGCGCAGCGCCTGACGCACACCCGACACCATGTTGTCGACATGGCGCTGCAGCACCGCGAGATACAACTCGAGCTTCGACGAGAAGTGTTGGTAGAGAACCGGTTTGCTCACTCCGGCGCGGTCGGCGATCTCGTCCATGCCGGCGGCGTGGTAACCGCGGTCGACGAAAACCTCGCTGGCGGCGATCAGTAACTGCCCGCGTCGCTCGTCGCGGGGAAGTCGATTGCCGCGCCGGTTGTTACCGGTGGACCCCTTGGTCACTCCGGTACCGTTGGCCGGCTTGTCGCCTCTCCTCTCAGCGGTGTTGGCGAGATCGCTCATCAAGTCCTCAATCTGGATTCGGCTCGCGCGCTTGGTGCTGCTCGGCAAAGGCGCGCATCGCTCCGACACTACTACCGATGGCGAGAGGTGCGCGTCACGACACCTGCCGCGCGGGCGGTGGCGCGCCGGAAACTCAAGTCCACCGGTCTATGCCATCCTGTTTTCGTGACCTACGACTCCCGTGCGCGTGGAGGACACATGGGTCCAGAGCGTCGGCCGGACGGTCGGGTCCCGGCGGTGCGCACCGACTGGCAGGATCCGCGACGCGCCCAGCGCGATCCGCTGCGCGCTCAGCGCGACCCGCTGGCGGAGGACAGCGGACGCGTCCGCTCCAACCGTGACGAGCGCAGGCAGTGGCGCAAGCAGACCTGGATCGGCCGGTTCGTCTCGACGTACGGCTGGCGGGCTTACGCCCTTCCGGTGCTCGCCGTGCTCACCGTCGTCGTCATCTACCAGACCGTCACCGGGACCAGCGCGCCCGAGCAGGTCGCCGACGAAGAAGGCCCGGTCCAGGGGCCTCCCACGATCGGGGTGCCCAGCACCGCGATCGTCGGGGCGCCGCCGCGAGGGCTCACGCAGTTCGACGCCAACCTGCCGACCGGCATCCTGCCCGCCGGCGGCGCCTTCACCGAGGCCGGCGCCAAGACGTGGCACATCGTCCCCGGCACCACACCGCAGGTGGGGCAGGGCACCACGAAGAACTTCACCTACACCGTCGAGGTGGAGGACGGCCTCGACACCACGGGGTTCGGCGGGGACGAGGGTTTCGCCCGCATGGTCGACGAAACGCTGGCCAACCCGAAGAGCTGGACCCACAACCCGCAGTTCGCGTTCACCCGCATCGACGCCGGCGTGCCCGACTTCCGGGTGTCGCTGACCTCACCGCTGACCATCCGGGAGGGCTGCGGCTACGACATCCCGCTCGAGGCGTCGTGCTACAACCCCGCCTATCTCGGCGACCAGGCGAGGGTGTTCATCAACGAGGCGCGCTGGGTGCGGGGCGCCGTGCCGTTCCAGGGGGACATCGGCTCCTATCGGCAGTACCTGATCAACCACGAGGTCGGGCACGCCATCGGCTACCAGCGCCACGAATCGTGCCTGGAGAACGGCGCACTCGCGCCGATCATGATGCAGCAGACGTTCTCCACCGCCAACGACGACGCGGCGCGCTTCGACCCCGAGACCGTGCGGGCCGACGGGTTGACGTGCCGCTTCAATCCCTGGCCGTATCCGATCGCCTGACGGGGAAGCCTGCGGACCTCTGCGGTGTTGTGTGGGGTGCCTATTGTGAAGGTGACTCGACCGCCGTGGTCGACGCACCGCAATTTTTGAGGAGATACCGGTGTCCGGGAATGTGGGATTGCCTCCGTTGGTGGAGCCGGCGGGCGAACTGACGCGCGAAGAGGTCGCACGCTACAGCCGTCACCTGATCATCCCCGACCTCGGTGTGGACGGGCAGAAGCGGCTCAAGAACGCCAGGGTGCTCGTCATCGGCGCCGGCGGGCTGGGTTCGCCGACGCTGCTGTACCTGGCCGCAGCGGGCGTGGGCACCATCGGCATCGTCGAATTCGACGTCGTCGACGAGTCCAACCTGCAGCGGCAGATCATCCACGGCCAGTCCGACATCGGTCGGTCCAAGGCGCAGAGCGCGCGCGACTCGATCCTCGAGATCAACCCGCTGGTCGAGGTGCGGCTGCACGAGATGCGGCTGGAACCCGACAACGCCGTCGACCTGTTCGCCCAGTACGACCTGATCCTCGACGGCACCGACAACTTCGCCACCCGCTATCTGGTCAACGACGCCGCCGTCCTCGCCGGCAAGCCCTACGTGTGGGGTTCGATCTACCGGTTCGAAGGCCAGGTGTCGGTGTTCTGGGAGGACGCGCCGGACGGTCTCGGACTGAACTACCGCGACCTCTATCCCGAACCGCCGCCTCCGGGCATGGTCCCGTCCTGCGCCGAGGGCGGTGTGCTGGGCATCCTGTGCGCGTCCATCGCGTCGGTGATGGGCACCGAGGCGATCAAGCTGATCACCGGGATCGGCGAACCGCTGCTGGGCCGGCTCATGGTCTACGACGCCCTGGACATGACGTACCGCACCATCAAGATCCGCAAGGATCCGTCGACGCCGAAGATCACCGAGCTGATCGACTACGAGGAGTTCTGCGGCGTGGTCTCCGAGGCCGCGGCCGAGGCCGCCGCGGACTCCACCGTCACGCCCCGCGAACTCCGTGAGCTGATCGATGCGGGCAAACCGGTGGCGCTGATCGACGTGCGCGAGCCCGTCGAGTGGGACATCAACCACATCCAGGGTGCCGAGCTCATTCCGAAGTCGGCCATCGAGGCCGGCGACGGGCTGGCGAAGCTGCCGCACGACCGAATCCCGGTGCTGTACTGCAAGACCGGTGTTCGCTCGGCGGAGGCGCTCGCCGCGGTGAAGAGGGCCGGGTTCTCCGACGCGATGCACCTGCAGGGCGGCATCGTCGCGTGGGCCAGGCAACTCGAGCCCGACATGGTGATGTACTGATCGGCGTTTGATCTCAGCCCGGAAACGGCTCGGCGACACAGCAGGTCAGCGCGTCAATTGTCGGCACTGTCACCGGTAATCTGACGCTGTGAGCACCGAGCGCCCGCCCGACCATGTCCTGGCCGCGTTCGGTCTGATCGGCGTGCGCCCGGTCCCGCTCGGTTCGAGTTGGGAAGGCGGCTGGCGCTGCGGCGAAGTCGTGCTGTCGATGATTGCCGACCACGCGCGGGCGGCATGGTCGGCGAAGGTGCGCGAGACCCTGTTCGTCGACGGCGTCCGGCTGGCGCGGCCCGTACGCTCCACCGACGGGCGCTACGTGGTCGCCGGGTGGCGGGCCGACACCTTCGTCGCCGGCACGCCGGAACCGCGGCACGACGAGGTGGTGTCGGCTGCGGTCCGGCTGCACGAGGCCACCGCGAAGCTCGAGCGTCCGCGATTCCTCACCCAGCCGCCCGTCGCGCCGTGGGCCGACGTCGACGTGTTCATCGCGGCCGACCGTGCGGCGTGGGAGGAGCGTCCACTGCACTCGCTGCCGCCGGGCGCGCGGGTGGCGCCGGGATCGTCGGACGGTCAGCGCTCGATCGAGCTGATCAATCAGCTCGCCACGCTGCGCCGGGTCACCAAGAGCCCGAGCCAGCTGGTGCACGGTGACCTCTACGGCACGGTGCTGTTCGCCGGCGCGGCGGCCCCCGGGATCACCGACATCACGCCCTACTGGCGGCCGGCCTCCTGGGCGGCGGGCGTGGTGGTGGTCGACGCGTTGTCGTGGGGTGAGGCCGACGACGGGCTGATCGAGCGGTGGGCCTCGCTGCCGGAGTGGCCTCAGATGTTGTTGCGCGCGTTGATGTTCCGGCTGGCCGTCCATGCGCTGCACCCACGGTCGACGGCGGCGGCGTTCCCCGGTCTGGCCCGCACCGCGGCGCTCGTGCGGTTGGTGCTCTAGGTCAGAAGGTGTGCCGCAGCTCGCGCAGCGGCACCCGGCCGTCGGTGGCCGACACCCCTTCGGCGCGCAGCAGTTCCAGTTGGCGGCTCGCAAGATGCGGGGCGGGCCGGCCGGATGCGCTGATCACCCGGTGCCAGGGCAGATCCGACGAGTCGGTGCGCATGATCCAGCCGACGATGCGCGGACTCGACAGCTCGGCGGCTTCGGCGATGTCGCCGTAGGTCGCGACCCGGCCAGGCGGTATCCGCGCCACCAGGGCGCGCACGGTCTCCACCTGTGCGTCGGTTACGGCCGCCACGGTCAGCGCCGTTCGAGGTGCTCGCGGATGACGGCGGCCGTCTCGGCCGGTTTCGCCTGTCCCACCATGTGGTCGCAATCCCATTGCAGCACTGTCAGATCCGAGCCGAGCGCGGCATCGAGCCCCGCGATCAGCTCGTCGGTGGCGTACGGCGGGTCGGTGCGGGTGGCCCGGATCAGTGTCGTGCGCGTCCCGTCCCGGGGAAGCGTGACCGGCCGGGCCAGCTCGCTCCAATACGACATCATCGCCGGCACGCTGATCCGCCATCCGCTGCGGCCGTTCGGCAGCGTGACCAGGTGTTCGTCGAGTTCGCGGTCCACTTCGGCCGGATCCACCTCACCCCAGGAGCCCGAGACCTTCTCCGCCCGCGCCTCGTCGCGGTCGGTGTAGTCGGGGGAGGCCAACATCTCGTCGGCGATCTCCCGCATCCACTCCCCGTCGAGGCCGACCGCCGGGTCGAGCAGCACCAGCGACGACACCAGGTCCGGCCGCGCGGCCGCCAGCGCCAGTGCGACGGCGCCGCCGAAGGAGTGGCCCGCCACCACGACCGGCCCGCCGCCGTCGGCGTCGAGGAGCGCGGCGAGCGCCTCGGTGTTGGCGTCGATCGTCCACGGCGCCGCCCACGTCGATCTGCCGTGGCCGATCAAGTCCGGTGCCGCCACGGAGAACTCGGGCAGGTACCGGTCCGCCAGCGTCTGCCAGCGCCGGCCGTGCCCGGTCAACCCGTGCACGGCCAGCAGTTGCGCCGGGGCGGAGGGACCGTAGCGGTGCACATGCAGGCTCACGTCGACGATGGTGCCAGCAGTCACCGACGTCGGCTTGTCGGACCCCCGTGGTGTCATGCCCTCATGACCGCACCGGACGTCGAGTCACCCGCCTCCGACCGCACCGATCCCCGCACGCTGCTGGCACCGGGCAGCCGGGGGACGGTCCGCGTGCTCGGTGGTCCAGGGACGGGGAAGTCGACGCTGCTGGTCGACACCGCGGCCGCCCACATCGCCGCCGGTGCCGATCCGGAATCGGTTCTGCTGCTGACCGGTTCGGCTTCGCCGCGAGCGGCGGCGCGGGCGGCCGTGACGCGCAGACTGCTCGAGGGCGGCGTCCGTCAGGTGGTCCGGGAACCGTTGGTCCGCACCATCCACTCGTACGCCTTCGCGGTGCTGCGGCTGGCCGCCCAGCGCAACGGTGATCCGCCGCCGCGGCTGATCACCAGCGCCGAACAGGACGGCATCATCCGTGAACTGCTCGCCGGTGACCTGGAGGACGGCGACCGGTCCGCCGTCGCGTGGCCGGCCGCGCTGCGTCCCGCGCTGGCCACCGCCGGCTTCGCCACCGAACTGCGCGACCTGATGGCCCGGTGCACCGAGCGTGGGGTCGATCCCGTTGCGCTGCAACGGCTGGGCCGGCTGTCCCGCCGCCCGGAATGGGCGGCCGCAGGCCGGTTCGCGCAGGCCTACGAGCAGATCATGCTGTTGCGTTCCGCGGTCGGCATGGCCGCACCCCAGGCGACGACCCCCGCGCTCGGGGCGGCCGAACTCGTCGGCGCGGCCCTCGAGGCACTGGCCATGGACGCCGACCTGCTCGCCGCCGAACGCGCCCGCATCGGTCTGCTGCTGGTGGACGACGCCCAGCACCTCGACCCGCAGGCCGCGCGGCTGGTCCGGGTGTTGGCCGCGGGTGCCGAGCTCACCGTCCTCGCCGGCGACCCCGACCAGTCGGTGTTCGGCTACCGCGGTGCCGACCCGACCCTGCTGCGCACCGACGACGACGCCACCGTGACCCTCACCCGGTCACACCGCTGCGCGCCGGCGGTGGCGCGGGCGATCACCGGCATCGCGCGTCGTCTGCCGGGTCAGCGCGCCGAGGTCGTCGGCTCGGGTGGCGATGACGGTTCGGTGGCCGTGCGGGTGGCCGCCACCGCCCATGCGGAAGCGGCGCTGGTGGCCGACGCGCTGCGCCGCGCGCACCTCGTCGACGGGGTTCCGTGGCAGCACATGGCGGTGATCGTGCGCTCCCTGCCCCGGGCCGGTGCGTCGCTGGCGCGTGCCCTCACCGCGGCGGGGGTCCCCGTCGATCTGCCCGCGGGCGCACCGCTGGCCGACGAGCCCGCCGTGCGGGCGCTGCTGACGGTGCTCGAGGCCACCGCCGACGGATTGACCGGCGCACAGGCCGAGGCACTGCTCGCCGGGCCGATCGGGCGCGTCGACCCCGTCACCATGCGCCAGCTCCGGCGGGCACTGCGCCGCGCCGACGGCAGCCGGCCGCCGCGGGACTTCGCCGATCTACTCGTCGCGGCCCTGAGCGGTCCGCCGCCGGAGGTGTCGGCGGAATTGCAGCGGCCGCTGGGCCGGGTGCGCGCGGTGCTGTCGGCCGCACACCGCAGCGTCGAGGACGGGCTCGACCCGCGGCACACACTGTGGCAGGCGTGGCACCGCAGCGGTCTGCAGCGCCGGTGGCTGGCGGCCAGCGAACGCGGCGGAACCGCGGGCGCTCAGGCCGACCGTGACCTCGATGCGGTCACCGCCCTGTTCGACGTCGCCGACCAGTACGTCACGCGGACGACGGGCGCGTCGCTGCGCGGCTTCCTCGACCACGTGGCGGCCCTCGGCCTGCCTCCCGTCCGTCGCGGTGAGCGGACGGCGCCGGAGGCGGTGTCGGTGCTCAGCGCGCACGCCGCGCTGGCCGGCGAATGGGACGTGGTGGTGATCGCCGGCCTTCAGGAAGGATTGTGGCCCAACACGATTCCCCGCGGTGGCGTCCTGGGCACCCAACGGCTCGTCGACATGCTCGACGGTGTGGTCGATTCCGCCGACGCCGCGGTGTCGACGCGCGCACCGCTGCTCGCCGAGGAACGCCGTCTGCTGATCGCCGCACTCGGCCGCGCGCGGCGCCGCGTCCTGGTGACCGCCGTCGACAGCGAGTGCGGGGACGAGGCGATGCTTCCGTCGCCGTTCTGCCAGGAACTGGCCGCGCTGTCCACCGACCCGGCTGACGGTCCTGCCGTGCCGGTGCGGGCGCCGCGGGTTCTCGCACCGGCCGCACTGGTGGGGCGGTTGCGCGCGGTGGTCTGCGCTCCGGACGGTGCCGTCGACGACGCGGCGCGTGAGTGCGCGGCCGCGCAATTGGCCCGGCTCGCGGCGGCGGGTGTGCCCGGCGCCGACCCCGCCCAGTGGCACGCGATGACGACGCTGTCCACCGACGAACCGCTGTGGGCTGACGAACAGCAGGTCGTCACGCTCTCCCCATCGACGCTGCAGACGCTCACCGACTGTCCGCTGCGCTGGTTGCTCGAACGCCACGGCGGGCGCGACGGCCGCGATGTCCGCTCGGCCGTCGGGTCGCTGCTGCACGCGCTGGTGTCCGATTCCGGCCGCACCGAGAGCCAGCTCCTCAACGACCTCGAACGGGTCTGGGGCTACCTGCCGTTCGAGGCGGACTGGTACGCCACCAACGAGCTGACACGCCACCAGGCGATGCTGTCGGCGTTCGAACAGTGGCGGGCCCAGACGCGCCGTCAGCTCACGGAGATCGGCACCGAGATCGACGTCGACGGCGTCATCTGCGAAGCGGAGGACGGTACGCCTGCGGTCCGGGTGCGCGGCCGCCTCGACCGGCTGGAGCGCGACAACGCCGGCCGGCTGGTGGTCGTGGACATCAAGACCGGTAAGAGCCCGGTGACCAAGGACGATGCCCAGCGGCACGCCCAGCTGGCGATGTACCAGCTGGCCGTCGCGGCGGGTCTGCTCGCCGACGGGGATGTTCCCGGCGGCGGCAAACTCGTCTACCTGGGCAAGTGCGGCGCCGCCGGGCCCACCGAGCGCGAGCAGGACGCGATGACCGACGACACTGTGGCACAGTGGCGCCGCGACGTCGGCGAGGCCGCCGCCGCGACCCGCGGGCCCTCGTACGTCGCGCGGGTCAACGACAGCTGTGCGCACTGCCCGGTGCGCAGCAGCTGCCCCGCCCAGGCCGCAGGAGAGCGCGCATGAACCCTCGATACAGCCCGGCCGAATTGGCCTCGGCGCTCGGACTTTTCGCCCCGACCGAGGAGCAGGCGGCGGTGATCGCCGCACCGCCGGGGCCGGTGGTGGTGATCGCGGGTGCCGGCGCGGGCAAGACCGAGACGATGGCCGCGCGCGTGGTGTGGCTGGTCGCCAACGGTTTCGCGACGCCGGGACAGGTCCTCGGTCTGACCTTCACCCGCAAGGCCGCAGGTCAACTGCTGCGCCGCGTCCGCACCCGGCTGGCCCGGCTGGCCGGAGCCGGGCTGGTGCCCGCGGCCGCAGCGGGCCTCGACGCCGCCGACGATCCGCCGACGGTCAGCACGTACCACGCCTTCGCCGGCACGCTGCTGCGCGAACACGGGCTGCTGCTGCCGATCGAGCCCGAGACCCGCCTCGTCGGGGCGACCGAGTTGTGGCAGCTCGCCCACTCCGTGGTGTGTGAGCATCCCGGCCCGCTCGAGATTGACAAGACCCCGGCGGCGGTCACCTCGATGGTGCTGCGACTGGCCGGTCAGCTCGCCGAACACCTCGTCGACACCGACGATCTGCGCGACACCCACCTCGAACTCGAACGGCTGGTGCACACGCTGCCCGCCGGGCCGTATCAACGCGACCGGGGGCCGAGCCAGTGGCTGCTGCGGATGCTCGCCACCCAGACCGAACGCACCGAACTCATCCCGCTGATCGACGCGCTGCACCGGCGGATGCAGGACGACAAGGTGATGGACTTCGGCATGCAGATGGCCGCCGCGGCCCGGCTCGCCGCCGCTTTCCCCCAGGTGGGTGCCCAACTGCGGAGCCGCTACCGGGTGGTGTTGCTCGACGAGTACCAGGACACCGGACACGCACAGCGGGTGGCGTTGTCGGCGTTGTTCGGCGGCGGTGTGGACGACGGCCTCGCCCTGACCGCCGTTGGTGATCCGATCCAGTCGATCTACGGCTGGCGCGGCGCGTCCGCGACGAACCTGCCCCGTTTCGCCACCGACTTTCCGCTGTCGGACGGCAGTCCCGCCCCCACTCTGGAGTTGCGCACCAGTTGGCGCAATCCGCCGAGCACTCTGCACCTGGCCAATGCGGTGTCGGCGGAGGCGCGACGGCGTTCGGTCGCGGTCCGTTCGCTGCGGCCCCGCCCGGGAGCCGAACCCGGGACCATCCGGCTGGCGTTGCTCAATGACGTTGCGATGGAGCGGCATTGGGTCGCCGACGAGGTCGCGCACCGCTACCATGCCGCGTGCGCCGAGGGGGAGGCGCCGCCGACCGCGGCGGTGCTGCTTCGCCGCAACGCCGATGCCGCGCCGATGGCCGAGGCGCTCACCGCCCGGGGTGTGCCCGTCGAGGTGGTCGGGCTGTCCGGTCTGCTCGGTGTCACCGAGGTCGCCGACGTGGTGGCGATGCTGCGTTTGGTGGCCGACCCCACCGCGGGTGCGGCGGCGATGCGCACCCTCACCGGCCCCCGGTGGCGGCTCGGCGGGCGCGACATCGCGGCGCTGTGGCGGCGCGCCGTCGACATCGACGACGCCGGGAGCGCGGGGCCGGACGCCACGGCGGCGCAGATCGTCGCGCAGGCCGCACCGGACGCCGATGCGGCGTGCCTGGCGGACGCCATCTGTGATCCGGGCCCCGCCGACCGGTATTCGCCGGAGGGTTATCGCCGCATCGTCGCACTCGGCCGCGAATTGACCTCGCTGCGTGGGCATCTCGGGATGCCGCTGCCCGACCTGGTCACCGAGGTGCGGCGGGTTCTCGGGGTCGACGCCGAAGTCCGCGCCGGTATGCCCGTGTCGGCGGGGTGGTCGGGTACCGAGCACCTCGATGCGTTCGTCGACGTGGTCGCGGACTACGCGAGCCGCCCCGGCGCCACGGTCGACGGATTGCTCGCCTATCTCGACGCCGCGATGGAGGTGGAGAACGGGCTCGCACCCGCCGATCTCGCGGTCTCGACGGAGCGGGTGCAGATCCTGACGGTCCACGCCGCCAAGGGCCTGGAGTGGCAGGTGGTGGCGGTGCCGCATCTGAGCGGACGCATCTTCCCGTCGACCGCGCAGACCCGCACCTGGTTGAGCGACCCGGCCGACCTGCCTCCGCTGTTGCGCGGCGACCGGGCGACCACCACCGACCACGGGGTTCCGGTGCTGGACACCTCCGATGTCAACGACCGGAAGATGTTGGGCGACCGCATCAACGACCACAAGAGCCGCCTCGAGCAGCGCCGCGTCGACGAGGAACGTCGGCTGTTGTACGTGGCGCTGACCCGCGCCGAGGACACGCTGCTGCTGTCCGGCCATCACTGGGGTGGTACGGAGGGCAAACCGCGGGGTCCGTCGGAGTTCCTCGAGGAGCTCAAGGACATCATCGACCGGGCAGCCGGCGACGGGCACCCGTGCGGGGTGGTCGTCCAGTGGGCGCCCGCGCCCGCGGACGGTGAGAAGAACCCCTTGCGCGACAACGTCAAAGAGGTGCTCTGGCCGGCCGATCCGGCCGGTGACCGGCGCGCCGTCGTCGACCGCGGCGCCGACCTGGTGGCGTGTGCGATGGCCGGTGCGGCCACGACCGCCGACGACACCGACGACGCCGAGGACGTGGACGGCTGGGCGGCCGACGTCGACGCGCTGCTCGCCGAGCGGGAGCGCGCCGCGCAGAAGGCGCCGCTGAGGATGCCCGGTGAGGTGTCGGTCAGCACGCTGGTCGACCTGAGCAGCGATCCGGACGCGGTGCTGTCGCGGTTGAATCGGCGGGTGCCCGTGCGTCCCGATCCGCACGCCTCACTCGGTACGGCGTTCCACGACTGGGTGCAGCGCTACTTCGGCGCCGAGCGGTTGTTCGACCTCGACGACCTCCCGGGGGCGGTCGACAGCGACACCAGGGCCCTCGAAGCCGAACAGCTCTCCGAACTGCAGACGGCGTTCATGGTGTCGCCGTGGGCGGCTCGCACACCGCTCGACGTGGAGGTGCCGTTCGACATGGTCATCGGCGAGACCATGGTGCGCGGTCGCATCGACGCGGTGTTCGCCGACGACGACGGCGGCGCCACGGTCGTCGACTGGAAGACCGGGGCACCGCCGGACACCCCCGCCGCCGCCGAGCACGCGGCGATCCAGCTCGGCGTCTACCGGCTGGCGTGGGCCGCGTTGAGTGGCTGTCCGGTCGAACGGGTCCGGGCGGCGTTCCACTACGTCCGGTCGGGCCGGACGGTGCGGCCCACCGATCTGCCCGACGTCGAGGATCTCGCGGCGCTGTTGCGCGGGCCGCAGCCGGCGGGTCAGGAGGCGCGGTAGATCTTCAGCGCCTGCGTGATCATCGGGATCTGCAGCGGCAACCGCGCCAGCGCGACGAGGCGCATCGGCCACGGTTTGTCCCACCACAGCCGGACCATGTTGACGTTGCCGGGAAAGACCCCCACGTACAGCGCGACGGCCGCCAGCGAACCGGCCTTGCGTGTCCGGGGCGCCGCCAGCGCGGCGGCGACGCCGAGTTCGGCCAGCCCCGAGGCGTAGGTGTAAAACCGCGGGCTGCCGGGCAATTCCGCCGGGATGATGCCGTCGAAGGGTTTGGGTGCGATGAAGTGCAGGGTGCCGATGCCGACCAGCATTGCCGCCATGCGCTTGGCGAGTTTCGGCCCGGCGTCGCGCTGCAGTACGGCTGAGGGGGAGGTCATGAGTACATTGTGCTGGTGCGGCAGCCCCAACCGGTGACGGACCCTCGTGGCTAAGGGACCTCTGCGGCGACGCCTCGCCGCCATCGAGCAGGACCTGACGAGCCAGCCAGACGCGGCGCTGGTGGATGTCCTGCGTATCCCCGAACCGTTCATCAGCCCGACGCAGCGCATCATCCGGCGCATCATCTACGCGGCCGGCGCGCTGTTCGCGGCGGTGATCATCGTCTACCTCGACCGCCACGGCTACCGCGACATCGAGAGCTCCCCGGAGGCCAGCGACCCGCTGTCGTTCCTCGACTGCGTGTACTACGCGACGGTGTCGCTGTCGACCACCGGCTACGGCGACATCACGCCGGTAACCGAGTCGGCCCGGCTGATCAACGTCCTGGTGATCACGCCGCTGCGGGTGGCGTTCCTGATCGTGCTGATCGGTACCACGGTGGAGACGCTCACCAGCCAGTCGCGCCAGGCGTTGAAGATCCAGCGATGGAGGAGCAGAGTGCGCAATCACACCGTGGTCATCGGCTACGGCACCAAGGGCCGCACGGCGGTGGCCGCGATGGTCGGTGACGAGGTCGCGCCCGCCGACATCGTGGTCGTGGACGAGAACGCCACGGCGCTGGAGCGGGCCAGGAGTGCCGGCCTGGTCACCGTGCACGGCGACGCGACCAAGGCCGAGGTGTTGCGGTTGGCGAGTGCGCAGCACGCCAAGTCGATCATCGTCGCCACCGACAACGACGCCAGCGCGGTGCTCGTCACGCTCACGGCCCGTGAACTCGCACCCAACGCGAAGATCATCGCCGCCGCCCGTGAGGCCGAGAACCAGCATCTGCTGCGCCAGTCGGGGGCCGACTCGACGGTGGTCTCGTCGGAGACGGCGGGCCGCCTGCTGGGCATCGCCACGCAGACACCGAGCGTGGTCGAGATGATGGAGGATCTGCTGACCCCGGACGCGGGATTCGCGATCGCCGAACGCGAGGTCACGCCCAAGGAGGTCGGCGGTTCACCGCGGCATCTGCACGACATCGTGCTCGGCGTGGTGCGCAACGGCGGACTGGTGCGGGTCGACGCGCCGGAGGTCGACGCCCTGGAGAACGGCGACCGCCTGCTCTACATCCGCAGCGCCGACGGCGAGCGATGAGCCGATTCGAGGCGCTGCGCAACATCCCCCTGTTGTCGCGGGTCGGCGCGGACCGGGCCGACGAGGTGCGCACCGACGTCGATGCGGCGGCGGCCGGATGGCCCGATGCGCTGCTGCTGCGGGTGGACCGCCGCAACCAGGTGCTGATCTCGGATGGGCAGGTGGTGCTGGGACCGGCGAGCGCACTCGGCGACACACCCCCCGACCACGCCGTCTTCCTCGGCCGGCTGCGCGACGGCCGCCACGTCTGGGGCGTCCGCGCCGGCTTGGAGCCGCCCGAGGACGGCGCCGACGTCCAGGTGCTCGACCTGCGGCGGGCCGGCGAGATCTTCGACGACACCAGCGCGCAGCTGGTGGCCACCGCGACGGCGCTGCTCAACTGGCACGATCAGGCGCGGTTCAGCCCGGTCGACGGCACACCCACGAAAGTGGCGAGGGCGGGCTGGGCGCGGGTGAACCCGCTGACCGGCCAGGAGCACTTCCCCCGCATCGATCCCGCGGTGATCTGCCTGGTGCACGACGGCCACGACCGGGCCGTGCTGGCTCGTCAGGCCGTGTGGCCGCAGCGGCTGTTCTCGATCCTCGCGGGATTCGTCGAGGCGGGGGAGTCCTTCGAGACCTGCGTGGTGCGCGAGATCGCCGAGGAGGTCGGGCTGACGGTGACCGACGTGCGGTACCTGGGGAGTCAGCCGTGGCCGTTCCCGCGGTCGCTCATGGTGGGGTTCCACGCCGTCGCCGACCCGGAGCAGCCGTTCGCGTTCACCGACGGCGAGATCGCCGAGGCCGGGTGGTTCACCCGCGAGGAGATCCGCTCCGCCCTGGCCGAGGGCGACTGGAACGCCGCGGGCGGCTCGTCGTCGCGGCTGCTGCTGCCCGGTTCGATCTCGATCGCGCGCGAGATCATCGAGTCGTGGGCGTTCGCCGACTGACCGCCGAAACGAACAAACGGGCGCCAAAGTGCGAGAGGATCGCGCCGTTTCGTCGATCTCGGCGAGGGGTCAGCGGCCGAGTTTGGCCTTGACGTCCTTGATGCTCGGATTCGTCAGCGCCGAACCGTCGGGGAACTTCACCGTCGGCACGGTCTGGTTACCGCCGTTGACCGACATCACGAACTCCGCCGCCGCGGGGTCGCTCTCGATGTCGACCTCGGTCCACGGGATGCCCTCGGCCTGCAGCGCCTTCTTCAGCCGCACGCAGTAGCCGCACCACGTGGTGGTGTACATGGTCAGGGTGTCAGCAGCAGTCATAAGGACTGCAACGTTACCGATCGCCCCGACATGCCCGACACGGACCGGGCGGTTGTCGGTGCGCCCTGCCAAGATGGGTCCCATGTCGGTCGAGGTCTCCACCTCGTCGCGGGAACGGCTGCTCGCCGACCTCGACGAGGAACAGCGCGAGGCCGTCCTGGCGCCCCGGGGTCCGGTCTGTGTGCTGGCCGGTGCGGGCACCGGCAAGACCCGCACCATCACCCGTCGGATCGCCCACCTCGTCGCGGCCGGCCACGTCGCCCCCGGCCAGGTGCTGGCTGTGACGTTCACCTCCCGCGCGGCGGGGGAGATGCGGGCCCGGTTGCGCGCGCTCGACCAGGAGGCCGGCGGGGTCGGCACGGGGGCGGTGCAGGCGATGACATTCCACGCCGCGGCCCGCCGCCAGCTGCGCTACTTCTGGCCTCGCGTCGTCGGCAACACCTCCTGGGAGCTGCTCGACAGCAAGTTCTCCGTTGTGGCGCAGGCCGCCAACCGCGCGCGGGTGCAGGCCGCCACCGACGACGTGCGCGACCTGGCCGGCGAGATCGAATGGGCGAAGGCGTCGCTGATCAGTCCGGAGGCGTACGCGGCGGCCGTGGCCAAGGTGGGCCGCGACATCCCGATGGACGCGGCGAAAGTGGCCGCCGTCTACGCCGGCTATGAGGCGCTCAAAGCCCGCAACGACGGCACCGCACTCCTCGACTTCGACGACCTGCTGCTGCACACCGCGGCCGCGATCGAGAACGACGCCGCGGTGGCCGCGGAGTTCCGCGACCGCTACCGCTGCTTCGTCGTCGACGAATACCAGGACGTCACACCGCTGCAGCAGCGCGTGCTCGACGCCTGGCTCGGCCCGCGTGACGATCTGACCGTCGTCGGCGACGCCAACCAGACGATCTACTCGTTCACCGGGGCCACCCCGCGCTACCTGCTCGACTTCTCCCGCCGGTTCCCCGACGCCGCGGTGATCCGGCTGGAACGCGACTACCGGTCGACACCACAGGTGGTGTCGCTCGCCAACCGGGTGATCTCGGCCGCCCGCGGCCGCATGGCAGGCAGCAAGCTGCACCTGGTCGGCCAGCGCCCGCCCGGCCCGACGCCGGCCTTCGCCGAGCATCCCGACGAGGTCGCCGAGGCCGCCGCCGTCGCCAAGGACATCAAACGGTTGCTCGCCGCCGGCGTCCCGGCCGCCGAGATCGCCGTGCTGTACCGCATCAACGCGCAGTCCGAGGTCTACGAGGAGGCGCTCACCGAGGCCGGCATCGCGTTCCAGGTGCGCGGCGGCGAGGGGTTCTTCAGCCGCCAAGAGATCCGCCAGGCGCTGGTGGCGCTGCAGCGCGCCGCCGAACGCGACGCCGAAGGTGAGGTGGCCGCGGTCGTGCGGGCGGTGCTCGAACCGCTCGGGCTCACCGCCGAACCGCCGGCCGGGACCCGGGCCAGGGAGCGCTGGGAGGCGCTGACCGCGCTGGCCGAACTCGTCGACGAGGAGGTCGCCCTGCGGCCCGGGCTGGACCTGCGCGGCGTGGTGGCCGAACTGCGGCAGCGGGCCGACGCCCGTCATCCACCCGTGGTGCAGGGCGTCACTCTGGCCTCGCTGCACGCCGCCAAGGGTCTGGAGTGGGACGCGGTCTATCTGGTCGGGCTGGCCGACGGCACCCTGCCGATCTCGCATGCGCTGACCCACGGCCCCGACAGTGAACCGGTGGAGGAGGAACGCCGGCTGCTCTACGTCGGAATCACAAGGGCGCGAGTGCATCTCACGCTGAGTTGGGCGCTGGCCCGCGCACCGGGGGGCCGCCAGGGTCGACGGCCGTCGCGGTTCCTCAACGGCGTGGCGCCGAATTCGGCGGCCGAGACGTCGGCGAACAAACCGCGCCGCGCGCGCGGCGCCATCCCGCGCTGCCGCGTGTGCAACGCGCAGCTGACCACACCGGCGTCGATCATGCTGCGCCGCTGTGAGGCCTGTCCGTCCGACATCGACGAACAATTACTGGCCGAGCTCAAGGAGTGGCGTCTGGCGACGTCGAAGGAGCTCAAGGTCCCGGCATTCGTGGTGTTCACCGACAACACGCTCATCGCGATCGCCGAGTCGCTGCCCACCGACGAGGCCGCACTGGTCGCCATTCCCGGAATCGGCGCCCGCAAGCTCGAGCAGTACGGCGCCGACGTGCTCGCGTTGGTCAAGGCCCGCGGCTGAGACTGCCACGAACCGCAAAGATTCCGCCAAAACCGCTGGTAGAAAATAACTTGTGCGGTTCTGCTGTTAGGCTCTAGCCTCAAGATCACACGTTGGGCGGCGATTAGGAAGGAGGGTGCCCGGACCATGGACAGCAATTTCGTGTTCGTCGGCGTAGCCGTTGCCGGCATGTCGCGCGCCCTTCGAGTCGTCGCTCCGTCCCCCGCTGCCGCACCGCATGCGGCAGCGGCCGGTATTCCGGCTCGCGTCATGGGCATTCACGCCGCCATTCCCGCGCAGCGTAAGCGCCGTGCCGCTACCGCCGCGACCCGCACGTCCGTGAAGCGGGGCACCACCTAGGTAAGCCCCCCACCAGCCGATAGGCCACGGACCCGCAGTCGCCGGATCCGTGGCCACAGTCTTTTCAGGGGATATCCCGCGAAGACCTGGTCCCGAATCCAGCCAAGACAGATGGCCGAGGAAACAACGACCAGGAAGCAGGAAATCCATGTCTGTGGAGACATGCCTCGAGGGGTTGCTACCGGCACTGCCGTGCCATGTCGGAGATCCCGACCTGTGGTTCGCCGAGAGTCCCGCCGATCTCGAACGCGCCAAGACGCTGTGCACGGAGTGCCCGATCCGCCGCGAATGCCTGGCCGCTGCGCTGGAGCGCCAGGAGCCGTGGGGTGTCTGGGGTGGTGAGATCTTCGACCGAGGCACCATCGTCGCGCGTAAGCGTCCGCGCGGACGCCCGCGCAAGAACGCCGAACCGAACCCGGCGGCGGCTTAGCCGCCGCCGGGTTCGCCCGGTCAGGCAGCGTCTTCGGCGAATCCCGGAATCAGTTCTGTGGCAAGGGCTTTGGTGGGGATGTAGGCGTCGAGCTGGCAGGAGATCGCGACGTTCGACGCGATCACGCGCATCGGGATCGCCAGCTTGGCCGGTACGTCCATCTGCCGCACCGTCTTGATCTGCTGTACGGAGCGGTCCATGTTGACCGCCGCCATCTTCTGCAGCCACTTGCGGGTGTAGTGGAACACCTCGACCTCGAGGGGTTCGACGTACTGGCGCAGCATGTCGTCGACGTCCTCGGCGGAGACCTGCTCACCGCGCTGGATGAACCCGATCTTCTCCAGGGTCGGCAGGAGCCGGTCGTAATCCTTGGCCAGCGCGTAGCGGACCGCCATACCCAACTCGACCGGGATGCCGCCCGGCAGCGGTGCCACCGCGCCGAAGTCGATGACGCCCATCTTCCCGTCGGGCATCAGCATGAAGTTGCCGGGATGGGCGTCGCCGTGCATCATCTCCAGCCGCCGCGGCGCGTCGTAGGTCAGCTCGAACAACCGCGTGCCCATCAGGTCGCGCTGCTCCTGTGTGCCGTCGCGGATGATCTGCGACATCGGGATGCCGTCGATCCACTCCGCGATGACGACTTTCGGGGCGCTCGCGACCACCGCGGGCACGACGAAGTGCGGGTGGCCGCGGTAGGCCTTGGCGAACGCGCGCTGGTTGTCGGCCTCCAGGCGGTAGTCCAGTTCCATCTCGGTGCGCTCGATCAGCTCGTCGACCACGCCCTGCACGTCCGCGCCGGGGGAGAGCTGTTTGAGCACGCCGACCATGCGCTGCATGGTCTTGAGGTCCGCGCGCAGCGCCTCGTCGGCGCCGGGGTACTGGATCTTGACGGCGACCTCGCGGCCGTCGGCCCACACCGCCTTGTGCACCTGGCCGATGCTGGCCGAGGCGATCGGCTTGTCGTCGAACGAGGCGAACCGCTCCCGCCACTTGGTGCCCAGCTGGGCGTCGAGCACACGGTGCACCTTGGCCGCTGGCAGCGGCGGCGCATCCTTCTGCAGTTTGGTCAGCGCCTCCCGGTACGGCTTGCCGTACTGCTCGGGAATGGCGGCTTCCATCACCGACAGGGCCTGGCCGACCTTCATCGCCCCGCCCTTGAGCTCACCGAGGACGGTGAACAGTTGTTGCGCCGCCTTGTCCATCAGCTCGGCGTTGACCTCGTCGCGGGACTTGCCGGTCAGCCGTTTGCCGAAGCCCAACGCCGCACGTCCGGCCATGCCGACCGGCAGGCTCGCCAGCTTCGCGTTGCGGGCGGCGCGCCCGCGCTTGATGTCAGCCACCAGTCCATCATCCACGACGCCGCCCGCCGGGCTGGACTGAACATCCCGCGGCGGGTTTCAGCACGTACACCGGGGGTGGCGGGACCAGCGCCGCACCACCGTGGTGCGGGTGCCGACGTCGAACTCCCAGGTGGTGTCCGTGACGGCCGGTTCGGCGGCGCTCGCTGCGTCCCCGGTGTCGCGGACGGCCCGCAGCACCCGGTGGATCTGGTCGAGGGCGAGCGCCGCGGTGGCCAGGACGGTGGCCCGGTCGGCGCTGCCGACGGTGCCGCGCAGCTGGGCCGCGACGGCCGGCCACGCCGCGTCCCGATCACTGCGGTGCAGATCGGCGCACGACAGACAGCTGGTGCGGCCCGGGAGGACTAGCGGGCCGACCAGTCCGGATCCGTCGCGCACCCGGACCGGCAGATGCGCCAGCCGTGCGGTGTGCAGGTCACGCACCACCCGCGGTTCGGCCACCAGGTAGTCGGACAGCACCACCAGGTCGGTGGCGTCCGGCGGCGGGGGCGCCTTCGGGGATCGGGAGTGTCCGACGCGGGCACTCGAACAGCGCAGGCTCGCCACCAGCAGGTCGGACAGCGGTCCGCGGCCGTGGATCCGGACGCTGGGCGTGCGCCCGCCGCGCGGCGGGCCGGCGGTCACCACGCCGGCGTCGGCGAGGGCGGCCACCAGTTCGGCGAGGTCGGCCGCGTCGGCGGTCCCGTGGCGGCCCGCCTCGGCGTACAGGTCGGCCATCGTCATCCCGCACTGCAGGGCGCGCAGCAGCTCAGCCAGCGCGGGAGCGGTCAGACCGGTCGGTGGGCGGACGAGCACCGCGCGCCGAGGATCCCAGCCCACCTGCACCGCGCCGTCCGGCCGCAGCAGCACCGGCAGTGCGGCGTTCAGCACATAACGAGGCGTTGCGGCAAGGGACATGGGAGGACTCTGCCACGCCCGAGCCGGCTCACCCGGCGGTTGTCCACAGGGCTGTGGACAACTAGCTCTTGCCGTCTCCGGTGCCGTCGTCGCTATCGGCGTCGCGCCCCTTGTCGAGGTCGGCTTCGAGGTCGGTGAGGGCCTCTTCGATCGCGCTGTCCATGCCGCTGGTGTCGCCGCCGACGATCCGGTCGATGAACCCGGCCGGTTCGTCGAGGTCGTCGGATGAGGGCAGCAGATCGGGGTGCTGCCACACGCCGTCGCGGGCGTCGGCGCCGACGGCCTCGGTGAGCCGTTCCCACAGCACCGCGGCCTCGCGTAGCTTGCGCGGACGCAGCTCGAGGCCGACGAGGGTGGCGAACGTCTGCTCGGCCGGCCCGCCGGTGGCCCGCCGGCGGCGCAGTGTCTCCGACAGGGCGCCGGTGCCGGGGATGCGGTCGCCCAGCGCGGCGGTGACGACGGTCTGCACCCAGCCCTCGATGAGCGCGAGCAGCGTCTCGAGCCGTTCCAGCGCCGCCACCTGCTCGGGGGTGGCCTTCGGCTCGAAGATCCCCTGATTGAGCAGTTGTTCCATCTGCGACGGATCGGTCAGCGCGGCCGGATTGATGCCCTGGGCGAGATCCTCGATGCCGCTCATGTCGACCTTCATGCCGCGGGCGAACGCCTCGACCGCCGACAGCAGCTGACTCGACAGCCACGGCACATGGCTGAACAGCCGGTGGTGTGCGGCTTCGCGGGCGGCCAAAAAGGTCAGGACCTCGCTGCGCGGTTGCTCGAGCCCCTCCGAGAGCGCTTCGATCGCCTCCGGCAACAGCGCCGCGACACCCTTGGGGCCGAGCGGCAGCCCGATGTCGGTCGAGGTCAGCACCTCCCGGGACAGCTTGCCCAGCGCCTGGCCGAGCTGAGACCCGAAGGCCATACCGCCCATCTGCGACATCATCGCCAGCAGCGGCCCGGCCATCGCGCGCGCCTCCTCGGGCAGCGCCGATGCCCACACCGTCGAGATCTGCTCGGCCACGGGGTCGCACAGCCGCTTCCACGTGTCGAGGGTGTTGTCGATCCAGTCGCTGGGCGTCCAGGCCACCGCCCGGGTGGTGCCGGCTGGCAGCGGGGTCACGCCGTCGAGCCACGTCTCGGCGAGCCGCACCGCATCGGCGATCGCGGATGCGGTCTTCTCGGGCACCGGCGCCACGAACCCGATCGCACTCGAGGCGAGCTGCCGGGCGAGGTCGTAGTTCACCGGCCCGGACTGTTGCCCTCCGGCCATGGAAGTGCCTGCGCCGCTGAACATCTCACCGAGTTTGGTGAAGATCTGGCCGAGGTCGGACATGTCGAATCCGGCGCCGCCCTGGCCGAACATCGCGCCGAACGGATCCGAGGGCGAACCGCCGCCGGACCCCCCGTCGGGGTCCTTCTTGCGTTTGTCTCGCTCCGGGTCGTCACCGGCGGAGAAGCCGAAGGGCAGGTCAGCCATGCCGTCAACGGTACTCACCGCGGCGGCACGGTGCGGTGGGCCGGGTCACGCTGTCAGTGAACGGGTGGGGCGCTCCCTTACTGTGGGCGGCGTGAACAGGCGGATTCTGACGCTGCTGATCGCGCTCGTCCCGGTGGTGGCGTTCGGCGTGCTGCTCTCTGCGGTGACGGTCCCGTTCGTCTCGCTGGGTCCCGGTCCGACCTTCGACACGCTCGGTGAGGTCGACGGCAAAGAGGTCGTCGACATCACGGGAACCGAGGTGAAGCCGACCTCCGGGCACCTGAACATGACGACGGTGTCGCAGCGCGACGGGCTGACGTTGGGTCAGGCGCTGACGCTGTGGATGTCGGGCCGCGAACAGTTGGTGCCCCGGGAACTCGTCTACCCGCCGGACAAGAGCAAGGACGAGATCGACGAGGCCAACACCGCCGACTTCCGCAACTCCGAGGACAACGCCGAATACGCGGCGCTGTCGTATCTGAAGTACCCGCGCGCGGTGACCGTCGACAGCGTGACCGATCCCGGACCGTCGGCGGGAAAGCTGAAGGACGGCGATGCGATCGACGCCGTCAACGGCCGGCCGGTCGCGAATGTCGAGGAGTTCCAAGCCCTGTTGAAGACCACCAAACCCGGCGACGAGGTGGTCCTCGACTACCGGCGCAAGGACGAGAAGGAGCCGATCGGCACTGCCACCGTCACGCTCGGCGAGAACCCCGACCGCGACTACGGATACCTCGGCATCGGCGTCGTCGACGCACCGTGGGCGTCGTTCCGGATCGACTTCAACCTGGCCAACATCGGCGGACCGTCGGCGGGCCTCATGTTCAGCCTCGCGGTGATCGACAAACTCACCACCGGAGACATCAACGACGGCAAGTTCGTCGCGGGCACCGGCACCATCACCGGCGACGGCGAGGTCGGGTCGATCGGCGGCATCACGCACAAGATGCTCGCCGCGCGGGAGGCGGGCGCCACGGTGTTCCTGGTGCCCGCCGACAACTGCGCCGAAGCCAAGTCCGACCCGCAGGACGGGCTCGAACTGGTGAAGGTCGGCACGCTGACCGAGGCCGTCGACGCGCTCAATACGATTTCCGCTGGTGGCGAACCGCCCCGCTGCTGATCCGACGGCGCGGCGTCCATGCGTAGAGTTGGGGCACGTCGGTGACGACGTCCCCCTTTCCCGTGAGTGAAACTGGAGACATCAAGTGGGTATGCGGCCCGCGGCGAGGATGCCGAAGCTGACCCGACGAAGCCGGATCCTGATCGGCATCGCGCTGGCAGTGGTGCTGCTGCTGCTGATCGGACCCCGGTTCATCGACACGTACGTGAACTGGCTGTGGTTCGGCGAACTCGGCTACCGGTCGGTGTTCACCACGGTGCTGTTCACCCGCATCGTCGTGTTCCTGGTGGTCTCGATCGTGATCGGCGCGATCGTGTTCGCCGGCCTCGCGCTGGCCTACCGGACACGTCCGGTGTTCGTCCCGACCGTCGGCCCCAACGATCCGATCGCCCGCTACCGCACGACCGTGATGTCGCGGCTGCGGCTGTTCGGCATCGGTATCCCCGCGTTCATCGGCATCCTGGCCGGCATCGTCGCCCAGAGCTACTGGGTGCGCATCCAGCTGTTCCTGCACGGCGGCGAATTCGGCGTCACCGACCCGCAGTTCGGCCTCGACCTCGGCTTCTACGCGTTCGAGTTGCCGTTCTACCGGCTGGTGCTGAGCTATCTGTTCGTCGCGACCTTCCTCGCCTTTGTCGCGAACCTGCTGGGCCACTACCTGTTCGGCGGGATCCGGCTGAGCGGGCGCAGCGGTGCGCTGAGCCGTTCGGCGCGCATCCAGCTCGTGTCGCTCGTCGGGACGCTGGTGCTGCTCAAGGCGTTCGCGTACTGGTTGGACCGCTACGAGCTGCTCAGCCACACCCGCGGCGGGAAACCGTTCACCGGCGCCGGCTACACCGACATCAACGCGGTGCTGCCCGCCAAGCTCATCCTGATGGCGATCGCGGTGATCTGCGCGGTGGCGGTGTTCTCCGCGATCGTGCTGCGCGATCTGCGCATCCCGGCGATCGGCGTCGTGCTACTGCTGCTGTCGTCACTGGTGGTCGGCGCCGGCTGGCCGCTGGTGGTCGAGCAGTTCAGCGTCAAGCCCAACGCCGCGCAGAAGGAAAGCGAGTACATCTCGCGCAGCATCACCGCGACGAGGCAGGCCTACGGGCTGACCGATCAGACGGTCACCTACCGCGACTATCCCGGTAACTCCCCGGCGACCGCGCAGCAGGTCGCGGCCGACCGGGCCACCACGTCGAACATCCGCGTCCTCGACCCCAACATCGTCAGCCCGGCGTTCACGCAGTTCCAGCAGGGCAAGAACTTCTACTTCTTCCCCGACCAGCTGGCGATGGACCGCTACCGCGACGCCAACGGCAACCTGCGCGACTACGTCGTCGCCGCCCGCGAGCTCAACCCGGACCGGTTGATCGACAACCAGCGCGACTGGATCAACCGCCACACCGTCTACACGCACGGCAACGGGTTCATCGCCTCGCCGGCGAACACGGTCCGCGGGATCGCCAACGACCCCAACCAGAACGGCGGCTACCCGGAGTTCCTGGCCAGCGTGGTGGGCGCCAACGGCAACGTCGTCTCACCCGGTCCGGCACCGCTGGACCAGCCGCGCATCTACTTCGGTCCGGTCATCGCCAACACGGCGGCGGACTACGCGATCGTCGGTGAGAACGGCAACCCGCGCGAGTACGACTACGAGAACAACGTCGAGACCCGCAACTACACCTACACCGGTTCCGGTGGCGTGCCGATCGGCAACTGGCTCACCCGAAGCCTGTTCGCCGCCAAGTTCGCCGAGCGCAACTTCTTGTTCTCCAACGTCATCGGCGAGAACAGCAAGATCCTGTTCAACCGCGACCCGGCGGACCGGGTGCAGGCCGTCGCGCCCTGGCTGACCACCGACACCACGGTCTATCCGGCGATCGTCAACAAGCGGATCGTGTGGATCGTCGACGGCTACACCACGCTCGACAACTACCCGTACTCGGAGTTGACGTCGCTGTCGTCGGCGACGGCGGACTCCAACGAGGTGGCCGTCAACCGGTTGGCGCTCAACAAGCAGGTGTCCTACATCCGCAACTCGGTGAAGGCCACCGTCGACGCCTACGACGGCACGGTCACGCTGTACGCCCAGGACGAGAGCGATCCGGTGCTGCAGGCGTGGATGAAGGTGTTCCCCGACACGATCAAGCCGAAGAGCGACATCTCACCGGAGCTGCGTGAACACCTGCGCTACCCGGAGGACCTGTTCAAGGTGCAGCGCGCGCTGCTGGCGAAGTACCACGTCGACGATCCGGTGACGTTCTTCTCCACCTCGGACTTCTGGGATGTCCCGCTGGATCCGAACCCGACGGCCAGCAGTTTCCAGCCGCCGTACTACATCGTGGCCAAGGACCTCGCGGAGAACAACAGCGAGGCGGCGTTCCAGCTGACCAGTGCGATGAACCGGTTCCGCCGCGACTTCCTGGCCGCGTACATGAGTGCCAGTTCGGACCCCGACACCTACGGGCGCATCACGGTGCTGACCATCCCGGGTCAGGTCAACGGTCCGAAGCTGGCGTTCAACGCGATCAGCACTGACACCGCGGTCAGCCAGGACCTGGGTGTGATCGGCCGGGACAACCAGAACCGGATCCGGTGGGGCAACCTGCTCACGCTGCCGGTGGGCCCGGGCGGGCTGCTGTACGTGGCGCCGGTGTACGCCTCGCCGGGCACCAGCGACGCGGCGTCGACCTACCCGCGCCTGATCCGTGTGGCGATGTTCTACAACGATCAGGTCGGGTACGGCCCGACGGTGCGCGACGCACTGACCGATCTGTTCGGTCCGGGCGCCGACGCCACTGCCACCGGTCCCGCGCCCACCAACGTGGCCGAGGGCCAGCAGCCCGCGGCCCGGCCGCCGGCCGACGGTCAGCAGCCCGCGGCGCAGCCTCCGGCCAACCAAGAGGGCCGCACGCCGGCACCGCCGCCCGCGGCCGCCGTCCCGGCACCGTCGGGTCCGCAGCAGCTGTCGGAGGCGAAAGCCGCCGCACTGCAGGAGGTCCAGGAGGCGATGAGCGGGTTGCAGGACGCCCAGCGCAACGGCGACTTCGCTCAGTTCGGTGAGGCGCTGCAGCGTCTCGACGACGCGATGAACCGGTATTCCGAGACGCGCTGAGCGAACGCGGAACTGCCCTTAAGCTCGTCGGGTGCAGTTTCGGTTGCTGGGACCGCTGCAGGTGATGCATGCGGACGGCCCGGTCGACATCGGTCCGCCCAAGCAGCGTGCGGTGCTCGCCGTCCTGCTGCTCGCGGCGGGGCGAGTGGTGTCGGTGGACCGGCTGGTCGACGCGGTCTGGGGTGACGACGCCCCGGGCAGCGCGACGGCCGGCCTGCAGGCCTACATCTCGAATCTGCGCCGCGCCCTGCGCGACGGCGGCCAGGCGCAGGTGGCGTCGCCCATCGTCCGGCAACCTCCGGGATATTTCCTGGCGGTCGAACCGGGCCAGCTCGACCTCGCCGTGTTCACCGGATTCTGCGCGAAGGCGGCCGCCGCCGTGGAGGGCGGCGTGTGGGACGAGGCGCTGGCGTCCGCGGACGAGGCGCTGGCGTTGTGGCGGGGGCCGCTGCTGGCCGATCTCGCCGACGAGCCGTGGGTCGCCGACGAAGCCGCCAAGGCCGAGCAGTTGCGCACCGACTGCCTCGACGCGCGGATCACCGCCCTGCTGGCGCTGGGCCGCGTCCCGCAGGCGTTGGCCGCGGTGGCCGAATTGCGCTCCGCGGCACCGTTGGCCGACCGTGGCTGCTGGTTGCACATGCTGACCCTGTACCGGGCGGGCCGGGTGACCGATGCGCTCGAGGTCTACACCCGCCACGCGGGGCTGCTCGACGACGAACTGGGGGTGCAGCCGGGTCGGGAGGTGCGGGAGCTGCAGACCGCGATTCTGCGGCAGGCACCGGAGCTGGCGGCCTGGCCCCGCTCCCCGGAGTGGACGGGCGCGGGAGAGGTGGCCACACCGGCGACGCCCGCGGTCGAGCACGACGCGACGCCGGTCGGGCCGGGCCGTGGTGCGCTGATCGGGCGGGACCGCGAATTGTCGGTCGCGACAGGTGTTCTCGCGGACGTGGCGGCCGGTTGCGCGCGGTGGCTGGTGCTGTCGGGGCCGGCGGGTATCGGCAAGACCCGCCTCGCCGAGGAGATCGCCGAGCGGGTGGTGGACGACGGCGGCGACATGGTGTGGGTCAGTTGCCCCGACGAGCGGGCCACTCCGCCCTGGTGGCCGATGCGGCAGTTGGTCCGCGCCCTGGGCGCCGATCCCGACGACGTGCTGGAGGTGCCGGCGGACGCCGATCCGGACACCGCGAGATTCCGCGTATACGAACGGATCCAGACGCTGCTGGAGTCGGCGCCGCGCACGCTCGCGGTGGTGATCGACGATGTGCAGTGGGCGGACACCACGTCGGCGGCGTGCCTGGCCTACGTCGCCGGGGCGCTGCGCGACCGACCGGTGCTGATGATCCTCACCGTCCGCGACGGCGACCACAGCGCGGAGGTGTCGCGCCTGGTGACCACGGTGGCCAGGGGTGACCGCAACCGGCATGTGGCGGTGCCCGCGCTGTCCACCGAAGACGTTGCGGCACTGGCCAACCAGGTGGCCGACGACCCGGTCACCGAGGCGGAGGCGGCGGTGCTGGCCGACCGGACCGGGGGCAACCCGTTCTTCGTCTCGGAGTACGCGCGGCTGCCCCGGGCGGACCGGGTGGGCAACGAGATCCCCGTCGCGGTGAAGTCGGTACTGGACCGGCGGCTGGCGGGGCTCGATCCGGCGGCGGTGCAGGTGCTGCGCACGGCGGCGATCATCGGCGACACCCTCGACTCCGACGCGGTGCCGGTGCTGGCCCGTGCGACGGGGATGGACGTCGACACCCTGGCCGACTATCTCGACGATGCGGCCGACGAGCGCATCGTGGTGTCCGCGCACACCGGTGACGGTTACGCGTTCGCGCACGGGCTGCTGCGTGAGCATCTCGTCGCGGGGATGCCGGCACCGCGCCGACAGCGCCTGCACGCCAAGATCGCCGACGTCCTCGACGGCAGCACCGCGGAGGACGCGCTCACCCGCCGCGCTCAGCACCTGATCGCCGCGCAGCCGCTGGTGGCCGCCGACGCGGTGGTGCAGGCGTGCCGGCTGGCCGCCGAGGATGCCACGGCCCGGTGGAGTTCCGATATCGCGGCGCGCTGGTGGCAGGCCGCGCTGGACGCCTACGACCGGCTGCCCGCCTCGTCACGCAGCGAGGAGGAGCGCGACGCGCTGACCGTCTCGATGCTCGAGGCGCATTCGCGGGCCGGGCGTGGGCGGCTGGTCCTCGACACCGTGGCCGAACAGCTCGGCGATGCGGTCCGCTGTGGCCGGGCGGCGACGGCGGGGCGGCTGGCGAGCGCGCTGCTGCGGGCCAGTGGGGGGTGGCCGTGGCTGGCGCCGGGGCATGACCCCGGCGTGCTGCTCTCGCTGCTGGAGCGGGCGGCGGGGCTGGCCGAGGCGGATCCGGCCGCCGGGGCGCGGGTGCTGGCCGCGCTGGCCGTCGGGCACTGCTACCACCCCGACGCCGCGGTGTCGGCCGGACACCTCGAGCGGGCGGCGCAGTTGGCCGAGGCCACCGGTGATCGCGACATCGTGGCCGACGTGCTGATGGGCCGGCTGATCACCTATTCGGGGGTGGCCGCCTACAGCCACGAGATGCTGCAGTGGGTCGCGAAGCTGATGACACTGGGGCACAGCAGGTCTCGCGAGGACCGAGTCATCGCGCATTCGGTCGCGACGATGGCGGCGGTGAACCTGACCCGGATCGACGTCGCCGAACGACATCTGCGCGAGGGCATCGCGGGCAGTGAGGAGCTGCAGCTGCCGGTGCTGCGGGCGCAGCTGCGCTGGATGGAGGCGGTGCTCGCGGTGTGGCGCGGCGACTTCGCCGAGGCCGAACGCCATCACCGGATCGCCGCCGACGTGCATGAGCAGACCGAACTGTACGAAGCGGGAAGCGGTTTGGTGGCGGCGGTGACCCTGATCCGGGAGAAGGGCGGTCCCGTCGAGCCGGGCTGGCCCGGGCTGCGCGCGGACACCGAGAGCGGGGGACAGGGGATGGTGGGGCTGGTGCACACCGCGCTGCTCACCGTCGACAGCGGCGACGAGGCGCGCGCGCAGGCCCTGACGCGTCTGCAGGAATGGGCGGGCAAACCGTACCGGGCGCATGTGTGGACCGCGCTGGGGCATGCGACTCTGTTGGCTCATCTGGCGTGTGACTACGGCTTCGTCCAGTTCGCACCCGCGCTGCTGGAGCGGCTGCTGCCCTTCGTCGACCGCATCTCGGAGATCGGTCAGGTCGGCGTGGTCGGGCCCGTCGCATTGGCCACGGCGCGGCTGTACGCCCTGACCGGTGACACCGAGCGCGCGTTGACCGACCTCGCCGCGGCCGAGGACATCGCGGCGCGCACGGGCGCGGCGCCCAGCCTGATGCGGTGCCGGCTGCTGCGGTGCGAACTGACCACACCCGGACCGCAGCGTCAGGCGGCGGCGCGGGCGCTGGCCGTGGACGCCGACGCGTTGGGTATGCGCGGGGTCGCCGACCTGGCGCGCAAGCTGGCGTGACGGCGGCTTGGAGCTTCCTTGGCGGCTGGGGCGCGGCGGCCCAAGCCGACGCCAAGGGCGATGACGCAGGCTGTGCACCGACTTCGAGCACAGCGCTGTGAAAGGACCTTCGATGACCATGACCGACGTCGCCCGCGACGAACTCGCCGACCCCGTGGCCGCGATCCGCGACCACGTGTCCGCGCCGGTGGCCATGCCGGGGGAGGCGGGCTACGAGCGGTGCACGCCGTGGAACGTCGCCGCCCAGGTGCGTCCCGCCGCGGTGGTGCTGGCCACCTCGACGCCCGACGTCGCCGACACGGTGCGATTCGCCGCCGCCCGCGGGTTGCGGGTGACGGTGCAGGCGACGGGGCACGGCGCGACCGGGGTGGATGCGGACACGATCCTGATCGTCACGTCGGGGATGACAGCGTGCGCGGTCGACGCGTTGAACCGCACGGCGCGGGTCGGGGCGGGGGTGCGGTGGCAGCAGGTGCTCGACGCGGCGTGCCCCTATGGTCTGGCGCCGGTGGTGGGATCGGCACCGGGGTGGGGGTCGTGGGATTCCTGACCGGTGGCGGCATCGGACCGCTGGTGCGCACCGTGGGTGCGTCCTCTGATCATGTGCGTGCCTTCGAATTGGTCAACGGCACAGGGGATGTGCTGCGGGTGACGCCCGACGAGCACGCCGAGTTGTTCTGGGGTCTGCGCGGCGGCAAGGCGACGCTGGGCATCGTCACGGCGGTGGAGTTCGACCTGTTGCCGATCCCCGAGTTCTACGGTGGGGCGGTCTATTTCGACGGCGCGGATGCGGCGGCGGTGCTGCGTGGGTGGGCGCATTGGTGCGGTGGCCTGCCGGAGACGGTGAACACCTCGGTTGCGCTGCAACAGCTTCCGCCGCTGCCGGGGGTTCCCGAACCGCTGGCCGGCCGGTTGACCGTGGCGGTGCGCTACGCCGCGCTCGGTGACTTCGCCGAGGCGGAGCGGATCCTGGCGCCGATGCGGGCGGTGGCGCCGGCGCTGATGGACACGGTCGGGGTGCTGCCGTATGCGGCGATCGGGGCGGTGCACGCCGATCCGGTCGATCCGATGCCGGTGTACGAGGATCACACGCTGCTGCAAAGCTTCGACCCGGCGGCGGCGGAGGCGCTGCTGGCGGTGGCGGGGCCCGGGTCGGAGTCGGTGCAGGTGATCGTCGAGGTGCGCCAGCTCGGTGGGGCGCTCGCGCGGGAGCCGAGGCACCGGAGCGCGCTGTGCCACCGCGACGCGGCGTTCGCGCTGACCACGATCGGCGCGCTGATGCCGGAGATCGTCGAGGTGGTGCCGGTCCATGCGGCGGCGGTCATCGGAGCGCTGGGGCGCTGGTCGACGGGCGGGCAGCTGCCGAACTTCGCGCCGGCGATGGACCCCGGGCGGGCCGCGCGCGTGTACACCGAGGACGCCAGGCATTGGCTCGCCGCGCTGGCGGAGCGCTACGACCCGACGGGGGTGTTCCGGACGGGCCAGGTGGTCCGCACGTAGCGCTGGTCACCTTCCGCCGCGAGCCCCTCACCCCTTGCCGCGAGCCCCTCACCCCTTGCCGCGAGCCCTCACCCCCTTGCCGCGAGCGTGCGCGTCTGCTCCGCGACGCGCCGCTCGCGGCCCGTAGGTTGCGCACGGTCGCGCCGGGGCGAGGGCGCTCAAAGTGCTGGTAGACGCCCGATTTGGAATACCAAGCCGTGCTTGGGTAACCTCATGTTCACCAACGCGGGGTGGAGCAGCTCGGTAGCTCGCTGGGCTCATAACCCAGAGGTCGCAGGTTCGAATCCTGTCCCCGCTACCAGGTAAAACGGCCCCCGGAGACCACTCCGGGGGCCGTTTTCATGCCCGATGGGAACACTTTTGGGAACATTCCCAACGCAAAGACCTTGATGGGAACGGATTGGGAACGTATGGCGAACGTCGTCCTCATGCGATGTCGCGCGTGAGATTCTGCGGTCTCCAGTCACCGTTGCCAGAGCTGTGGTGACTGTTTTTCTGCAGGTTGACTTGCGAGGCGGCGTCGCCGCAGGGAACCAGCCCGCTATGGCCGGCGCCTCCGGCGTATCCGCCGCTACTCCGGCCAACGTGGCCGTTGAAGGTCCAGTCCTGCATGCGATTGCCATGTACAGATGACGTTCACCATGGCTGAGCGCCGGCCCCAGTCTCTGCCTGCGCGTGTTCGCGGCTCGAGTGACCCGTCCTGGTCTCGGCTTACTGAATTATCCTGAGAATCAGTCGTCGTCCTCGATGTGTACTTCGACGAACAGTGCATCGATGTCGCCTGTCTGCTTGACGCGTTTGAATCGATCGATGTGGTCGGCTCTGAAGTCACTCATGTGGGTCGGAATCTCTATCCCCGCCAATAACGCCTTCATTGCCTCGTTCAAGCATTGGTGACCCAAGTTGAAGGCGAATACGGCGACCGATTGGCATGCCGTGTCGGAGACGGGCCCGCCGTGTATCGCCGAGTTGCGCAGGCGCTTAAGCCGGGCAAGGTGCCTCTCGAATCGCCGACACTGCTCATCTAAGAGGCCATACAAGGCGGCTGGTGTTGCCACCGCGGTCTCGATTTCACCGAGTCCGCGTGAGAGGAAATGATCTGTGTAGATAGCACGCAAAGCTGTGACCTCGTCAACAGATGCGCGCACGTCGAAGTACTCGTGTGCTCCCACCGTACGCCTCAGCCTCTGCTCGATCTCGAATAGCGCTTGTTCGGGACCGCGGGGTGCTCCTGGGCGACGGTCCGGCCTTTGGTGGATCGCCGTCCTTGTGAAGTGGCTGATTAGCCCGACGGCCTTCACGCGTGCCTGCGCCTTCTTGAAGTAGTCAGATGCGTACTCAGCCCAGTCCTTTACTCCGCCAGTGGTCCACGCATTCATGTGTTCGATGGCGCGCACCGAGGCCATCACAACGGCCTGAGGGCTTTCTTTATCCGCTACCTTGAGCGCTGCGCTCATTGCCATGGCGTCTTGAAGATCGTGTATCGACCGAGCGTCAAGCGTCTGATTCGCGCGCGCCATTCGTCTTATATCTCGATGCAGCCGATCGTTCTGCGCGTAATACGTCCGCCCCGGAGCGTGCTCCTTCGGCCCCCAGGAAAGTAGCGAGCGGCGCTCGCCGTCGACGTACAGCAGGTGCCCCGGTAGCAAGGTCCAGGCCTCGCTCTCCGCGTGGTTCACGGACTTCAAGGCCTCAACCAGGGCGACGGCTTTCGCATATGCGGTATGAGTCTCGGTGCCAGGCAGTGTGACCCGTGCATAGGTCATATTCCAGTTGTCCTCCCACTCCACTTCGCCGTCCTCCAAGATCGGCGCGCGGTCGGGCGGAACCGGTAGAAGTATCTCTGTCGGCACGACGTCGAAAAACTCGTCCGCCCCGTCGGGTTGTCGCACGAAACCACTGATATAAGAAGCGTTGTAGAACGTCACTTGCCCGTGCGTTACATCGTGTTCGGGCAGGAAGGTCGGCTCTAACCGTAGCCAGACTATGCAATCGCCTCTGAACGGCGGGCGAGCCAGGACACGCTCGCAGAGCTCAATTCTTCTCCAAGTGGGGACGCCGCTAGGTCCCCGACTTGGCGGCATTGGACGTGCGTATGTAACACCGGCCTCTTCGGCCAACTCCGCTCTCACCGCGTCGGCTACATCAGCTAGCACAGAGCTCACCTGATTGAAGGTGCCGAAGCTGCCGACGACATCAAGGTTTCGGCGCTGCGCCACCGCGAATAATGTATCCCGGCGAAATGAAATCTCCTCGACACTCCGGGTGCGCTGGTCGGCTCCCTTCACTAAGTCTCTCCAGGCGGCGACTATCGCACCTTCGGTCGCGAGTTCGGTATCAAGCTGCTCGAGTTTCTTCAGGACGTCTGCACGAACGGTTGCGTCAATGGCGCGGGAGGCAGCCCCGTCGGCCGCTGTGGTCGACGAGAACAAGACGTTGAGCAGCGAGCGAATCTGCGCCGTCGATGCTGCGACCAGCCGGCTAAGATTTGGTCCGGTCGCCGATACGCTGTCGCGAAAATCCCGAACGACCTGCATCCAATCCTCGTACTGGACCGCTAGGAACTTGCGTCGATCCGCGACCCAATCTCGAAGATCCGTAGTCGCGGCCGGCAGCGTCAGTACGGCGCCGCTGCTGGTAATCGGCCCGTCGAAACTCAATTGAACGCGGAGCTCTTCGACCAGGCTTTCGTGTTGACGGACCAGCATCGCGGCACACCCCCGGCGGGAATAGTTCCATTCGTCTAGCCGCAACGACTATGACGTCGCGGCCGGCTGGGCGACCCCGTACACGCCCTTCGGATGAATAGGCAGCCTATCGTTGGGAATGGCACCTACGTCGATAGCGCCCCAAACCGCTTAATCGCGCCTGAACGCTTAACCCAAGCCGCGCAGGCGGACCATCCGCCTCAAGCCGTCAACTCGACGCTGTCCTCCCCGAAATCGGCCACGATCCGCAGTTGCCCGCCGAGGGCGGCGACGTAAGACTGCAGCGTGCCCAGTTCCGTATGCGCCAGGTCGCCGCTCTCCAATTGCGACACCCGAGCCTGCGAGACGCCCATGAGCGCCGCAACGTCGGCCTGGCGTGCGTGACCGTGCGCCTTACGAATCTCGGCGAGACGATAGGCCTGGACGGCTTCGTGCATCTCCTTGCGTGCCGAGTCCGCGCGCGCCGGGTCGACGCGACCTTGTTCCACCGCCTCAGCTCGGATCTCACGCCAATTGCGCGCCATGCTTAATCACCTCCGTGACCGGTCGCCAGCCATCTGGCGTAACGCTCGTCCGCGACCGGGATGTTCTTGTCGTACCAGCTTCGCCAGTTTCCGGCTTTGTCGCCGCCGAGCAGCAGGATCGCCTGGCGGTGCGGATCGAAGATGAACAAGATGCGGACGCTCGTACCGGCGGGACGCAGTTCCTTCATGTTGTGGAACGTCGAGCCGTTCACCCGGTCCACCGTCGGCCGGCCGAGGGAGGGCCCCTCCGCCTCGAGTAAGTCGATCGCACCGGTCACCGACGTCATGGTGTCGTCGTCCAGCGAGAAGTACCACCGTTCGACCTCCTCCAGCAGGAGCACCACCCACGCCATCAGTATAACCTCAGCATTATATCGAGGGTTCCGAGTCAGTCGAGGTCCGTCGGGTCGGCATCCTCGTCGTCGTCGGCCCACGCGTCGCCGATCAGGAACCCGGCCGCCTGCTCGGCGGCCTCACGGTCGTCGTTCTCCAGCACGTGGGCATACGTCTCGAGGAAGAAGCCGACGTTGGCGTGGCCGATGCGTTCGCTGATGACCTTCGGATTAACCCCTGCCCGCAGGGCGCCGGTGGCGTACGAGTGGCGCAGGTCGTGAAAGGTGATGCGGGACAGGCCCGCTGCGGCCGAGAGGCGATCGAACCGCTGCCGGATCGAGTCCGGGTGCAACGGCCGACCGTCTTCGTAGGTGAACACGTAGCCGCCGGGGTGATAGTCGGGCCCGAAGAACGCGCGCTCGCCGTCCTGGACCTCACGCCAACGGCGCAGCGCGGCCACCGTGGCGCGGTCGATCGAGATGGTCTTATCGGCGTTGCGAGTCTTGCCGCCCGCTTTGTCGCGGGCCTGCCCACCGACGACCACGCGGTTGTCGTGGACCGCGATGTGGCCGGCGTCGAGGTCGACGGCCGACCACCGCAGTCCGCAGATCTGGCCGCGCCGGATACCCGTCGTGAGCTCCAGCAGGAAGAGCGCGCCGAAGCGGTCATGCCGGACGGACGCGAGGAACGTCTGGATCTCCTCCGGCTTCCACACCTGGCGCCGTGTGCGCGGCCGCCGGGGCGGCTTCACATTGCTTGCGGGGTTGTCGGTGAGGAACTTCCACGCGACCGCGTCGACCAGGGCGCGATGCAGGAACGCATGTACGTTGCGGACCGTCTTGGATGCGAGACCTCGCGGCGTCGGTTCCGGCACGATCCCGGACCGTACCGGCGCACCGCCGCGCGGGCGGCTTGAATCGAGGTCCCGCACGCCTCGGACACCACACGCGGTGTGGGCTCGGCACCGCGCGCGACGCGCTTCGACCAGTACGCGTACATCACCGAGTCGTTGTCGCGTTTGACGCGTCCCTCGGCGAGCAGCTTCGCGTAGAGCTTCAGCAGGGTGGGTTCGTCGAGTCGTTGGAGGCGCTCGCCGCCGATGTGCGGGATGACGTACCACCGCGCGTAGTCGCTCCAGCTGCGCCAGGTGGTGGCGTCGAGTGTGGGTTCGACCGCAGTGAGCCACTCGGTCAGGAACTCGCCGACGGTGCGGGTGGAGGGTTTGACGATGCGGCCGCGGTCGGCGTCGCGCATCGCGTCACGGCAGGCCTTCCAGGCCTCCCGCTCGGTGTCGAAGCCGCCCTTGGTGATCCACGGATAGGTGCCGGTGGCGGGATCGCGTTGCGGGGAGCGGAATTTGTAGTACCACTTCGCTCCTCGGTGATACACCGACCCCTTCATGACCCGATGTCCCGCAGACGTGCGGTCACGACATAGACGCGGCCGCCCAGCCGGCGAACCGGCAACTCGCCCGAGTTCACGAGGCGATACGCCGCTGCTCGACTGATCCCCAGCAGCTGCGCGGCGTGCGGCACGGAGAGTAGCAGGGGGTGTCCCTTGAACGGGTTGTCTTCCATTTTGATCACCACCCTCCACTGGAGTCGTGTGGGGCTACGGCTCGTGCGACGTGCTGCAGCGCCTGTGTGGAATTGTCACCGCGACGTCGCGTCGCGGACTGTTCTGCTCGGCTGCGCTGAGGTTCATCAGGCACCCAACATCACTGTAATTCGCGGCACCGACAGGTTTGTGCAGAGTTTTCGCGCACCGACTCACGACGAGTCACGCAATGCGCAATGTCGCAATGCTTTTCACACCTCCGGATTTACGACACACTATCCTCCCCTTCCCGCCATCGCCTCACTTTCCGTCAATCGCATCACCATGCATACCGCTGCGTCTCCAAACGCACTGCCTCCCTTACTCTTATCCCAGGCGCTCCACCTCGTCTCTCATCCCGACACCCCCCAATTTCTGCCTGGCACATTTGCACAACGGTGCGAGAATGGCTGTGGCGCAGCACGTGCCGCGGGCGCCGGCTGGAGGGGCGAGACGGTGTTGACGATCGCCAAGTTGAAGCGGTGGTCGATCAACTACTACATCGACACCGCCCAGGCGGCTGAGCGCGCGTCCAATAAACGCGCCCGATCCGGCGGTGGGCTGGGGGAGTATTACTCCGAACACGAGACCCGCACTCCGGTGTGGCTGTGCGCCGGCGACACCCGCCGCGCGGCGGCTTTGGTCGGGTTGACCGACGCCCAGCGCGCGGGCGGGGAGGCTGATGCGGGGGTGGTGGCGCGCTGGCTCGATGACGGGGTCGCTCCGAGCGGTGCGCGCGGTCGGGCGTTCGGGGAGCGCGGGGTGCACGGCTTCGATCTGACCTTCTGTGCGCCGAAGAGTGTGTCGTTGGTGCGGGCGTTGCGTGTTGATGAGGTCGTGATGAAGGCGATGGCCGATGCGCACGACACGGCTTTGCGTGAGGCGATGGAGTATCTGTCTGTGCACGCGGGCTACACGCGGGTGCACAACCCGCGGACCGGTGAGAAGGATTTGGTGCGGCTGCCCGGTCTGGTCGCGGTGGCCTATCAGCATGAGACGTCCCGGTGCGGGGATCCGCATCTGCATACCCACGTCATCGTTCCCAACCGGCAGGCCCGCGCCGACGGAGCATTGGTGTCGATCGACGGAACCTCGCTGTATCACGAGGCCCGCGCCGCCGGGGTCATCTACCAAGCGACCCTGCGTCGGGAGCTGAACCGTTCCATGGTGTTCGAGTGGGCGCCGGTCGACCCCTCGACCGGTATGGCTGAATTGGCCGGCGTAGACCGCGACACCATCACTGCGTGGTCGCGGCGATCCACCGCGCTGCGGGAGTGGGCCGCCGGCAACCTCAAGGTCGTCGAGGGGCCGTTGTCGGCGGCGCAGTTGGCGGCCGCGCAGAAGGCCACTCGCCCTACCAAGCCCGAGGAGCTGGCCTGGGGTCAGCTGGTGGCGCAGTGGCGCGCGGATGCGCGGGGCCTGCGCCTGGATCGGGCAGCCTTCGAGGCGGCGCGCGCGGCGCGGCGTGCGGCCGCGCGCACCCCGTTCGACCGTTCGCGCCTGGCCGAGGCCGCGGGAAAGATCGAGAAGGCGGCCTTCACCCGCGCCGACCTCGTCGAGATCGTCGGGGCACAGCTCCCCGTCGACACTGACCAGTCGCCGCGGGAAGTAGTGGAGGCCGCGGTCGACGAGGTGGGGATCAGGTTGACCGCCCCGCGGGCGGCGCATCAGCGGGAGGGCCACGAGCGGTTCACCCTCGACCAGATCCTGGCCGAGGAGAAAGCGGTGCTCGATCTGGTCGATGCGAAGGAGCCTCGCGCCATGCTGTGGATCAAGCCCGAAGACACCGCCGGTCTTTCACCGGATCAGATGCGGGCGGTGGAGAACATCGGGCGCTCGCCGTGGTTGGTGCAACCGCTATCGGCGCCAGCCGGGGCGGGTAAGACGACGTCGCTGCGTGCCCTCAATGCCGCGGTGAAGCGCCGCCACGGTGGGACGATAGTGGTCCTCGCGCCGACGGGTAAGGCCGTCGATGTTGCCGTCCGCGAAGGCGTCGGCGACACCGGCTATACGATCGCGAAGGCGCTACTAATGCTGCAGCGCAACGAATTAGAACTCGCCCCATCGACGCTCGTTGTCGTGGACGAGGCCGGGATGGTGGGCACCGACGACCTGCGTCAGCTGCTGACCGCCACCACCGCCGCGGGCGCCAAGATCGTCCTTGTGGGCGACGCCCATCAACTCGCACCGGTCAAGGCTCGTGGCGGGATGCTCGCCCAACTCTGCGATGACCTGCCGTGGGCGCAGAAGCTGTCCGAGGTGTGGCGGATGCGCGACCCGGAGGAGCGGGAAGCCTCGCTAGCGCTGCGCGACGGCGGACTAACCGCCGCCCGACGTGCGGTGGATTGGTATCGCGACCACGACCGGCTCCACACAGGGGATCAGGTCACGATGGCCGCCGACGCGCTCGCGGCTTACCGCCGCGACATCGCGGCGGGGGAGGATGCGCTGTTGGTGTGCGACACGGTCGAGATGGCTGACGCGCTCAACCAGCGGCTGCACTGCGAACACCTCGACCCTGCGACTTCCACCGTGTTGGGGGTGCGTGGGCAGCACATCGCTGTAGGCGATCTGATATTGACCCGCTGTAACGATCCGACGATCGCGCTGCGCGCCGCCGATCCCGACCAGTCGAGAATCGATGCGGTGCGTAACGGCCAGCGCTGGCGTGTCGCTGGGGTCGACCCCACCACGAACCGGTTGGCCGCCCAGCGGCTGGACGACGGTGCGCGAGCGGTCTTTGGGGCTGAGTATCTGCGCGAACATGTCAGCCTTGGCTATGCGGTGACTGTTCATTCGGCTCAAGGAGTCACCTCCGACACGACGCACGCCGTGCTCAGCGAGAACACTGGCCGCGCGTTGCTTTACGTCGCAATGACCCGTGGCCGCCTCAACAACACCGCACACTTCTACGAACGGATCGGTGGCGACAGCCACGATGGCAACGGGGCGCGTCAAACTAACGTCGTCCCACAGCGGGGGGATTGCCTTGAAGCCGTATTTCGAGCCCAACGTGCCCTCAATGACGGCGGCCTCGCATGCACTGCCCACGATCAAGCCAGTCTCGCAGTTCGGGCTCAGCTGCCTGATCGCGTTCGCCGTTCGCTCGATCTGCGACTTGCAGCCATCCTCCGTCGCCAGGTTACATACCGAGTGGAAACTGTCCGGAAGCACGAGACTCATGCGGACCGCAGTTATACCGAGTTCCAGGTCGGCTTAGGTCGCGACGATGGCCTCGAGCTGTAGACATATCGGGCGGTTAGTTCCATCGCCCAGGCCGACTCTCATGCACGGCGTCGGCTCTCTTACTACCACATCGCCGGCTCACCTGACCTTCGAGAGCCGGTCGGGACGTGCTGGCGGGTCCCATGGATCGCCGGCCACGGCAGCATCCATCAATTGGGGGGATCGCCTAGGCTCCGCGTATGAGGCGAAGCACCGCAGGTATCCACGGTCAGCAAGCCGGTGCTGGGCAGTCGTCCGCCACCGATTGGATGCGGATCCGCACATTGAATGATGCTACCGCTCACCAAGATTCTGTCGACGACTCCATCATTCAGGCTCCTCAAGGGCGCTACGCTGCGCCCCAAGTAACGGTGTGTGGTCGGAGCTTGCAGACGTCACCAGTTTTCGATACGTACTGGATTTTCGCCGCTCGGCGCCAGGCGTTATACGAGGCGCGTTGCGGAGGGGTTCCATGGCCGTGGACAGACGACCCGATCCTGCGACAGTTTCGATTCACAAACTGTTACCGCGCTGCTGACCGCGTCAGTCAGTTCCTAATCAACAGAGTGGCCTAT
Source organism: Mycolicibacterium litorale (assembly GCF_014218295.1). The sequence goes on from NZ_AP023287.1 coordinate 1,546,438, forward strand.
GCAGGCCCACAAGATTATCGCAACATCGTCTTCCGCATACTGCTTTTCAAAACGTTTAACAGAATTTCAACTTGGCAGCTCCTCGAAGATGCTCTAGGCGAGATCCGATGGGAGACTTACGATTTCGATACTTACAATAAGATTCTAAGCTCCGCTTTCGAGGGCGGGGCAAGGTTGTACTCCGCGGCCTACGTAGTGCCACCGCCGACACTTGGCGCCGTGCGGAAACACGCTAACCACTTAAACTTAATTAGCCACATGATCGATGACGGAGTCCATGATCGGATCACCGGTGCCGTTTCTATGGCAGACGCCTTTGAGGTGCTGCGTGGCTACCCGGCTATTGGCAATTTCTTGGGCTACCAGTTTCTAATTGATATAAATTACACGACGGTATTGGACTTCAGCGAAAACGACTTTGTGGTGCCGGGTCCTGGCGCACGAGATGGAATTCGCAAGTGCTTTGGTCCAGCTGCCAACGGTATCGAAGCCGAGGTGATCCGCTATATGGTTGACAGGCAAGAGGAACACTTCGCACGACTCGGTCTTACCTTTGGCGGATTGCGTGGCCGCCCACTTCATCTCATAGACTGCCAGAATTTGTTCTGTGAGGTCGACAAGTACGCGCGTGTCGCGCACCCCGACGTGGCAGGCATCTCAGGCCGACGTCGGATTAAGCAGCGTTACGTCTCTTTGCCGGATCCTTTATCCGCCTGGTTCCCGCCCAAGTGGGGTATCAACAATCTCGAGACTGTGAAGCGCGCTGACTGTCAGGTCCTTACTCCGGCGGTTGATATGTAAGCGTTCGTGCCGCCATGTCGACGAGAACGGTACCCTCGCGGTGTTGCACTAAAGCAGTAAAAACTCGATACCCGGCGAGAATGGCTCTTTGCCATTCACCGGCGGTCCGATCGACAACCTCCAAGTGTGAAGTCATTGCGCGGCAGGATTTGATAACAGAACCCGGTATCCGGTCGGCTGTGGCGAAGTAAGAGTGGCGTTTAGCCTCCGCGAACACGGCCGCTGTCAAACCTTCCTCGATCGCGATCGCGCGGCCACCGTCCTCTACTCGGTCGGCCCGCCCGTGGCGTCTCTTGCGTTTGGGGCGCAAAGTTGCGCGCATCACCGGTGACCAACCGAGGACTGCCATATGGGCTAAGTGAAATACATCGTGGTAACGGTAGTCGTCGTCGACGTCGCTATTGTCATCAAGTGGATCGCCGATAGCCACTTCCGTGCCGACAACCTCAACCCTTATGCCCGGTACTTCCTGACTACCCCGAACAACGCGGGTCTCGCGGAAGCGCACTGCTAGTTGGCGCGGTAGCTGCTCAGCTTCGTCGCAGTCGTCGTCGTAAAAGTGTTGTGCGATGGTCTCGCCGTTTCCGAATAAATCGCTGATTTTGTCCAGGTTGGCTTGGGCCAATTCCCCAAGCCGGAGACCCGCGCGGTCGGCGAGGAGTGCCATGTACCACAACGCATCGCCAAGTTCTTCGTAAACCTGTTCTGTGAACGCGTCGTACCCCGTGCGATCTCGCCGGCGTTTCTTCCATTCGGAAGCAAGCGCACCTACTTCGCCCACAAGTCCCATCAACGGCAGCGCCAACCGGTCCTCATCGGCAGGCGGTAGCTTGTCCGTCAGCGTCGCGAGACGCTGATATTCATCGAATGTGAGTATGTCGCGGGGCATGACAGGTCTCCAGACGGCTGAGCCAGAGGTTGGTTTCTGCAGTATGCAAGAGTTGCCTCCGCCGCGGTGCCCAGCGGTCAGCAGGAGCGGTGAGCGACGATTACACGTGCCTAGTCTGGGGACCGCAGCAAGGCTAGGTCGCATGCGCCGTCGACTAGTGAGATGCGCAAACGCGAGTGGATTTGCCCAGAATGCCAGGCTCGGACCCGAGGTCCGCCGTTGGTCAGAAGCTCCTGCCTGCGGCAGTAACGCGTGGCTCACCCAGTGTGTCAGTGCTCACCCCTAGCCTTAGGGTATGACGAAGCAGCGGCTCTCAACGCGAGGCGACATGGAGACGCACATCCTCGATGCCCCCTGGCGGCCGCTTACTGACAACGGCATGGGCTATCTGTCCGTGTATTTCTCCGAGCCGTTGGCGCGATGGCCTGTCCGGGAGATCACCCGGCCCGGTGACAACAAGAGCGATCCCAACACCGAAACGGGCACGTACGGTCTGTTCTCGACCTGCGAGCCTTCTATGCGTAACCGAATTGTGAAGGATGGTGCCGCGACAATATTCTTTTTGACGACCCGAAAAAAGTATCAGGGGCGTGTACTTTCTGGATACTACAAGATCGGGTGGTACACAGAGGGTACACAAGGCGCGATCAATAACGACTACGCACTTGCGGCGGCAGCGCTTCGTTTCATCGATCCCATTCGGGTCGTAAATTTACCTGGTCCGCTCTCGGCGATTTGTTCGACACCGTTTCGTACAATGAAACCGATTGGCGAAGAGCCCACGCGTGCCTTAACTGATATTTGCAATCAACTACCGGATTTGACCGACGAATACATCCATGAGGTGGACCGCATTGAACGATTCGCTCGCGCGCGCTCGGGTTACGCCTATCCGTCATGGGGGCGTGAAACGGGTTTTTCCTGGAATGACGCTCGTGACTATTACCAGGTGGATTTAGACCTATCCAAGGTACCCAATAGTTCGAAGAATCAACGATGGCGCTGCCGTAACTGTTTATACGTCATTAGGAGTGGAGCGCTGCTTAAGAAATGTCCACTGTGTAAGGGGATGGCCACATTGGTGCCAGCGGAGGAGGGCGCGTGACTCGTCGGGTTTTCATCAGTTACCAGCACGCCGATCAACTTAAGGCGCGTGGCTTAAATCTGATGACATACAATAAGAACGTGGATGTCGATTTTACGGGTCGCCATCTGTTGGATCCGGTGAAGAGCAGCGATGCGGACTACATTAGTCGAAAGATTAAGGAGCAACTCAAAGGCAGTTCGGCGACGATCGTCCTCATTGGCAAATCTACTGCCGACAGTGAATGGGTCGATAAAGAAATCCGATGGAGTAGGGAACAGGGTAAGGGGATCATCGGTATAAGAATTGAACCAGACGCTCGTATACCGGACGCGTTGACTGAGTACGGGGCTGAGATACTCAATTGGTACAAGCCGCCGGACGTGAGCCAGTTCGACAGCGCTATCGAACGTGCAATCGCTGCCACCACCCGCGGACGCTCGATGCCGACCAACACGATGAGCACGTGCACGAGGTGAGCACGAGCGTGGGCGGTGATCGAAACAAGGCTACTTCCGTGCCGGGACTCGAAATGCCGGCGATTCACGAGGCAGCAAACAATGCGTCAGGTAAAGGTCAGAAGTGTTATCTCCGGCTAAATGCGGTCCGTTTAGCATCTCTCCTCGTCGCGACGCTTTCCGGTGCCGCAGGACTGGTTATCGGGAGCTTCGACTTCTCGGGTCTCGTACTGCTGGCCGCCTTTCTCATTGCAGCTGTGTCTGAAATTGCGCTAATTAGATTTCAGCCTGAGCGCGACTGGTATGCGGGTCGCGCAGTGGCTGAATCCACCAAGACCCTTGCGTGGCGTTTTGCAGTGCAGGGCGAGCCCTTCGGCCCATCTGTTGCTGACGACGACGCCAGAGCTTTATTGCACGCTCGAATTGCGGAAGTGCTTCGACGTGGGCGTGATCGAATCACGGTAGGTCTCGGCGACGCGGTGCTTACAGAAAGCATGCTCAAGCTTCGACGGTCGCCGTTCGCTGTCCGCAAAGAGGCATACCTGAAGTGCCGAACTGAGGACCAGAGGAATTGGTACTCCCACAATGCAACGCTGAATGAGGTTCGCGCGACGCGTTTGCGATATGCGCTGCTTGTGGGTGAACTGTTGGCAGTCGTTGCCGCCTCGGTCGCGTTCGGGCGCGACGAACCGATCGACTTCGCCGGTGTGGTGGCCGCCTTCGTGGCTGGCGGGGCTGCTTGGTTAGCCATCAAGCAGCACTCGCAACTGACTTCGGCCTATCGAGTGGCGGCGGGGGAACTCGCCGTCCAAGCTGACGTACTTCAAAGAGTAGGCGAAACAGAGTGGCCTCAGGCAGTCGCCGACGCGGAGGAGGCAATCAGTCGCGAGCACACCATGTGGCTGGCCAGTAGGGGAGTGGAGCCGCTACCACCGACGCCGCATTGAGCGCGGTGAGCCGAGCCGTTGTGGCTTGGCAACGTTAGGCAATACGGCGGCACGCTGGCTGGGGGCCGCGCTCCAGCAAACCCAATTTGGGAACGGATTTGGGAACAAAACTCTGCGAAACCGCCCGAAATCGGTGAAACGGAGCGACATGCGCTGCACCCGACACCCGATCTGACCTGCGCAAATGAGACTTAGCGGGACTCCAGAAATCCCCGGAAGCCAGCTCATAACCCAGAGGTCGCAGGTTTGTTCTGTACCCGCTAACAGGGCGTCGGGTAAATCTCTCATCGCGCCAGCGCTGCAGTCACGGGGCCGTAACGAGCGGAATCCCACCGCGAAGCGCCGGCTACGCGGGGGTCTTCGCGCCTCCGAGAAACGCTTCTGAGGGCTTGCGCCCAGAACGACCTCGCAGGAATCCGCTCAGCAACATAAGAGGCGGGTGCTGTCGCGCCGACACGACGGCGGATCGCCGGTTGGCAGACGGCAATCTATGCCTATGCAACGATGAAGTCCGCAAAGGACGGCAATCGGTACCGGGAGATCCGGCTGATTCCTGTTCGGGACTGCGTCGACGTGTCCCTTGTCGTCGATTCGCAACCTCACCTGTCCGCTGTCGCGGCCGAACTGCGCTGCGGTTCAAGTAGCTGGGGCATACGTACGCGGATAGTTCAGCAGCATGGATCCACCGACTGTGACCGCGTCGCGTCTCCACGCGCGCTCGGGTGTCTAATCCGCAGCGAACCGATGCTGCAGTAACGCCGCCGCGGCCGATCGCGACACATAGTGTGCAGTCACGACAAAGAACTTTCTGGGGGAAGCATGAAGTTGCGGAGGGCGCTCGCGGTTAAGCGAGCAGCGATTACTACAGGGGTCGCAGTGGCGCTGTGTTGCGGCTCTGGATGGGTGGTAGCGCCGGTTGCCTCCGCCTCACCAACCGACGACGCTTACTTGGCGGCGATCGAGGCCGACGGCGTCCCAATATTCGGCCGGGACTATGTCATCGCCCTCGGTCACGCCATATGCGACACGGCACGGCAGAATCCGTCCATGCAGGTCGTTGACTTGGTGCTGGACGTCGTGGGGAATGAGAACAAACCGAGTCCATATAGTTTCGACCAGGGCAAGGTGATCGCCAACTCCGCGCTGGCCAACTACTGTCCCGGTGGAACTGCTGGCAGTGTGCCGGCTGCGCCGGTGATCGCGCCGCCGCCAGTCAACACGCCGTCCACACCGCCCGTGCTGGATGCGCCTAGCGCGAACGTACCCAACATAGGGTGCACATGGGTCAACGGTTACACCAAGAAAGACGGCACTCGCGTCAGAGGTCACTACAGATGCTGAGGCATGCTGGTCAGCAGTTTGGTTTCCGCCCTCTGGCGGCCTGCGAGGTCGTCGAAGTTGGCGCGTCGGAACAACAGCGCGGAGACATCTTCACGTAGTGCCGGCCGCGGGTCCCAGTAAGGCCGCGGGTCCACCAAGTACGTCCGCGAAGACACGAGCTACGGCTACGCCGTCACTACACACTCCACAGAGGGACGCGACCCTGCGGTACCGCGCATATTGACGCGATTCGCGACCGCTCGCGAGGGCACAGCGATGCCTCACGACAGTCACCGTCGCCAAAAGACGGGTGCCTAGCCGCCTGCGGATAGATGATTCGAGCGTGAAAACTCGAAGCCTCGACGAGATCCGCGGCGCGCTGGAGCACTGCTACGACGCATTCGACGTGCTGTGCACCGACCTCAGCGGTGACGAGTGGCAGGCTCAGTCACTGTGCCCGGACTGGAACGCGCGCGGCGTCGTCGACCACGTCACCAGCATCGAGGCCGTCATGGCCGGGTGGCTGCCCGACGACGACCAGACACCACCGCCGTTCGAGCGCGCCGGCGAGTTCCTCGCCGACGAGACTCCGTACGTCGACAAGGTGCATGGTGTCTACGACCGTCGGCGTCGTGATCTGGCCGCCTTGACGGACGACGACCTGGCCCGGCCGTCCTGGATGCCCGTCGGCCCCGGCACGTACGGTCGCTTCCTGGCGATCCGCGTTTTTGACTTCTGGGTGCATGAACGCGACATCACCACCCCGCTCGGCCGCGAGACCGACGACGGCGGCGTCGCGGCGGAGATCGCATTGGAACAGGTGGAGAACTCGATCGGCTACATCGTCGGCAAGAGGGTGGGCTTGCCGAACGGCAAGAGCCTCACGTTCGACCTCACCGGCCCACTCACCCGGGCAATCCACGTCGTCGTCGACGGACGGGCCGCGCGTGTCGACCACCTCGACAACCCCGACGTCACCGTGACGACCGACTCCACGACGTTCATCCAGCTCGCCTGTGGCCGCATCGACCCGCAGGATCAGATCGACTCCGGTGCGATCAGCTGGACGGGTGACGACGAGCTCGGCGATCGCGCCGCCCGCAACCTGAGGTTCACGATGTGACCAATTACCGTGCCTCCGTTGACTTCCACTTCGACGTCATGTGTCCGTTCGCCTACCAGACATCGCGGTGGGTCCGCTCAGTGCGCGACGAGACCGGCCTCCAGGTGAACTGGCGCTTCTTCAGTCTCGAGGAGATCAACCGGCAGGAGGGCAAGAAGCATCCGTGGGAGTGGGAGTGGTCCTACGGCTGGGTCGATGAAGCGCATCGGCGCGTTGCTGGGCCGGCAGTCGATGGACGACGTCGACGCCTGGTACGAGTGGCGTGGACGGAGTTCCGGCACCTCTATGAGCTGCAGCGTCCGAAGAGCTCGGCTGACCAGCAGGCGATCGCCACTACGTTCCGTCCGTACCTCGAGGCCAGGGACTGGGTATCGATCAACCGCGGCAAGGTGGTCAGCTTCGACGAGCTGAGTTGAGCGGCCGGATCACTCGCGTCAAGCCGGTGGCGCCGGCGGTGGCGCCGGCGGTGGCGGTGGCGCCAGCCACGGCAGCACTATCGGCGGCAGTCCAGGGATCTCGACGACGTTCGGGGGCGGCGGGGGCGGTGCCTGCCCTGGAGGCGGCGCGCTGGGAGCGGAGGGCGTGCTTCGGGGAGGCGGCTGGTACACCGGCGGGGGGACGTACCCGGTGCTTGTGTTGATCGTGATGATCGTGCCGGGAATGGTCCTGCCCCTCGGAGTCGTGCCGACGACGCTGCCCTTCGCGGCGGAGCTGTACACCGCAGTCGGTTCGGCTGCGACCTGAAAGCCAGCCTCCGACAGTTTCTTTCGTGCTTCATCGAGCTTCAGTCCGGCCACGCTTGGTACCTGGCCGCCGGGGCCACCGTCGACGTATCGCGGATCGGTGGGGGGCATGGCGATCGGGCCGAAGTCGGTGGCGATCGGCTTCATCGCCGTGAACCAGGTGCGGGCCGGTTCGGTTCCGCCGTACAGGTCTCCGTCACTGCACTCGCGCAGCGGGCTCGAGCACAGACCGGACGGAGTCGGGGAGTCGTTGAAGATGTAATTCGCGGCGGCGTACTGATTGGTGAACCCGAGGAATGCCGAGGACCGGTGCGACTCGGTGGTACCGGTCTTGCCCGACATCGGCAGATCCCATCCGACCGAACCCGCCGCGCCGGTGGCGGTTCCGCCGGTGTGGTCCGTGCCCAACGCATTGGCCATCGTGTTGGCGAGCCCTTCGGGGACGGCCTGCTCGCATGGCGCCGCCGCGAGGGTCACCTCATCGCCGTTGCGGTCGAAGACCTTGTCGATCGGGCTGGGCGGGCACCAGACTCCGCCCGAGGCCAACGTCGCAGCCACGTTGGACAATTCGAGCGCGTTGAGCTGTAGCGGGCCGAGTGTGAACGATCCGAGATTCTCCCGCTTGACCCAATCGGCGATGCTCTCGTTGGTCTCAGGGTCGTACACGCGGGCGGTTCCCGGCTCGGCGTACGACCGCAGCCCGAGGCGGACCGCCATGTCGATCGCGCGGGGCACACCGATCTGGGAGATCAGTTTGGCGAATGCGGTGTTGGGTGACTTCGCCAGCGCATCGGTCACGTTCATCTGACCGGCGTACGGGGAGGCGTTCTTCACACACCAGGTCTTCGCCGGGCATCCGGGTTCGGTGCTGTCGCCGAGGCCGGTGGCCCGGAATGACGCCGGCACATCGAGGGTGACGTTGATACCCATCCCCATCTCCAGCGCCGCCGCCGTGGTGAAGATCTTGAAGATCGAGCCGGCGCCGTCGCCGACGAGAGAGAACGGCTGCGGCTGCACCGTCTGGGCGGCGTTGGCGTCCAGCCCGTAGCTGCGACTGTCCGCCATCGCGACGAGGCGGTGCGCGTCCTTCCCGGGTCTGATCACGCTCATCACGCTGGCGACGCCGACGGCGGTGGGGTCGGCGAATCGATCGACGGCGTTCTTGACGCTGCCCTGGACCTTCGGGTCGAGGGTGGTGCGGATCAGGTAGCCGTTGCGGGCCACGTCCTGCACACTCAGACCCGCCCCGGCCAGGTACTGCAGCGCGTACTCGCAGAAGAACGCGCGATCACCCGCGGCGATGCATCCCTGCGGCAGCGCCGCGGGTCGCGGCAGTATGCCCAGCGGTGCGGACTTGGCGGCGCGGAGCTCGTCTGCCTTGTCGGGCAGGTTCTCGATCATGGTGTTGAGCACCACGTTGCGCCGTTGCAACGCGGCATCGGGGTAGATGTACGGGTCCAGCGAGCTGGGGGAGCGGACCATCCCGGCCAACAGCGCAGCCTGCTGCCAGTTGAGGTCGCTGGCATCGATGCCGAAATAGGTCTTCGCGGCGTCCTGAACACCGAACGCGCCGTTGCCGAACGACACCAGGTTCAGGTAGCGCGCCAGGATCTCCGACTTGGGGAGTGCGACGTCCATGGCCAGGGCCGCCCGGATCTCGCGGATTTTGCGGGCCGGGGTGTTCTCCACCGCCGTGCGCCGGTCCGCGCTGGTCTGTGCCTTCACCAGGAGGTTGAAGTTCTTGACGTACTGCTGCTCGAGCGTCGACCCGCCCCGGGTGGCTTCGGCCCCCCGCAGATAACCCGCCAGGCCGGTCAGGGTGCCCTGCCAATCGACGCCGTTGTGCTCACTGAAACGCTTGTCCTCGATCGAGATGATCGCCAGTTTCATCGTGTCGGCGATCCGATTGCTGGGAACCACCCAGCGGCGCTGCTCGTACAGCCATGCGATGGGGTTCCCTGCTTCGTCCACCATGGTGGAGACGAGCGGCGCCGCGCCCTCGAGCAGTTGGTCGAATTCCTCAGTGGCCGAGTCGGACACGCGGATGAACGCCGTCCCGGCGCCGCCGACGAACGGGAACATCAACGCCGCCGCGAGCAGCCCGGCGGCGAGGCAGCAGCCCGCCAGCCTGGCGAGCGCTTCCCGCTTTGCCCGGCGCTGGTCGCGCATAGCGCCAGCTTAGGACGGTTCACGGGACCTGACAGCGGATTGCGGAGGTCCATCGGTGTCACAATCGACGTCGGGACTCGGGCCCGTGGGGCCGGAGACCGGTTGGGCTCCACTCTGACCTCGACACGCTGACAGCGACGTGCCGCGCATCCGGTCGGCGTCCGCCCGTATCGCGAGCACCTCAACCAGGGCCTGGAGTTGATGATCGACGGCCCTGCGCTGCGCTGGGGGATCCCCATCGACCGCGTCGAGATCAAGGACGTGGTTCTGCCCGACTTCATGAAGCGCTCGGACACCGACGGTCAGGCTGCGCTGACGGCGTCGCTTTCGGGGCATATCGTCTGCACCGACGCAGTCTCCACGTGAGGCCGAACTGGCGATCTGACCGCCGCAAACCCTGGCAGCTTCAGAATTCCCGAAGCGTCTCACGCAGAGTCTTCTGCGTGTACTCGGTGCGCACGACGCCGCGCCGCTGCAGTTCGGGCACCAGACCGTCGGTGACCTCGATGACGTGTCTGCGGCTCACCCCTTGGTTGTGCAGCGTGATGAGGAAACCGTCTCCGCCGACCTCATCCATCAGCCATTCCATCTCATCGGCCACGGCCGACGGCGTACCGATCAGCGGATAGGACGACGAGAACTCGGCGGATTCGTAGACGAGTTCCCGCAGCGTCTTGCCCGACCCGGGCTGCTGGAACTTGTCGAGTGAGCCCTGCTCGCCATTGGTGGTCAGATGCGGCAGCGGCGCGTCGAGGTCGAACTGAGCGAAGTCGATGTCGGTGATCGACGAGAGCAGCGACAGCGACTGTTCGGCGAACGCCTGCGAGGTGACCATCCGCTCGCGCCGCCCCAGCGCCTCTTCGGTGGTCTCGCCCAGCGTCGGGACCACGAGGTACATGACCTTGACCTCGTCGGGATTGCGGCCCTGCGCGGCCGCGCGGCCACGGATGTCCTCGCGGTAGGCACGCATCCCGTCGACCCCGTCGGCGAGCGTGATGATCGCGTCGGCGTGCGTGGCCGCGAAGTCACGTCCACGCGGCGACCCGCCGGCCTGCAGGAAGGTCGGTCGGCCCTGCGGGGACGGCGCGGTGTTGAGCGGCCCGCGGCACTTGTAGTACTTGCCGTGGAAGTTGATCTCGTGCACTTTCGTGAAGTCGGTGTGCACACCGCGCTCGCGGTCGATGACGACCGCGTCCGGTTCCCAGGAATCCCACAGCTGATAAACCACGTCCATGTACTCGTCGGCCATGGCGTAGCGGTCCTCCCGCGGCGGAAGCGCGTCCAGACCGAAATTCTGCGCAGCCGCGTTCTCGGCACTGGTCACGATGTTCCAGCCGAACCGTCCGTGCGAGATGTGGTCGATGGTCGAGCACAACCGAGCCAACAGGAACGGTGGATATCCCAGCGTCGACAGCGTCGCCACGACCCCGAGATGCTGTGTGGAGGCACTGATCAACGTCGCCAAGGGTGCCGGATCATGCTTGGGCACCATGCCGACCGCGTGTTTGAGCACGGCCTCCTTGGTGCCCCCGAAGGCCTCGGAGACGGCCAGTTTGTCCTCCATCATGATGAAGTCGAAACCGGCACGCTCCAGATTCTTGGCCATCTCGACGTAGAACTGGCCGTCCCACGGTGCGCCGCCGCCCTGCTCGAACGGGCCGGTCCACATGTCGGCGGTGAAATTCATGAACCAGCCGAGATGAAACTTCTTGTCTTTCACCGGAGAATCACTACTTTCTCGATAGTTGTACTGTTCGACGGTCAAGTCTGCGGCTGGAGTTCCGTACTCCTGGCATCTGGAACGCCCCTGAGCCCCAAGGTCGCCCGGATGGCGAGGCCGATCACGAACAGGGCAGCTGTGACGATGAACGGCGCCCAGTCGACCAGCGGGTCTCCGGTGCGAGGCCACAGCACGTTGACCGTCTCGACGATCACCCACACCAGCGCGAGCCAGCCCGCGACGTGCCCGACGCGACCGAGGAACGTCGGTTCGGAGCGGTCCCACGTCCCCCGGATCTTGCTGATCGCCAGCCCGACGATCGGGAACCCGAACGACAAGAAGAACCCGGCGGTGACGAATGTGACCAGCAGCGTGTAGATCTGCTCACTCTGGAACGGCAGGTACAGCAGGATGCCGATCGCGCCGGTGACCACGGTCGCGACGGTGGGGGTGTTGATGCGCCCGTGAAGCCTGCCGAGGTGGCGGCTCACCGGCAGTTCCCCGTTGCGCCCGTAGGACCACACGATGCGTGACACGGCCGAACTGATCGCGACCACGGTGGCGAAGTAGGCGATGACGAACAGGACCATGACCGCCTTGAACACAGGCGCCGGGAGGTACGCGGTGAGCGTGGCCGCGACGGGATCGGCTTCGGCAGCGGCGCTCTCGGGCATGGCCATCAGGAAGGCGAAACACGTGAACAGTACGACGACTCCGACGCCGACGAGGGAACCGACGATCGCCTTGGGGATGTCACGTTTGGGGTCGCCGACCTCCTCGGCGAGGGTGCTGGCGCTCTCGAAACCGAGGAACGACCATCCGGCGAACATGACCGCCAGCACGAACGGCGTTGCCATGAAGGCGGTGTCCGACGGCCAGGTGATCGCGCTACCGAGCGTCGCGACGCTGTTGACCTTGTGAAAGAACAACAGCCACACCGCGATACCCACCGAGCCGACCACCTCGGCGATCAGGCACAGGAACCCGACGATGCGGACCGCCGCGCGGCCCAGCACGTTGACCAGTACCGCACCGGCGAGGATGGCCATCCCGACGAGCGTCATCAGCGTCTGGTTGTCGGCGTCGAGATCGAATGCCGCGGCGGCGAACAGCGCGCCGCCGTAGGACACCGCGGTCAGGGTGATCATCAGCGTCCACATGTAGGCCCATCCGGCGAACCACCCGTAGGCCGGCCCAAGCAGGCGCCGCGACCACTGGTACACCCCGCCGGCCATCGGCCACCGGGAGGCCAGCACGCCGAACGTCACGCCGATGAGCACCTGGCCGATCAGCACCACCACCAGGGCCCACCAGAAACCGGGCCCCGCTGCGGCCAGACCGAGCCCGAACACCATGTACATGGCCACGATCGGCGAGACGAAGACGAAGCCGAGCATGGCAGCCGACCACATGGTGAACTCGCGTCGCATCGGTGCGGCGGCTGACGGATCCGCGGTCGTGCGGGTCGCGATGTCGTCCACGGGCGCTCCTTCAGCAAGGCTCCTGCGGGGGCGCAGGAACGTTTCTGTCGCTGAAGGTAGGGACGTCGTGTGTCACGAAACGGCCGCTACAGTAACGTTCCTGTTAACGCTCACCACGGGATGGTGACGCGTGCCGACGTGTTAACGGCGTGAGCTGGCGCGGACGACGAGATGCGCGGGCACCACCTCGCGGCGGGGTTCGGCGTTCTGCTCGATCTGGTCGACCAGCATCCGCACCGCGGCACGGCCCATCTCCTCGGCATGCAGTTCCACCACCGAGATCGCCACGGGCGCAGAGGCGACCGCGGCGCCGTCACCGATGTTCACCAGCATGAGATCCTGCGGGACGCGCAGTCCCAGATCCATCGCGGCCAATTCGGCGGCCAGCGCGAGCTGATCCAGGCCGACGAAGAGCGCGTCCGGGCGGTCGGGACCGTCGAGGGCGTCCCGCACCGCGGCGCGAGCCACCGCGGGATCGAAGGCGCCATGGATACGAGATCTGCGATCGGCGAAGCCCCGCTCGCGGCACCAGGACGTGAACTCCTGCTCGACGGAATGGATGTACGACGCAGGAGAGTCCGGCGTGACGAGCATCGGCCGACGCGACCCGCCGCGTTCTAGATGGTCGAGGACGTCGGCGACGACGCCGGCCCAGTCGTTGTCGACCCAGCTCGCCACGTCGGAGTCGGTGCGCCCGACCGTGCTCACCGGCGTGCCGCGCCGCCGAGCGGACTCGAGCAGCTCATCGCCCTTGGCGGGGTCGACGGCGATGAGCCCGTCGTGCGCGACATGCAGCTCCATGTGGGCAGGCGCGACCGCCAGGAGGAACCCGCGCTGGTTCGCCTCTATTGCGGCTCCGGTCATGACCCGCATGAAATATTCGACGTGCCAGAGCGATTCGGCGTCGACGTCGCCGGGCAACATCGTGATCACCAGGGTTCCGGTGCGTCCGTTGCGCAACGACCGCGCGGCGACACTGGGGCGATACCCGAGTTCGACAGCGATCTCGCGCACCCGCTGCCGGGTCTTCTCGGGCAGCGAACCACTGCCGTTCAGTGAATCCGACACCGTCGTCGTCGAAACGTTCGCGGCGAGGGCCACGTCACGCAAGGTAACCCTGCCTCTTCCGCGCTCACCCGCCATGTGGGCCCAATCTAGGCCCTCGGCCAGACATTCTCAGCGCAATGTGGTCACGGCGTTGTCGGCCGCTTGTCGCAGGAGTATCTTCCCGGCAGGCGTGGTAGTGGCGCGAATTCGCACCGATAGCGAAAACGGCTGCCTCTGAACAGGTGTGACCGACGAACGAGGACGCAGGTGTGAACGACGACGAGCTAGCAGCCAGCGACGGGATAGCCATCGCCGAGGCCATCCGGGCTGGGATGATCTCGGCCGAAGAGGTGGTCGAAAGCGCCATCGCTCGCGCTGAATCACTCGATGCGCTTCTCGGGTTCCAAGTGACGAGCATGGTGGCGACGGCGCGAGCTCCCGCCGCTACCGTCGACGCCGATGCGCCGCTGGCCGGTGTGCCTTGCCTGATCAAGGACCATCTGGCGTTGCAGGCCGGCGTGCGGCACACGTCGGGATCGCGCTACCTGCGGGACTTCGTCGCCACCGCCGACAGCCGGATCGTCCGCCAATACCGCGCGGCGGGTCTGATTCCCATCGGCACCTCGGCGACGTGTGAATTCGCGCTGCTGTCGACCGCCGAGTCCGCGTCGCACGGGCCCTGCCGCAATCCGTGGGACCCCACCCGCACCGCAGGAGGATCGAGCGGTGGCGCCGCGGCAGCGGTGGCTGCCGGTGTCGTGCCCATTGCCCACGGCAACGACGCGGCCGGCTCGATCCGGATCCCTGCCTCGGCGTGCGGGCTTTTCGGACTCAAACCGAGCAGGCACCGTGCGCTGGTCCCTGAGCTGCTATCCGGAAGCCCCGCAGCAGGGATCTGGTCCGAGCACGTCTTGACTCGGACCGTGCGGGATAGTGCCGCAGTCCTGCAGACCCGCGCCGCCGGTTCAGCGCGCGCTCTGCAGATCGGTTACGCCATAACACCACCGACCGGAACCCCGGTCGACGCTGCTTGCGAAGAGGCGGTTGACGACGCGGTCGAACTCTGCGCGCGCCTGGGTCATACCGTCGCTGAGGCCAAGCTGCCGGGCGACTTCGCGGAGCTCGAGCGCGCCTTCTTGATCCTCTACACCGCAGGAGCCGCGGCGTGGCTCGACCATTGGATCGGTGTCCTCGGACACCCGCCGCGGCCCGGCGACCTCGAACCGTACACCGACGCTGTCGTCGCGCATGGCCGCGGTTTCTCACCGGCCGCGATACACGGTGCCATGGAGACTCTCGAGCAAGCCGAACACCAGATCCAGGCGTTCTGGGCCGATTTCGATGTGTTCCTGACCCCGACGCTGGCGGCACCGCCACCTCCGCTCGGCTACTTCACGGCAGATCCCACCGATCCATTGGAGCTGCTGTCACGTGATGCTGAGTTCTCGCCGTTCACCTGGTACGCCAACGCCGTCGGGTCACCCGCCATGTCCGTGCCGCTGTACTGGAACGGGGACGCTCTCCCCATCGGAACCCACTTCATGGCGGCTCACGGCCGCGAGGACCTCCTGCTCGCGCTTGCCTACGAACTGGAGAACGCTCGTCCATGGTCGATGCATCGGCCCGTCATCTTCGGGGCGCCGCCGGACTGAAGCGGCAGCGATCTCACCGCAGTCTCGAGACGGTACCGCTTCGGTGTCTGGCCTACGCGGTGTCGCGCGGTGTGAATACGATGCGCTCCTATGGTGACCCTCCGGCGATTGCTTGTGGTTTCGCTGGTGGCCGGGTGCCTCGGCGCGGGTACGGCATTGACGGCACCGACCGCCGGAGCCCTGGGGTGGGGTGCGATCGCGGTTTCGCCGAATACCGGCAAGGTGGGCTACACGCAGGGCTTCAACTCGGCTGTCGAGGCCGAGCGCGCGGCCATCGGCCTCTGCAACGCGCGCGACTGTCGCGCGGTCGTGAACTTCACGAAAGGGTGCGGCGCGGTGGCCCAGGCGCCTGACGCGTCGTGGGCAGCAGGCGTGGACCGTGACAGCGCCGGAGCGCAGAAGAGGGCCTTGATGTCGTGCAGTCGATACGGCCCCGGCTGCCGCGTCATCGGCGTGTCATGTAGCTGAGTGCGCGGACCACGGTTCGCGGGCGAAGACCTCCTCGACCATCGGGCGGAAGAACTCGAGCGGACGATGCTCGAACGACGAGTCGAAGCAGTTCTGGTCGTACTTCTCGCAGAACTCCACACAGTCGTCGAACCATTGGTGGTCGCGGTACTTCTCCCGGGCGTCTCGGACACCACCCATGTGCGGGGCGTAGTAATACTGCTGGAACTCGGGGTGCACCTTGACGATCCAGGCCAGACGTTCCGGGACGTAGGGCGCGAGGACCGCTGCGGCGAACGCGCCGTGAGCATGAGGCGCATACGTGTCACCGATGTCATGCAGAAGCGCCGCGACCACGTAGTCGACCGGCCGTCCGTCGTCGAAGGCCCGGGTCGCCGACTGCAGTGCGTGGTCCAGCCGGCTGATCGGATACGCCTGCTCACCGTCGGCGAGGGCTTCCACCAGTGTCAGGACACGGGGTACCAGTCCGGCATTGTTCGCCGCTTCGGCGCGGCTGATCAGCGCGTAATCCTCGGCGGTGCCCTCGGCCATCGTGCGGTAGGTGGCACGTGTCGGCGTACTCACGACCGACTCCTTTCAACTGGGTCCCGGACAAACGTAGCGGTCGTTTGTTTCGGCCGTGTGTTGGCAGCGGCAGAGGATGTCGACCCACGACCCCGGGCGCTCTGTCGAACCGGACAAAGACCGGCCCCATTTCCCATACGATCGGCCAAGAAGTTCAGGTGACCGTCCTGCTTTCATGATCGAAACGACGAGCGCATCGCAGGAACCTTCGACGGAACGAGTAATTCATGTCCGACACCGCGTTTCAGATCCTGGCGATCGGGCTGTATTTCGTACTGATGCTCGCGATCGGCTTCTACGCCTTCCGCCGGACCAGCGACCTGGACGACTACATGCTCGGCGGTCGCAAGCTCACCCCGACCGTCGCTGCGCTGTCCGCGGGCGCCTCGGACATGTCCGGATGGCTGCTCCTCGGTGTCCCCGGCGCCATCTACGCCTCCGGCCTGATCGAGTCGTGGATCGTGATCGGCCTGGTGATCGGCGCATGGCTCAACTGGAAGTTCGTCGCACCCCGGCTGCGCGCCTACACCGAGATCGCCAACAACTCGATCACCGTGCCGAGCTTCTTCGAGAACCGGTTGCGCGACAAGTCGCATGTCCTGCGGATCTCGGCCGGCGCGATCATCCTGGTGTTCTTCACGTTCTACGTGTCGTCCGGCATGGTCGCCGGCGGCGTGTTCTTCGAGACGTCGTTCGGCTCTTCGTACCTGACCGGCATGCTGTTGGTCGCCGGAGTAACCCTGTGTTACACACTGTTCGGCGGCTTTCTCGGCGCGTCGCTCACCGACGTCGCGCAGGCGCTGTTGATGTTCGCCGCGCTCGTCACGATCCCCGTCGTCACGATCATCGCCACCGGCGGGCCGGGGGAGATGGTCAACCTGGTCCACGCCGCCGACGCCGCCAACCCCGGCGGCGAGATCCACCGCACGTCGCTGTTCTACGGCGGGAGTTTCCTCGCCATCGTGTCGGCGGCGGCCTGGGGACTGGGCTACTTCGGCCAGCCGCACATCATCGTCCGGTTCATGGCGATGCGTTCCTCGGCCGACGCCAAGGCCGGTCGTCGGATCGGCATCAGCTGGATGATCCTCACCTCAGCAGGCGCGATCACCACCGGCTTCGCGGGGCTGGCGTACTTCTTCCGCGAAGGAGTGACGCTGGACAATCCCGAGACGGTGTTCCTCGAGTTGGCGCAGGTGATGTTCCATCCCTTCGTCGCCGGGGTCGTGCTGGCCGCAGTGCTGGCGGCCATCATGTCGACGATCTCGTCGCAGCTCATCGTCTGCTCGTCGGCGCTGGTCGAGGACATCTACCGCGCGTTCGGCAAGGAGGCCGGCCCAAAGAGGCTGGTCACCTATGGCCGGCTCGGGGTGCTGACGGTCGCGGTGGTGGCGATCCTGTTGGCGCTCAACCCGGATGGGACAATCCTCGACCTCGTCGGCTTCGCATGGGCCGGTTTCGGTGCCGCGTTCGGACCGCTGATCATCCTGTCGCTGTTCTGGCGCAAGCTCACCTCGGCGGGTGCGATCGCCGGCATGATCGCCGGCGCCGTCGTGGTCGGCATCTGGGGTCAGACCGAGGCGCTGTCGAGCGCGATGTACGAAATCGTGCCCGGCTTCATCGCGTGCTTCGTCGTCGCCGTGGCCGTGTCGCTCATGACGGCTCGCGAGGACGACGAGATCCAGCGCGAGTTCACCGATATGGCCGAGACGGCACAACAACCGGCGGCGTCTGCCTGACGCCCGGATGTGTGGCGCCTTCAGCCCTCCGGGTGGAAAAGCAACAACACACAGCCGTCAATTCGACTGGAGTCCAACGGTATCCGTGTCCTGCGGACTCAGGCATCATGGGGGCATGGAACATCTCGTCGACGTTGGTGACGGTGTGACCCTGTGGGCGCAGGACAGGGGGAACCCCGACGGCACGCCGCTGCTGCTGATCATGGGCGCCAACTCCTCGGGGCTGACATGGCCGGATGAGCTGGTCGAGATCCTCGGTCACCGCCATCGGGTGATCCGGTACGACCACCGCGACACCGGTCGCTCCGGCTGGGATTTCGACCGGGTTCCCTATGCCATCGCCGACCTCGCCGACGACGCGGTCGCCGTCCTGGATGCCCTGGGGATACCGCGGGCGCACGT